>NZ_JBTXLT010000008.1:0-168055 GCF_054871725.1 Enterococcus sp. LJL99
GCTTTATTCAAGATTATCTTGTAGCTGGAAATTACAATCCAACAGTGAATTTTAAGACATCCATTATTTCGTCTGCTTTAAATTTTACCAATAACCAAGCAACTCTTTCAGCTAAAGTGGTTTCGCAAGTTTGGTTAGAAAATGATTCTTCTGTAACAGATACATCTTCAGTTGCCCAACGAACTAGTAACACTTCGGTTACGGTCAGTAATGCAGGTGTAATTGTAATTGATAAAGTTACCGATGCTCCTTTTATTGAATCTGGAAATGCAATGGATCCGGCCAATCAAGACGAGAAAAATCCGACGGATATCTCATTTACGATTTCCTATAAAAATCATTCAACTGGTAGCCTAGGAAATGTTCGAGCCTTAGATGTTCTTCCTTATAATGGAGACGGTCGAGGAACACAATACTCGGGAAGTTACAATGTAATCAATGCGACAACATTAGTTGGTAAAGGAGATCTTTGGTATACGAATATGAGTGTTTCTGTTGAACTGGATCCCAATTCTGTAAATTTATCTGATGGGAAATGGAAGAAATTAGGGAATGATCAAAGTGTATTAAGCAGTGCCAAAGCGATTATGGCAGTCTATTCAGCGTTGCCTCCAGGAGAAGATTTTAGTTATTCTGTGACATTGAGACCAAAAAATCAAAAAGCAGGAGATCGTTTTGCAAATAGTCCTACTCTAAATTCTAATTTAAATCAATTGGTTAACGGAGTCGTTTCTAATTCTTCTGTCTTAGGACGGGAATTATCAGGTATCGCTTGGTATGATGACGATTTAGACGGGCTGATTGGAAAAACAGAGGAAAAGGTAGCTAATATTCCAGTCAAACTTTATCGAACGAGTCAAATTAACAATAAATATAAACAAGAACTAGTAAAAGAAAGTTTGACAGGTAAATTATTTATTGATAAAGCCAATAATTCTTTGGTTAAAACTAATAATCAAGGAGAATATCTTTTTGAAAATTTACCTGAAGGAGAATACATTGTAGAATTTGTTATTGCCAATCAACTTCAACAAAAGAAAGTCTTGATTACAAAGAAAATGGTTGGTGATGATTCAAGTATCAATTCAAAGGCAGCTATTGATACGGCAAAGACAGACGAGTATGTTCAACCGCTTCTTTCCGAATTACCAGACTTGGTTAATGAACAGAGTCTCTATCAAATCCCCCATGTAAATCTTGGTTTGATTCGACCTAGCAAGGTTTCTTTATTCAAATACATTGCTGGAACAGCAGTAGATACCAATGGTGATGGTAAATTAAGTGATGAAGAAAAAGCAAAAGGAACGCCTCTTAAGAACGCTGAGTTTGAATTGTATGAGACTGATTCAGATAAAAAAATCGGTAAAGCAACGACAGAAGCGACAGGAGTTGTGACTTTTGATGGTTTATTCCCTGGAAAATACTATTTAGTTGAAACAAAATCACCTGAGGGATATGAATTAGTTAAAAAGAAAATACCGTTTGAAATTACAAAAGGAAATCAAACAATTAAGTTGTACCAAGATGACAGTGCCTCAACCAAATTGCCATTTACTGGAAGTGATGAGACAGTTGTCTTATTAATTATTACTTCAACTAGTCTAATCATTGTTGGATTGATTATGGTTGTTTTAAAAAAAGGTTGGAAAAAGAGTGAAACCAAAAGACGTAAAACTTAAAATGGTGGAGGTGGAAAGACTGATATGCGAAGAGTAATGAATTCAAAAAAAAATAACGCAAGTCTTTTAATCATTTTATTACTATCAATCATTCTTTTAATACTATTTGGTTTTTTATTGAAGAAAACCAACAGATTAGATGCAAAAGAACAAAATCAGGAAAAGATCATGATTAAAGTAAATGATATCCCCATTACTGAAGAAATTCTTGAAATAGATGAAAATCAGGCCGACGTTGAATTATCAACTAAAAAAAGTAATTGGGTAAAAATTCCTTTGGAAAAAGGATTTTCAATATCACAAGTATTAGAAAATGGACAAGAATCAAGTCTGTTGGAACTAGCTTCAGATGATTTTAATATAAAGGATGAAGTAGAGAAGCTAGAGAACAGTGAGCAAAAATCGGATACAATCGATCAGAATAAATCCGAAATTAATAAAGTGGATTCTTCTAATGATTTTACTAGCATTGCTTTTCAGACAATAGAAAAAAATAAAGAGGTTGTCTATATTCGCTTAATTACAGGACAACCCTTAAAATTAAAAGTTAATCGGAAAGATTCAAGTGAAAGTACTGTGAAGTTAGTTTATTTAGATGGGAAATATTCATCAGATACAATTCTTAAATTGGCTTATGATGAACAATTTTTAGAGCCAATTACTCCATTATCAGAGGAAGAAACAGCTAATGATCAACTAGAGGAGCTTACCACAGATGAAATCTCTGATGAGTTGGTACCAGATAGTTTTGAAGTAGATTCTCGTGCAATTAGTGTTTCCAATCCATTTAAAGTAAGTGTTGATATTGATCGATTGTCAGGTGTCGCCCCGTTTGATACGACAGATGAACCAGGTTACGACAGCTCTCCAAACAATGATCGAGTTCGAACCTTTGATTCAGTTAATTATACCCTTAGAGCAGGAATTTCCATCAATACTTCTACTTATAAATCCTTAAGAGTTAGAGTGGATACAAAAGTGAATGGCGCTTGGCGGTTAGATAGTGCTGGAAAAGTAAGACAGACAGCAGAGTTGTTGAATGGAACATTAGTAAACGCTGCGAGCAATGGAACCAAAAATTCCACACATTCAACTTGGGTAAATGTAGAGGCTACTTCTGGACAAATCTTTGTTACTGAAACATTGAATACGTACGGTGGAGTAAATAATGATGAGCTTAATCCAGAATTTGTGTTGACTATTGAAAGTGCAGTAACTAATACTGGTTCGACTGTTTCAATCAATCAAGTGATTGATAAAAGTGTCTCACCTAATATGAGTGATAAAGTCTACTTAAGCGCAAAACCTTATGTGGACGTGAAATTAACTCGAAATACTAATAAAAATTCAAGTTTTGAAAAAGTGACTGGTACAA
Organism: Enterococcus sp. LJL99; assembly: GCF_054871725.1. NCBI lineage: Bacteria > Bacillati > Bacillota > Bacilli > Lactobacillales > Enterococcaceae > Enterococcus > Enterococcus sp. LJL99. The sequence goes on from NZ_JBTXLT010000008.1 coordinate 3,055, forward strand.
ATGATAAACCATTCTCTTTAATTACCCCAGTAGCAGCTTATGTACAGTTGAAACCACTTCCTGGGCGAGCTGGTTTAACTCAACTTAAGGGAACAACTTATCCAGTAGGTGGGATATCTTATAAAATTAATCAAAATATTATTTATAAAAAAGAAATTAATGATACTGGAGTAGACTTAAAAATCGGAAAAGACACGGAACCTGTTGAAGTTATTATTTATGATGGATTTAGTGGCACGGAAATGCCTAAGAGAAAATTTACAAAAGAATATAGTGCGTATTCAAAGAATTACAAACCGCTCTCACTACAAGGAACAGAAGCTCCTTATGGCTACACAAAAGCAGTTTATCCTCCTAATCAAGCATACAGTAATTTAATCGGTATTTATGATACAGGAAATCCAGTGGTCAATAATAATTCGACTGATTATAATATTGAAATAAAGAATACTGATTATACACCTATTAGCGTAGGTGAGAGAAAATGGTTTTTTAGTGGAGGCGAGATGAAAGGAAAATCAGAGCCCTTTTCTGTTACGGCAATGCAAATGAGATTTCCATATGAATATTTAGAAAAACAAGTTGGAGTCAATGGATCATTAACTTATGATTTATCGATTTCAAGTATTAAATATGAAGGAGTTGAGCAATCTCAAACTGCTAAAGTATCAGTTGTTTGGGATCGTCAATGGCCAGGTGGAATGACGGCGTATACCACTTTTCTAAATGAAAAAATACAACCATTGAGCACCATTTCAGATAGGACCAATAATTGGAGCAGTGTTGGTGATGGTTCTGTTACCATAGGAAATAAGATATTAGTTAATTTTACCGTATCAATGACCGATCCAGAAGCAAAGACTGTTCTTCATTATGGTCGTTGGAATGCAAATAGTTTTTCATATGATTTTTCAAGAAGTATAAGAGAAACTCGAACAAAAGTAGTAGGATATGGTGTTAATTCAGCAGGAATTCCAGATGTTAAATTACGTACACAAGAGGAAATAGAAAAAGCGTACACTTGGTATCCTACTGCGAGTGAAGCTGTCAAAAATGGAGTAATTAGTGCAGTAAAGGCTATAGCTACAGTTCCAGATACTATAGTTGATGGATATCTTGTAGTCAACAGCTATATACCATTAATAGTTACTGGTTCTGAGGGTGTAAAAGATTCTAAAGCGAATCCAAATATTGCAGTTTGTAACGGTTTTTCATATAAAAATGGTGAATCTGCCTCTCGTCAATCACCTGTAAAAGGAGAGAGTAATTATGTGGCGACCCAATACAAAGATGGGATAAAAACAATAACACATAGCCCTTCTGGTCGTTGGGGAGATACGCTTTATATTAGGGGGATACTTATCTGCCCAACGATTGCAGCTGACAAAACCAACTACAACCCAACAGAAAAAATCACGTGGACAGCCAAAGGAAGTGTGACCAGTGGTTCTGATCAAAATCATAAAGTTCAACTGGATGTGACAATTCCTAAAGAAACAACCTATGAATTTGGTTCTGCGACGAATCATAAAGGCGAATCACTTCCCAATCCGACGATTACGGAAAATAGTGATGGAACAAAAACACTGCGCTTTATTCAAGATTATCTTGTAGCTGGAAATTACAATCCAACAGTGAATTTTAAGACATCCATTATTTCGTCTGCTTTAAATTTTACCAATAACCAAGCAACTCTTTCAGCTAAAGTGGTTTCGCAAGTTTGGTTAGAAAATGATTCTTCTGTAACAGATACATCTTCAGTTGCCCAACGAACTAGTAACACTTCGGTTACGGTCAGTAATGCAGGTGTAATTGTAATTGATAAAGTTACCGATGCTCCTTTTATTGAATCTGGAAATGCAATGGATCCGGCCAATCAAGACGAGAAAAATCCGACGGATATCTCATTTACGATTTCCTATAAAAATCATTCAACTGGTAGCCTAGGAAATGTTCGAGCCTTAGATGTTCTTCCTTATAATGGAGACGGTCGAGGAACACAATACTCGGGAAGTTACAATGTAATCAATGCGACAACATTAGTTGGTAAAGGAGATCTTTGGTATACGAATATGAGTGTTTCTGTTGAACTGGATCCCAATTCTGTAAATTTATCTGATGGGAAATGGAAGAAATTAGGGAATGATCAAAGTGTATTAAGCAGTGCCAAAGCGATTATGGCAGTCTATTCAGCGTTGCCTCCAGGAGAAGATTTTAGTTATTCTGTGACATTGAGACCAAAAAATCAAAAAGCAGGAGATCGTTTTGCAAATAGTCCTACTCTAAATTCTAATTTAAATCAATTGGTTAACGGAGTCGTTTCTAATTCTTCTGTCTTAGGACGGGAATTATCAGGTATCGCTTGGTATGATGACGATTTAGACGGGCTGATTGGAAAAACAGAGGAAAAGGTAGCTAATATTCCAGTCAAACTTTATCGAACGAGTCAAATTAACAATAAATATAAACAAGAACTAGTAAAAGAAAGTTTGACAGGTGAATTATTTATTGATAAAGCCAATAATTCTTTGGTTAAAACTAATAATCAAGGAGAATATCTTTTTGAAAATTTACCTGAAGGAGAATACATTGTAGAATTTGTTATTGCTGATCAACTTCAACAAAAGAAAGTCTTAATCACGAAGAAAATGGTTGGTGATGATTCAAGCATTAACTCCAAAGCGAATAGCGATACAGCGAAGACAGACGAGTATGTTCAACCGCTTCTTTCCGAATTACCTGATTTGGTTAATGAACAAAGTCTCTATAAAATACCACATATAAATCTTGGGTTGATTCGACCTAGCAAAGTTACATTATTTAAATACGTGGCTGGGACTGCAAAAGATACGAATGGTGATGGTAAATTAAGTGATGAAGAAAAGGCAAAAGGAACGCCACTTAAGGACGCTGAATTTGAATTGTATGAGACTGATTCAGATAAAAAAATCGGTAAAGCAACGACAGAAGCGACAGGATTCGTGATTTTTGATGGTTTATTCCCTGGAAAATACTATTTAGTTGAAACAAAATCACCTGAGGGATATGAATTGGTTAAAAAGAAAATACCGTTTGAAATTACAAAAGGAAATCAAACAATTAAGTTGTACCAAGATGACAGTGCCTCAACCAAATTGCCATTTACTGGAAGTGGTAAAACATTCATACTGTTAGTTATTGCTTCAAGTAGTTTTATTGTTTTTGGCTTAGTGATAGTTATTCTTAAGAATAACTCACAAAAAAGGAGGCGATTATCATGAAAAAAATCTTAAATTTTTTGGTCATTACATTTTTGATATTACTATTTGTTTATTCAAGTAATTTTAGTAGTTATGCGGCAGAATCAACGGATGTTTATAGCATTCATGTTATTAAATATCGTCTCGAGGATCACGAAAACGTACAAAATAAATTTCCAAGTAATGGAACTCAAATGAATGAATTAGTAGATGAATCAGGGAATCAATTGAAAAAGATGAGTGGAATTTCCTATAACATCACAAGGATGAAATTGAAGACAGATGAAACTGACGGAAATAGTCTCTCGTCATATGAAGTCGCAACAGGAAATGAAGCATTCAATATGGATATAGTAACAAATGAAGAAGGCGAAGCTGTTATAAATGGTCTTACAACGGGCGTTTATCAAGTAACAGAACTGCCACACAAGGAAATCAAAAAAGTTATGGAACCGAGCTTAGTTAAACTACCATTGATTACCGAAAGTAAACAATTAAATCATGTTTATATTTATCCAAAATCAAGTGTTGTGTCGAACGATATTAATGTCGTTCGTTCAGGTCCAACTAAACTTCCTGAAACTAGTGGTAATTTGGGGTCGAATTTGCAACTTATTTTGATGTTGATTATGAGTATTGGACTAGGTTTCTTTAGCATATATCGTGTAAATAAACAAATTCATAATTAAAAAAATATCTTTTATTTAAAAGGAACCCAATGCAAAATTTTTAGTTTTGTCAAGGGTTCCTTTCTTAAATAAAAGTAGTTACTATTACATATTATTTGAGGTTGTGGGTGAGACAAAAGTAAAAACCACTTTTGTTTTATCTTTTAAAACCGAACAAACGGCACAAAACAATCAGAATCTCGGCAATTTCCTAACCATCATTCATTGCAAAGAACGCAATAACTGCTGTTTCGTCCAATCGCTCAATTCTAAGCGATTGTTTTCTGGCCTGATAAACGGTGGTGCAAAAGTGCTTCTACGGAAACAATCAGCCAAGTTATACAACTGGCAATTCCAACTAAGAAAGTGAATCGCTCACTTTCTTATAAAATAAGCCGAAATTGTTGTAAAACACAGCGAATGAAATAAGCTGATGTTGCACAATACCTACTCGGTTACCAAAAATTTGAAAAACACCAAGTAGGAATCATTCAACATCGAAAGGAAACCTTTCGTGTTTCTTGTCATTTACGGAAATTCCTTCTTATTGCGATAAATCACGAAGAACGTAGTGATTCGATGATGCATCGTACCTACTTGGTTCTCAGAGCTAACCGCCTTTGTCCCAACCTCTACGTTTATTTAGTATCTATCAAAAAGAAATTATCGTAATTTTATTAGCAAAAAATAACTGAAAGGAAGCAGCTTATGCTAAATATCAATTATTTGATTACTGGAGTAATGATATTAATAATGGGATTGTTTATTTATTTACTCTATTTTTCATTTAATATATTCTATTTAGAGAAAGTAAAGTATCCAATAAAAAATAAAAAAAGATTAGTCAAAAAAAGGCAATTCAAGCAGTATCGAGCGAGAACAGAAAAAATATTAAGAGGATCCCAACTAATCATCGGATTGACACTGTTTTTGTTATTGTTAATTACGTTTATTATTTTAAAAGTTGAATCACATTCTAATCAACTGTTGCAGTCAAATTACAATGTATTGAATGAGCAAAAAAAATTAGAAAAGAAAATCAAAAAGCAGGATCAAATGTTAGATAAACTTATTCATTTAACAATCTATCCTGAAGAGGGGCTATCGTCATTTAAAATAAATAGTGATGATATATGGCAGGATTCAGGGAAACAAGCCTTCATCGAGAATTTAAGTAAAGAGTTAGCAACCTTATTTCCAAACTGTAAAATTACGATAGAACTAAATTCAGAGTTAAAAAGACTAACCCTCAATTTAAAAGAAAGTAAGGCGCAAATAGAATTAGACCGACAGAATAGAAAAGAGTTACTTGAGAGATTTAAAGTAGAATTAGCTGAATTCAATTCTGTTGATCAATATATGCTTAATGAATCGTGGTTTGATAAAGATTCAGAAGAAAAAATATATATTAAGAACACAGAAGGAAAATTTATTGAACAAGAACTTAGTATCAATCCTTCTAATGAAGAAATTGCCTCTCAGAGTGAGAATGAAAATTGAGACAAAAGGATTAAGTGAGTGAAATAAGACTAAATAACTTTTTTTATAAATTAATGGTTGATGGATCATATAAACAATCATAATCTCGACAAATTATTAACTTTTATTCATTGCATAGTGTTTAATCAAGGAAGACAACAAAAAAAGTCGAAATTCCAAGGAAATTCTTAGGAATTTTGACTTTTTTTGTCTAAAAATGAAGAGAGAGTAGAGCTTTCAATCACCTCTTCAGATATTTTGGTCGTTTAGTAGTCTCGTGCTTTCATCTCAGGCTCGATTGCCTGATAAACATGCCATTCATCAAAATTGACAATGGTTGTTCGAATATCATCGCTTTCTGGTTGTAAAAACTCAGCTAATTCTTTGATAGACAACGTAGATTTGATGGCCATTTGATTTGGTAGAATTTCAATCCAGTTGTTAGGAGAATGTTTTTCTAATTTCTTTCTTAAATTTGTAACAGTTTCTTGATTATGTTTCTCATTCACTGGAAAAGATACTAAATAGTTATTCATGACTTTCACCTCTTAATAGTGATTATAGCAAGTGAATAAAAATATAACAAAAGTTAAGTGTGTTTTGGCTAAATAATTTAAACAGATTTGATAAATTGTATGTTAGACCAAAACGTTAATTTTTTTCTAAAAATAGTTTAAGTCCAAAAAGTAAGAGGACGACACCTGAAACGTTGTTAATGATTTTTTTCGTTCGATCAGACTCCATGATGCCTCTGATTTTATCAAGAAAAAGTACATATAAGCCAAATAAGATAAAAGTTGCTACAGCATAGGTTGCTCCGAGTAAAGCGAAATAAAACCAACTTGTATCAGACTGTGCCACGAATTGTGGTAAAAAAGTTAAAAAGAAAATCGCGACTTTGGGATTTAGTAAATTCGTTAATAATCCTTGAAGGAAGGGATTAGCAAGTTCATTATTTTTAGTGTTTTTTGTATCAGTATTTTTGGTCAATAAGGATTTGATACCTAAATAAATCAAATAAATAGCGCCTAAATATTTTACGATTGAAAATAAAACTGCCGATTTCACAAGTAAAGCTGATAGACCAATCGTAGCAAAAAGAGTATGGATAATCAAAGCTGTACAAGTTCCAAAAATTGTTTGAAAGCCTGCCTTTTTTTTGCTGCTTAAAGTATTTTTTGTAATCAAAATATAGTCCGGACCTGGGACAAGGATTAGTAATATAACCAAAAATAAAAAGTTAAGATAGTCACTCAAAATAATTCCTCCTTTTTTTGAGTCAATAATAACATACTAATTTAAAAAAATAAATTTGTTTTAAGAAATAGTTAGGTAAGTTAGCTAATTTTACTTGCGTAGACCTTAACAATTGTCATCAGATTCAAATAGTGTTAGTATGGCGAATGGAGATTAGAGAACTCAAAATATATTTTTTAGGACCCAAGGAAGAGCAGTCTTAAAAGCTTGACATAAATCGATTTGTAAATCAGTTAATTGACTATGTTATTACATAAATTGAGTTAACTTTTTATCTCGTAAACTAATAGTTATGAGGTGTATAAAATGGTAAAAGCTTACAAATCATATTGGGAAAACATGTTAAATATTAGTGGCACAGCCACAAGGGCGCAATATTGGTGGCCGCAAGTAGTCAATTATTTGGCTATATTTGTATTTAGTCTTATTGCCGGGCTTAGCGAATCTCTAACGGTAGAAATGTTTGATTATTCAAGTATTCGATTTTTATCATTTAGCTTTTGGGGTTATCTAGTTATTATTTTATCATTTTGTATTTGGCTTGCGAATTTTACTGTGCGTGCAAGAAGATTACATGATATAGACAAAAGTAATTGGTGGATTTTACTTTATATGTTTCCTTTTTTTGGCCCATTAATTCTATTTATTTTTCTTATTTTGCCTAGTACTCCTTATTCGCGTTGGAGAAATAATTTTTAATTAATTTACTGTTGTGAGATTTGGAAAAAGCCATTCAAACTGACCACTGAATAGATTTTATGTCGTTTGTTCGGTTTTAAAAGATAAAACAAAAGTGATTTTTACTTTTGTCTCACCCATGTTACACATTATTCTAGCAATGTTTGAAACTACTTTAAGAAACAACTAAAAGTTTTGACTAGTTTTTAGGCACTTATTAATTGTAAATAATAGGATAAAAGCTACCAATTCTAAACCTTTTTGTTTATTGGTAGCTATTTTATCTGGAATTTTGACAATTTCAATTAAAAACATAAGATTTGTTTCCTTATAAAAGCGTTTTTCAAAAAAAGACAAATTTTGCTGGAATGAAAGATAATTTGACTAAACCTTTAATTTTTTTGATGAGTAGCATATAATAAGAAAGAATAACAAGCTATATAAAGAGAAAAATTCATGATATACTATTTATTTAAGGGAACATTACTGGAGGGGATACAACATGGCAAAAGCTAAATCAAGATACAAAGCCGTGATTGCTGAACATACATACACAATTATCGGACAAGAAAGTAAACAACACATGGATTTAGTTACAAAACTAGTAAATGAACAATTAGCTGAAATCAAACATATTTCGCCGCAAACTGATGATGAACAGGCATCTGTATTGTTAGCGATTAATGCGATTTCGGATCAGTTGAAAAAACAAGAACAAGTGCTAAATTTAGAAAATGAATTGGCTGAAATGAAAAAGAAAACGATTCGTTTAGCAGAATTAGAAAATCGAATTAAACGTATTGAAGCAATTGAAGAAGAAGCACGAGGAGTTTTAAAGAAGAACGGTAATGAGGATGTAGAAATCCATAATCATATGGAAGCACAACAAATTTTAAATGAAAATCGAAAAAAACAAATTCAAAGTAAAAGTGGTCAAGAGTAATAGGCTGAGAGGATGACAGGATGTTAACATTATTGATTATTCTTGTATTAGGTATCGGATTTTATACAGGAGCAAAGCGAGGTTTGATCTTACAGGTTTTATATACATTTGGCTATTTAATTGCTTATTTTATTGCTAAAAGTCAATATAAAAATTTGGCTGCTCACCTTGAATTGTATGTACCTTATCCTTCAGCAACACCAAATACTAAATTAGTTTTTTTTAATCAAGAGATTACACTAGAATTAGATCAAGCTTTTTATGGAGCGGTCGCTTTTTTACTGATTTTATTTGCTGGATGGTTAGTCATTCGCTTTCTGGCTATTTTTGCCCATGGATTAGTTTTTGTTCCTGTTTTAAAAGAAGCAAACTGGATTGCAGGAGGCGTGATGAACTTTTTAGTCGTTTATGTAGGACTTTTTTTAGTTTTAAGCACAGTTGCAATGATTCCTGTTGATTTTATTCAAAGTCAATTTAAAAGTAATGGATTTGCACGTTTTATTGTTCAAGATACCCCGGTTTTTTCAAAACAAATTTATCATTTATGGGTTGAGCAAATGATAAAATAGTAAAAATTCTTGAAAGTGGTATTTGAAATACTGCAGCAAAATTTTATAATAGATTGACAATCAATCGTTAAAAAAAAGTCAGTGATTTTGCTAATTCTTTAAAACTCGTACGTTGCTTTTGTTGCAAAGTACGAGTTTTAGTCCAATTACTTAATCATCGTTTATTTTTATAACGACTTATTTTAGTGAATCAAAGAACAGAAGGTGAATCAATGAATACCCGTATTTTAAAAACGTTAGAATTTAATGAAGTAAAACGAATGATTGTTCAATATCTAGTGACTGATCAAGGAGCTGAACAAATTGAACAGTTGATACCAGTCAATGATTTTGAAGTCATTCAATCGTGGTTAAGTGAAACAGAAGATGGTTTGAAGATCCATCGTTTACGTGGAGGAATTCCAATACCTAAGCTAGAAAATATTCGTCCTAGTATGAAACGAATTGAAATTGGGGCTGATTTAAATGGTCTAGAATTAGCTCAAATTGGTCGTGTTTTGTCCACAACGAATGAAATGTTGAAATTTTTTAATGAGTTAAAAGAGAATGAAATCGAGTTATTACGTATTTATTCTTGGATTGAGCAATTAGTAACATTACCTGATGTTAGTCGTCGCTTGAGAGAAGCTATTGATGAGGATGGACGAGTGACAGATGAAGCTTCTCCAGAATTGAAAAATATTCGTACGAGTATTAAACGGAGTGAACAGTCGATTCGCGAGCAACTAGATGGAATCGTTCGTGGAAAGAGCGCAAAATATTTAAGTGATGCCATCGTTACAATGAGGAATGAACGATATGTTATTCCAGTAAAGCAAGAGTATAAAAGTGTTTTTGGTGGTGTAGTCCATGACCAAAGTGCTTCTGGACAAACATTATTTATTGAACCAAAACAAATTGTTGAAATGAACAATCGTCTTCGTCAGCATCAAATTGCAGAAAGAAGCGAAATTGAACGTATTTTAGCTGAGCTTTCAGCTGAATTAGCTCCTTATCGAAATGAAATTTTGCACAATGCGTATGTTTTAGGTAAACTTGATTTTATAAATGCAAAGGCTCGTTTTGGGAAAGAAATAAAAGCAATCGTGCCAGCAATCAGTCAAGAAAATCATATTGATTTTAAACAGGCTAGACATCCACTTTTAGATCAAGAAAAAGCTGTTCCTAATGATATTAAAATTGGGGAAGAGTATCAGGCAGTTGTAATCACTGGACCTAATACAGGTGGTAAAACAATTACCTTAAAAACATTAGGACTTTTGCAATTAATGGGACAAGCAGGATTACCACTACCTGTTGCAGAAGAGAGTCAAATGGGGATTTTTGAAGAAATTTTTGCTGATATTGGTGATGAACAGTCGATTGAGCAAAGTTTAAGTACTTTTTCTTCACATATGACAACGATTGTTGATGTGTTAAAAAAGGTGAATAATCGAAGCTTAGTTTTATTTGATGAATTAGGTGCTGGGACAGATCCTCAAGAAGGGGCTGCTTTAGCAATTTCAATTTTAGATGCTTTGGGAAGTAAAAGTGCTTATGTGATGGCGACAACCCATTATCCAGAGCTGAAAGTTTATGGTTACAATCGTTCAGGGACAATCAATGCTAGTATGGAATTCAATGTAGATACGTTAAGTCCAACCTATCGCTTGTTGATAGGTGTACCAGGTCGTAGTAATGCTTTTGAAATTTCGAAAAGACTTGGCTTAGATAGCTCGATCATTGATGAGGCAAAACAAATCATGGATGGAGAAAGTCAAGATTTGAATGAAATGATTGCTGATTTAGAAAACAGACGAAAAATGGCTGAAACAGAATACTTAGAAGTACGCCATTATGTTGATGAAGCAGAACGATTGCATAGAGAATTAAAAGAAGCATATACATTCTTTTTTGATGAACGTGAAAAAGAAATGACAAAAGCAAAGAAAAAAGCAAATGAGTTAGTCTCACAAGCACAAGAAGAAGCAGAAAAAGTGATTTCAGATATTCGCGCAATGCAATTGTCTGGAGGGAATCATGGAATCAAGGAGCATCAACTGATTGATGCAAAATCGAAATTATCTCAATTACATCAAGATGAAACACATTTAGAAAAGAATAAAGTATTGAAAAAAGCGAAGGAACAAAAGAAACTTAAGGTTGGCGATGAAGTACTTGTGACTACTTATGGGCAACGAGGGACTTTATTAAGAAATGTTGGAAATCAGGAATGGCAAGTTCAGCTGGGGATTTTAAAAATGACCGTCAATGAAAATGATATGACGCCAGTTGCTCCTGAAAAAGAAGCTCCTCAACGTGTGACCGCTGTTCGCTCGAGTCAAGCAAGTCATGTACCTAGTCAATTAGATTTACGTGGGCAACGCTATGAAGATGCTTTGGCGGAAGTCGATCAATATTTGGATGCCGCAATTTTAGCTGGTTATGCGCAAGTGACAATAGTTCATGGTAAAGGAACTGGTGCTTTAAGAACAGGAATTACTGAATATTTAAAAAATCACCGTAGTGTAAAAAGCTATGAATTTGCGCCAGGAAATCAAGGCGGAAATGGTGCGACAATTGTAAAATTCAGCTAATTGTCTTACTTATTGTAAGCACGAAAGTAGTCGAATATAGTATCTAGTGCTATACTAAATCTATAGTATAAATATTGGGAGGCCTATAAGATGACACAAGCAATTACAGATAAAGATTTTGTAGAAGAAACAGATAACGGACTAGTTTTGATTGATTTTTGGGCAACATGGTGTGGTCCTTGTCGTATGCAATCACCTATCTTAGACCAGTTATCTGAAGAATATGATGAATCTGAAGTGAAAATAGTTAAAATGGATGTGGATGAAAATCCTGAAACACCAGCATCATTTGGTATTATGAGTATTCCGACGCTTTTATTGAAAAAAGATGGCGAAGTAGTCGAAAAAGCGGTTGGCGTTCATTCAAAAGAGCAACTAAAGGCAATGATTGATCAATACAAGTAAACTATAAAATGATTTAGAAAACCATGTGAAATTTTCATTTTCACATGGTTTCTTTTTTTATTATGAGTATTATGTGTATTTGTAGAGAAAAATACGAATTAAAATGAAAACTATTTCATTTTAAGGATGTTCATTTTGTTGTGATTGGAATTTTAAGAAAAATGGAGGTAGAATATGGTTGCTGATTATGATAATTACAAGTAATTTATTTAAAATTTTTTGTGCTGAAGAGTATTTTTACTTTGCAATGATAAAAACTAGCTAATTATTCGAAAATTAAATACGAGTATCTATCGTATAGAGAAATGAATTATTAGTATTGGTAAATCAAGGAGGAAGACATATGGATACAAAAGACGAAAAAAAAATCGAAACCCTAGGCGCTTTTGAAGTAAATGAACTGATGCTTTCGTTAGCTCAAAAAGACGAAAAAAATGGCTTTTTTTTGAATGCTGGAAAAGGAAATCCCAACTGGATTAATACAAAAGCTAGGTTAGCTTTTTGTAAGCTAGTAGAGTTTGGCGTTCAAGAGTCGGAAAGAACATTGTGCCATGGAGATTTAGCTGGAAGCATTGAAACAGTTGGAATTTATGAACGTTTTATCAATTACTTACAAGATACTACTAATGAAATGAAAGTATTTTTCGAAACTAGTCTAAATTATCTCAAGAATGAATTACACTTAAACTTAGATTCCGTTGTCGCTGAATGGGTAGATGGAGCTATTGGGAATAACTACCCTACACCTAATCGTGTTTTAACGAATACTGAAACCATTTTAACTCACTATTTAGAAACAATTCTTTTTGCTAAAACTAATTTAGCTGAACAAACACAAGTATTCCCCACTGAAGGCGGATCCGCAGCCATGGTTTACATTTTTAATTCCTTAAAAGAAAATAAATTGATTCAATTAGGCGATAAAATTGCCATTAGCAGTCCAATTTTCACCCCGTACATTCAAATTCCCGAATTAAATGATTATGAAATGGTAGAAATCGATTTACGTGCTACAGAAAAAACTAATTGGGAAGTCCCAACTGATGAATTTGATAAGCTTAAAGATCCAACAATCAAAGCACTATTTTTAGTTAATCCAAGTAACCCGGGATCAAAAGCACTTGGAGAAAAAGAATTACAAAAAATTAAAGCAATCGTAGACGAACGCCCAGAGCTTATGATTATAACTGATGATGTTTATGGTTCATTTGTTAAGGATTTTCAATCTGTGTATTCAGTCGTTCCACAAAATACGCTTTTAGTTTATTCCTATTCAAAATTATTTGGTGCAACAGGTTGGCGTATTGGTTTAATCGCCTTAAATAAAGAGAATGTTTTTGATCAATTGATTCAACAGTTATCTGAAGGAAAGAAGGATGAGTTGAAAAAAAGGTATGAATCTGTTGTTTTAGAACCTAGCGAGATGAAATTTGTGGATCGCTTAGTTGCGGATAGTCGTTCTATTGGTTTATATCATACATCTGGCTTATCCACACCCCAACAAATCATGGAAGTTCTTTTTAGTTTAACTCATTTAATTAGCAAAAAAGAGCAGGATCATTATATTACTGAATCGAAAAAATTAATTAGTACTCGTTATGATTTACTGCATGAGGCATTAAACTATCCTAAGGACAGTAGTCGATTAAATGCTAAATACTATTCGTTAATCAATATTTATGATTTGGCAGAACAATTATACGGGACAGCGTTTAAAAACCATTTGAGTAGTCAATTTGAAGAAGTCGATTTTTTATTGAATTTGGCTAAGAAAAATGGCGTTGTTTTGATGGATGGTGTTGGTTTTGGAACGAATCCAGGAGAGATAAGAGTTTCTAGTGCGAATCTTCCTACAAAGGATTATCCAATAATTGGGAAACAAATACTAGAATTGCTTGCTGATTATTATAAAGAATATCAAAATAGTTAGTAAGAGCGTTTCATTAATTCTATATTTTTTGTGAAGTGATAAGAATAGAGATACTTTATCTAAAGATTTAGATTATTCAATTGAAGAAAAGTAATCCAATGAGAAAAGTAAATGGTTCTTTTACTTATGAAATAGGCCACAAAATATAGAATAGAAAAAAATCTAGCAAGGATCATTCAACGTCAAATGATTCCTGCTAGATTTTTTTGAAGTATATCCTTTCTATTTGAATTAGTTATAAATAAAAATAGTCTATTGCTTTTTTATAGAAAAGAGTTACAATAGATATAGGTCGTTCCACGACCTATATCTATTGATTTATTTATTACTAAAATTGAGAGGTTGATAGCTATGGTGGAAAAGTATATCCCGTTAAACGAGCCCAGCTGTTATATCTTATTATCGCTATTTGAAAGCGCTAAACATGGCTATGCGATTATTCAAGATATCAAAAAACTAACGAATGGTAGCTTATCAATGGGTAATGGTACATTGTACGGAATTTTAAAGCGAATGACAGAAGATGGCATTATTGAGACGAGTGAATTGGATGATAAAAAAACATATTATATCACTGATGAGGGAAAGAAAGTATTAGAGCTTGAATTAGGAAGGTTAAATCGATTGGTTGCTAATTTCAAAAACTTAAACATAAAGGAGCGATAAAAATGGCAATTAGGTTAATCCCATTAAAAAATAGTTTAATCGACAATGAGGAAAAATATCTTACAGATATGTTGAAAAAAAACTTGATTCTGAAAAAGAAAGGGTGGTTCTTTTATCAATTTTCACAAAAAACAAATCATCATTTTAAAAGCTATAAAATTTTACTAACAGATAATCTTGAATGTGAGATACCATCTTTAGTAGGAAAAATGACTAAAGTAGTTAGTAAGAAAATGAAATTTACGAAATTTTCCCTTAATTACTACCTTTGTGATACCAATGAGTTTCGTTGGTTGCGAGATGAAGAAACGGACCTGCACTATTATCAGACACTAAGCAATCAGCTATCGATTTTTGGCATCGTTTTTGGATTACCTTTTCCTTTAACTTTTGTATTATTAGCAGCAAATATTCAAATTCCTATGTTAATTTTTTTCTTGACAATCCCTGCTGTAGCTTTTGCTATATCTAAGTTGATACAATCTGATTATTGTTCTAAGGAAATTGCCCAAATCGATTATTTAAACGGTCGTTTGACTGGATTTGAAGCTGAATATATTTTAACCCTTAAAAATCTAGCTCCAAGTGATTTGCAAGCAGCAAAAGAAAAAATGACTGTATTTGGTTATGTTCGAAAAGTCAATGATGAAATGTATCGAATCAAAAGTCCTTTGAAGAAAGAAGACCTCTACGAAGGGGTGTTAGCTGCTCTAAATATTAATCAGACTCAATGCACCTTATTCAATATTGGTGAGTTATACGTAATGTTTTAAACTGCAAAAACTTACTAAAGTTTTTTGTTCCAATAATAAAATATTTTTGGTAATGAGTTGAAAATTGTTCAAATCCCCTTATTTTATTGACTGTTTTCTTATTTTAAGGCGGCTAGAATAGAACTTTTTGCTTAAAATGATATAATATCTTTATACTGGTGAAGAAAGGATAAACAATGAACGAACGAATCAAACACAAATTAGCTTTACTTCCTGATCAACCAGGTTGCTACTTAATGAAAGACAAAAATGGAACAATCATTTATGTAGGAAAAGCAAAAATACTAAAAAATCGCGTACGCTCTTATTTTACTGGCAGCCATGATACTAAAACGGAGCGATTAGTCAGTGAAATCGAAGACTTTGAATATATAGTAACCGAATCAAATATTGAAGCTTTATTGTTAGAAATAAATTTAATCCATAAAAATGATCCAAAATATAATATTATGTTAAAGGACGACAAAAGTTATCCTTTTATTAAAATTACAAATGAAGATTATCCGAGATTATTGATTACGCGTAAAGTACTTAAGGATAAGGCGCTTTATTTTGGCCCTTATCCAGATGTTGGTGCAGCAAATGAAACGAAAAGGTTGTTGGATCGCTTATTTCCGTTAAGAAAATGTCGTGTTTTACCGAAGGAAGTTTGTTTATATTATCATATGGGACAATGTTTAGCGCCTTGTGTTTTTGATATTCCTCAGAAAACCTATAAAGAAATGGTAGCGGAAATCAAAAGTTTTTTAAATGGTGGTCATACAGTCATTCAAGAAGCTATTCAAACTAAAATGGAAACAGCTGCTGAAAATATGGAATTTGAGAAAGCGGCTGAATACCGTGATCAAATTAAAGCAATCGAAACAGTTATGACGCGTCAAAAAATGACAAATGCTGATTTAGTCGATCGAGATATTTTTGGCTATGCGGTGGATAAAGGCTGGATGTGTGTCCAAGTATTTTTTGTTCGACAAGGAAAATTGATTGAACGGGATGTTTCGATTTTTCCGTTTTATAATGAAGAAGAGGAAGACTTTTTAACGTATATTGGTCAATTTTATCAGGAAAATCAACATTTTATCCCGAAAGAAGTACTGATTCCAGATAATATAGATAAAGAGAGTGTTGAGGCAATGCTTTCGACTAAAGTATTACAACCTCAAAGAGGCGAAAAGAAAAAATTAGTTAAATTAGCTGGGAAAAATGCGATCGTCGCGCTACAAGAGAAATTTGATTTGATTGTTCGTAAACAAGAACGAACAATCGGAGCGGTTGAAAAATTAGGCAATGCAATGAATATCCCGACGCCTATTCGTATCGAAGCGTTTGATAATTCCAATATCATGGGAACAGATCCAGTTTCTGCCATGGTTGTTTTTATTGATGGACGTCCTGATAAGAAAGAATATCGTAAATATAAAATAAAAACGGTCAAAGGGCCTGATGATTATGCTTCAATGCGAGAGGTCATTTATCGCAGATATTCAAGAGTTCTAAAAGAAAATTTGCCATTTCCTGATCTAATTGTTATAGATGGAGGAAAAGGTCAAGTGGATGCTGCGAAAGAAGTTTTAGATAATCAATTAGGATTGGATATCCCAATTGCAGGTCTGGCGAAAAATGATAAACATAAAACAAGTGAATTATTATTCGGACCTGAACTAACGATTGTTCCTTTGGAGAGGAATTCTCAAGAATTTTTCCTACTACAAAGGATTCAAGATGAAGTCCATCGTTTTGCGATTACGTTCCATCGACAATTACGAAGTAAAAATAGCTTTTCTTCAAAATTGGATGCGATTGAAGGTTTAGGTCCAAAGCGGAAAAAAGAATTATTGAAACAATTTAAGTCTTTAAAAAACATTACAGCGGCTTCAATTGAAGAATTGAAAGAAATTGGTTTGCCGAAAAATGTTGCTGAAAATGTCTACCAGCATTTACATGAAGAAACGGAAGAAAAATAACTTGGAAATAAAGAGTAGTTAGCGTTCTATTAACGTTTCTTACTCTTTATTATTTTTGAAGAATTGTTTGACACTCAAACCAAAAAAAGTTAATCTAATACTATCAGATTAAAAAATTCTAAGAAAAAATTGAAGATAAATCTGTGTTTTTTTAATGGTGGGTTAATATAGGAGGGAATAGGAAAATGTTAGAAGTTAAAAACTTAGTAAAGACATTTGGGAACTACACAGCAGTAGATAATATTTCATTTGAAATACCAGATGGCAAAATACTAGGATTGATTGGTCAAAATGGAGCTGGGAAAACAACGACCTTTCGACTTATCTTAGATTTTTTAACACCTGATAGTGGGACGGTGTTATGGAATGGGCATCAATTAACAGATAAAGATTATAATACAGTTGGTTATTTGCCAGAAGAACGTGGTCTATATCCCAAAGTAAGTATTCAAGATCAATTGATTTATTTTGCTGAACTAAGAGGGAAAACAAAAAAAGAAATTGAACCTAAAATTGATGAATGGATGGAAAAATTCAAAGTAAAAGGAAAAAAAACGGATAAGGTCAAAGCTTTATCAAAAGGGAATCAACAAAAAGTTCAATTAATCGCGACGTTAATCCACGAACCTAAATTGATTATTCTAGATGAACCTTTTAGTGGGTTAGATCCAGTCAATGCGGAATTATTGAAGGATGGCATTATTGAATTGAAGAAAAATGGTTCTTGTGTTATTTTTTCTAGTCATAATATGGATAATGTTGAAAAAATTTGTGATCATTTAATTATGTTAAAAAGTGGTGAAATGGTCTTGGATGGTCAGGTTCATGAGATACGAGAAAGTTTTGGTCGTACAAAAGTCTTTTTAGAATCGCCATTGACTGAAGAAGACGTGTTGTCTATAGATGGGGTTAAGGCAGCTAATCTTAGACCAGATAAAGTATTGGAAGTTACTTTAACAGATCCTAAAGCGGGTGAAGAAATTTTTGCTCGTGCTACAGAATACGGCTATATTTCAATGTTTAATCAACAGCCACCAACACTGGAAGAAATATTTAAGATGAAAGCAGGTGAGCCAAATGAGTAAATTTTGGATTATAGCGAAAGATGTATATAAAAAGAATGTTAAATCAGCAGCTTTTATTATTATGATTTTAGTTCCGTTTATTGTGATGGGCGTTATTTATCTTGCTGGAACTCTAGCAGGGGGTTTTTCGGAAGATACAACCATTGGCTTAGTATCAGATAACAAAGAATTGTCTGAACAATTAGCGCAAGCTAAATCAGCTGATTATTCATTCAAAGTCGTTTCTTCTGAAAAAGAAGCAGAAGAGAAATTGAAAGATAGCGATATTGATGGTTTTTTAGTGTTAGATACGTCCGGTGAGAAAATCAAAGGAGAATTATTTGCAGAAACTTCTTTAGGTACGACGACAGAATTAATGATGGAACAAATGCTCAATGGCCTACAATCTTCGCTAAATGCATCTAAACTGGGATTGACGCAAGAACAAGTTGCGAGTTTAAGTGAAACAGCTAATTTCAAAAAAGTAAAAGTAAACTTTAAAGATGATGGAAAGATGACGACGGGAGAAGACAATTCTACTATTCAAACTGCGGTATCATTTATTGCAACTGTTTTTCTATTTATGATCATTGCTCTATACTCTTCGATCATTGCGCAGGAAATTGCTTCTGAAAAAGGTTCTAGGATCATGGAAGTGATCTTATCAAGTACTAAAGCGCAAACTCATTTTTATGGTAAATTAACAGGGGTCATTTTAGTTGTGCTAACACAACTTGTAGTTTATGGTGCTTCTTTTGCCATTGGATTTACTCAATTAAAAAATATCGATTTTGTTAAAAATATTTTAAGTGGAATGTCTGCTGCAAATATTTGGGGCAGCTTCTTAGTTTTCACATTGATTTTCTTTATTTTAGGAATATTATCATACTCTGTCTTGGCAGCTTTATGTGGTTCCTTAGTATCGAAACCAGAAGATACAGCAAAAGCAGTTCAACCAATCATGTATTTAGCGATGATTGGTTATATCATTGGGGTTTCTATCGGTTCGGCAGATCCACAAAATATTGTCATTAAAGTCACTTCATATATTCCGTTGATTTCGTCATTTACTATGCCTATCCGCTTGGCAAGTGATACCGTTTCAATTGTTGGCGCAACGATTTCAGCTGGGATATTATTAGTTTTCTGTCTTTTATTAACGATGTTTTCAGCCAAACTTTATAAATCAAATGTACTAGTCTACAGTGATGGTGGCGTATTGAAATCATTAAAACAATCAATTTCTATTTTGAAAAACGAACGGAAACAAACAGCAAAATAAAAAATGAAAAAACATCTCTAGGATCGTTCCTAGGATGTTTTTTTATTCACGCATTTTTCAGTATTAATTTTTTCTTCTTCAAACCACCAGATTCTCTCCGAATAATAAAACTAATCAAAGTAAAGACTAATGAAAACAATACTAAAATTCCGATGTTAAAATAGAATTCTTTTAACGTTTTACTTGAATAAACTTCTACACTTGCTAATAAATTGTTATTAGTAATAAACCAATACGTTGGAAAAAAGGAAGCAATTTTAAGAACGGGTTCACTTAAAAATTCTTGGGGAACAAATGCACCACTAATAAAACAAGTTCCTAAAATTAGGATATTATTCAATCCAGCAATCATTTCTGTTGTAGTAACAAAATAAGAAACGACAACTGATAAACTGACCATTGTCAATAGAAATGCGAGAGAGTTCAAAAGCATTAGTTGAGTCATTGGAGCACTCAGACTTGATTTTGATAGGACTAAGCTAATTCCAACAAATATAATCCAACTTAGGATAGAAAAAATAACTACGGCTAAGGAAAAGAAATAGCTTCTTTTGCGTTCAGATAACGGCGAACAGTTATTGCGGTCTTTAATATCCTTTCGATTCATTGAGATACTCACTAAACCAATTGAAGATAAAATAGTCATAAATAATCCATAAGCAAGTAAGTTGAAAATTCTTGCGGACATATCTTTTGTATCTGCTGTGGTTTGATTTGCTTTAAAAGTGATTTCTGCTTTATTAGCTAAATTTGTGGCAACCATTGCTAAAATTTCTTTTTCATTTTTCTCAGGGAAATTCTTTGTATAAAAAGCAACTTTATTAATATACTGATTGGTTAACGCTGAAGCTTGAAAGTCAGCTTGAGAATTTGGAACAGATTTTGTTGGCAATTTGGGTACTTCATCATTTGCTAATTTTTCTGAAAAATCAGCTGGGATTGTTAAAATATACATTACTTCTTTGAAAAAAAGGGCATCTTGCTGACCTTTTTCTGAAGTATCGATTGACACGATAGTTGTTTGCTCTTTTAAATAATCTTCTAATTGTTTTCCAACAGCACCTGTATCTTTGTTTATAACAGCAATTTTACTTTTTTCAGCTTTAAAATTATTATTATTTTCAGACTGATTTGTCATTACGTAAGCAAAAGTAATTCCCAGATTGATTGCAATGGCTAAGATGAAACTCGTTTTATTTTTTTTTACAATTGTAAAAAATGTTTTAAATACTGGCATACGCTTGTCTCCTCATAATTAGATAATTGGCAACATTGATTATTATTGTCAAAATCACCATGGTAATAATAGTCATATAAAAGCTAGTTAAGTCTGTATAGTAAAATAGTTTATAAAGTCCATCGGTAATTAAACTGGTTGGATTGATCCAAGCAATGAAAGGAGCATACTTATCAATCCAATATTTCATGTCAGGGAACATCATTCCAGACAGAAAACCGCCAAATACAGACACAGCAGTGACGATGCTTGACTTTAAATTGTAATTTCCTTTAATTGCACTTCCTACCAAAGAACCTAAGGAGATGCTTAATAAGCAGGAAACAAAACAAGTCAGTAAAATCAATGACCAACGATTGCCGAAATCAACTTGTAAGATAAAATGAATAAAGCTTAAAATAATCATCATTTCAGTAAAGAAAATTAGAAAGGCAGCTAATAAATTAGTTAAAATTAAACTTGATTTATTAACTGGGCACATGCCCATACGAATGCCGGTTGGACTTTGATTTGCTTGAATTTCATCACTATTTTTGATTCCCCAATTCATTCCAAACATACAAGCCATGGCAATGACTGTGAAAAAGTAAAGTGAGGTTGATTTTGGTTCGTTTTCACTGTATTTTACTTTATCAGTATATGTTTTTGTTGTTATAAGCTCTTTGATGATTTCATCAGAAAATTGTTCAGGTTTTTCTTTAATAATATCTTTCATTGAAGCATTAACATAAACAAATTGCTGTAAAAAATCCTTTAAAAATGTTTGATTGAAGCCATTTTTATTAAGAATTAAGGTAGGTTCATCTTCTGTTAATAAGTAAAAACCACTTATGTTATTTTCTTTAAGCGCTTTTTGTGCTTCTTTTTCATTCAATGATTGAACGTTGAAGATTTTTTTATCATTATTTTCCGCTGCTTTTATTGTTTCTGAAAAGCGACTGTTTTCTTCTGTTGTAGTAGTTTCAACAACTGCAACAGGAATTGTATTAAAATTGAATTCATCATCTAAATTACTAAAAGCCATTTTAAAAAAACAAGCTAAAATAATAGGAAAGAATAGACTCCAAAAAAAGATACTTTTGCTTTTAAGTAATTGTTTTATGCGGTAGTGTAATAGGTGATTGAACATAGTTTTCCTCCCAAATAATCGTTAATCTCTTAATTGTTTTCCAGTGATTTCTAAAAAGACATCATTTAAAGTTGGTTGTAAACTATAAAAATCACCAAATAATAGATTCGTTGTTTCTAAATGATGAAGTAATTTTAATAATATTTTTTCTTCTTTTAATGTGTCTAGTTTAAGCGTTGTACCATCATAATGAACCTGTAATACACCAGGCCAACTTTTTATTTCTTGAATTAGTTCATCTGTACAAGTTGGAAGATCCAATTGTAATTTTTCACTCGTTTGAATCATGCGCTTAAGTTCTTCTTTTGTTCCGATTGCTAGAGTAAAACCTTTGTCCATAATAACAATCTTAGTACAAATTTGTTCAATCTCTTCCATATAGTGTGACGTATAAACAATCGTTGCACCTTTACTGTTCAACTCTTGAATACTTTCTAAAATTTTGTTTCGGCTTTGAGGATCAACAGCAACGGTTGGTTCATCAAAGAATATTAGTTCTGGTTCATGTGCGATGCCACAAGCAATGTTTAATCGTCTTTTTAGTCCACCACTTAGTTTTGACGGATAGAAAGTTTTGAATTCGTCCAGTTGAACAATTCGAAGGGCTTCTGCAACACAAGCAGCTCTTTTTGCCTTATCAGAAACATATAGTCCACAAAAATAATCAATATTTTCATAAACAGTCAATTCTTCAAACACAGCAACATCTTGAGGAACAACACCGATTTTTCTTTTAAGGTTTTGTTTATCTGGTGCCATTTTTTCACCAAATAGTTTGATTTCACCAGCATCATAGGTCAAAAGAGACAAGATACAGTTAATTGAGGTTGATTTACCGCTACCGTTAGGTCCAAGGAGACCTAGAACTTCGCCTTTTTCGACGGTCAAATTGAAATGATCTAATGCAGTCAATTTATCGTATTTTTTAACTAAGTCAGTTACTTGAATAATTGGTTGATTGTTTATCATAAAAAAAACTCCTTCATAAAAAAATCTGTGTTTTTATTGTTTATCAGGTATACTAATACTATAAATTATTTATTGTTATTTATGTAGTGACGATTGTCCAAACTTTAAGTGACAAATGTCACATTGTTAAGGAGCGTTTTAAGAAATGTCGATTGATTTGAGAAATAATGTACGTAATAAATTGTTTTTATTGATTGGATGTTTGCTAAATATTAATCAAATGCGTTTTGTAGAAAAAGATGTTATTTTTGTATTATTGATTATCGCTAGTAGTCTGTTGCTTTTTTATATGAAAAAGCAATTGATTAATATCCTTGTTTTATTTGGGACAATTCTTTTAGTTATTTACTTTTCAAAGTATGTGCTTTTTTTCCCTGTATTATTGTATGACTTAATTGATGAGGAAAAATCTTATACCTATTTACTTTTTTCTGCGCTTGGTGGTATGTTGATTCTGGTAAGTGATATCAATAATATGGCAATTATTATTAGTTACTTCTTTTTACTAGTCACAGCATTATATTTAAAAACCCAAGCTGAAAAAATTAGTCGGTTATTACAAGAATTTGATCAACTTGACTTATCAAGCAAAGAACAACAATTTTTACTAAATCAACAAAATCTAAACTTGATTAAAGAACAAAATTTAAACCTTAATTTGGGCATTTCTGAGGAAAGAAATCGAATTGCTCGAGATATCCATGACAATGTGGGTCATCTATTATCTAGTTCGCTGATTCAAATTGGTGCGTTGAGAGTCCTAAATCAAGATGAAAATTTAAAAGAACCCTTGGCTTTATTAAATGCTACTGTTCAAGAAGGAATGGATAATATTCGAGAGAGTGTACATGATCTTCATGATGATTCGTTAAATTTAGAACAGTCTTTAGTTCACATTGTCGATAACTTTCAAGATAGTTCTATAGAATTGACCTATAAGATTACTAGTCAATTAAGCTCGTCATTGAAAATGGACTTTTTGATGATCATTAGAGAGTCATTAGCAAATGTAATGAAGCATGCCCAAAGTACCAAGGTCATTTTGGAAGTAGTAGAACAGCCAGCGTTTTATCGTGTACGAATTAAGGATAATGGCACCAATAGTATTGGTTCATCTAAAAGTCCCATTGAAACGGGAATGGGGCTTGCTAGTATGAAAGAACGAATCAATAAACAAGGGGGACATTTAACGGTTGAAAGACTGAGTGATGGGTTTCAAGTGTTAGCAATTGTTCCAAAAACGAAAAAGGGAGAAAGATAAATGCGTGTATTATTAGTAGATGATGATCAATTGGTTAGCCTATCTTTAAAAACGATTTTAAGTGCTCAAAAAGATATTGATGTTGTGGGAATAGGAAAATCTGGTCAGGAAGCCATTACTCTTTATCAACAAGAACAACCAGATATTTTATTGATGGATATTCGAATGGGGGAAATGACAGGACTGGATGCTGCTGAAATCATTCTTAAAAACAATCCCAAAGCGTTAATCATCTTTCTAACGACTTTTTTGGATAACGAATATGTGATTCAGTCGCTAAAAATAGGTGCAAAAGGTTATATTTTAAAACAAAATTTTGATTCGATTATTCCTTCTCTTAAAGCAGTTCTTGTTGGACAATCAGTCTTTGGTGATCAGATTGTTAGTTTAATGCCAAATTTATTGAATCGAAAGAATAATGAAAATAATTTTGAAG
This sequence comes from Enterococcus sp. LJL99, assembly GCF_054871725.1. Taxonomy (NCBI): domain Bacteria; kingdom Bacillati; phylum Bacillota; class Bacilli; order Lactobacillales; family Enterococcaceae; genus Enterococcus; species Enterococcus sp. LJL99. Next base: position 27,580 of record NZ_JBTXLT010000008.1, read on the forward strand.
GGAATCTGAATGAAAGAGAGCAGGAAATTTTATGTGAGATAGCAGAAGGATACAACAATAAAGAAATTGCTCAAAATCTTTGCCTTAGTGAAGGGACGGTAAGAAATTACGTAAGTTCGATGTTGGAAAAATTAGAACTAAGAGATCGAACGCAGTTAGCGATTTTTTATTATAAAACTAAATAAACTTAAAAATCTAATTGAAAGATTAACAAAGTAAAAAAATTTAGTAAGGTCTTAGTTCATTAAATGAGTTTGGACAGAATGACAGATTTTAAGATAATAAACGACAAATGACTGGATTTAGCTTTAATTGTTGTCGTTTGTCGTTTATTTCTGTAGACGTTGCTTTAGCTCTTGCATTTTTTGGTTTTAGCACATGTGATAAAAGTTCTATTTACTTTTATCACTCGCTTTTTGCAGAATTATCAGGAACGGTATCACGTTCAATTAGTTTAATTGCCATTTTTCGTTCTTTAAGACAATCGTTATTCAATTGATTATAAAGATAAATAAAAGAATTTTCAGCTTGATATTTTAGTGAATAATCGACAGTAGTAATATGCATTAATTTACTGATTTCACTATTGTCAAAACCAATTACAGCAACTTCTCCTGGGATTGAGTAGCCAAGAATTTGTAATTCGGAGATAAACTCTGCAGCGGCAGAATCGGTATAAAAGGCCATCGCTTGAGGTCTTTTTTTCATTTTATGCCAAATATGAGCAATCTGGCGACCATAGTCTAAGCGAACTTGATCGTTGAAAAGCCATTCTTTTGGCGATTCTATTTTGTGTTCTTGTTCAAATTCGGCGATTGCTTTTAAACGTGCTTTGGTATTCAAATTTTTTGGGTTACTCAAAACATGACCAATTTCACGATATCCTCTGCGCCATAAATAATTTAAAGAAGATAGATAACCAGTATAATGATCAACATAAGAAGAATAAATATTGTTAGAGTCAATTCGATGCCAAGTAGCTAAAGGACCATATTTGCTATAGGGTTCAATAACTTCCCATTCATTTGCTCGAGTTAAAATAAAAACAGCATCTAATTGTTTGTATTTCATTTGATTGAGCGCCTCGATTTCCTTTTTCTTATCTCCGTCGGTAAAAAATAGCGTGACATAATAATTATGATTTTTTGCAATTGAAATAAATGATTCTAAAAAAATTGTTAAAGGTCCAATAAAACTATGAACCAAAAAGCCAATTGTTTTTGTTTCGCCACTTTGTAAATTACGAGCGATAAGATTTGGTGTATAACCTAGTAATTCAACTGCAGCCATAACTTTTTTGCGACTTTCTGAACTAACGTAGCCATTTCCAGATAAAACGCGAGAAACAGTGGATTTTGAAACGTTTGCTTCCTTAGCAACATCTATAATCGTAGTCATTTTCGATACTCCTTTAAAAAAATAAACTTTTTTTCAGTATAACATAAAAAAAATGAAAATAAGGCTTGACATGGGAACATTCCCACAATTTATGATAAGAATGTAAACGATATCAGAGGAATCTGAACAAAAATCAGGAGGGAAACCCATGACAAGAGACGCATTGAAAATTGCAACAATTGGTGGAGGATCAAGTTACACTCCAGAACTAATCGAAGGCTACATCAAACGAAAAGATGAATTACCAATTAAGGAAATTTGGTTAGTAGATATTGAAAAAGGAAAAGAAAAGTTAGAAATCGTAGGTGCAATGGCTAAACGAATGGTTGAAGCTGCTGGTTTAGATTGGGAAGTTCATTTAACTTTAGATCGTCGTGCTGCTTTAAAAGATGCAGATTTTGTTTCAACTCAATTCCGTGTGGGTTTACTTGATGCTCGAATCAAAGATGAGCGTATTCCGTTATCTCATGGTGTATTAGGACAAGAAACAAACGGTGCTGGAGGAATGTTTAAAGCCTTCCGTACAATTCCAGTCATTTTAGGTATTATTGAAGATATGAAAGAACTTTGTCCAGATGCTTGGCTAGTCAACTTTACAAATCCAGCTGGGATGGTAACAGAAGCTGCAATCAAACATGGCGGATGGAAGAAGACAGCTGGTCTATGTAACGTACCAATTGGCCATAGAAAACAAGCAGCAGAAAAACTAGGAATCCCTGAAGATGATTTATTCTTTAAATTTGCTGGGATTAATCACTTCCATTGGCATCGTGTATGGGATAAACAAGGAAATGAACGAACACAAGAATTAATTGATTTGATTTATGGACCACAAGAAGATTCTGAAAGTCATTTGAAGAATATTCATAATGCACCGTTCCACTATGAACAAATTAAAGATTTAGGAATGTTACCTTGTGGGTACCACAGATACTACTATATTGAAGATGAGATGTTAGCTCACTCGATTGAAGAATTTGAAAAAGGCGAAACACGCGCTCAAGTAGTAAAAGAAACAGAAGCACGTTTATTCGAATTGTATAAAGATCCTAATTTAGATTATAAACCAAAAGAATTAGAACAACGTGGCGGAACTCATTATAGTGATGCTGCATGCGAATTGATTGCTTCAATTTATAATGATAAGCGTACAGATATGGTTGTTTCGACAGAAAATAATGGGACAATTACAGATTTGCCTTATGATTGTGTGGTAGAGGTGTCAGGGCCTGTGACTGCACATGGACATGAACCTTACAATTGGGGTGCATTCCCACCAGCTGCAAGAGGAATTATCCAAGTAATGAAAGGCATGGAAGAAACAGTTATTCGTGCGGCAATTGATGGTGATTACGGCGCTGCTTTACATGCATTCACGATCAATCCATTAGTTCCAGGTGGCTCTATGGCAAGAACTTTATTAGACGAATTATTAATCGCTCATAAAGAATATCTACCTAATTTTGCTGAAGCAATCGAATTAATCGAAAAAGAGCAACCCGAAACAGTTGCTTATGTAACTGAATTAATGAAAACAAACTAAATTAAACAAAAAACAACGCGCATTCCTTTTAATGGGAGTGCGCGTTGTTTAAATGTATAGTATGAATCGATTTAGACTCTTTCAAAGGTGTTGGTAAGATAATAAAGCGATAGGAAAGATGTCTAAATAAGTGATTCAGTAGTAGAAAAATCGAAACTTCTGCGAATAAAAATATTTTTAACGAATCAATTGAATAACAAAGGAAAGACAGAGCTAAGAAAGAAAGGGTAAAAGTTAAGAATAATTGCTGGATACTTTCAGTTGTGCTAATAATTACTTCTTTCGTTTCATTTGTAATCACTACTTTTTTACAAAATTTAAATAAACCTTCTCTAAATTCTAAAACATCCCCGACTTCAACCTCTAAATCTGTTGAGAGACTATTAAATAGTTTTCCTTGTTTAACACCATTTTTATAAATCGTAAAGTAACGAACAGATCCCCAAGTTGTTTGTCTTTTCAATTTGATTTTCATTAATATCACCTCTTGTATCTATCTTCTCATAAAATCGTTTCATCGAAATCGAGCGAAAGACTGATTTATCTATTCATTTTTTTCATTCTAAAGTCGTAGATGATTTTCTTTCATCAATAGTACTAACATATTTTACTTCAGTATGGAGGGGTTGGTCGAAGTCGAGTGCAGTGGCTATTTTTGTCCCAAGCATGTGCCGCTTATTGCTTCTTTTTAAAACTAATCAAAAAGGCACTTTGCGTGCGGGAAAAATCTGAGATGTACGAATGCGTGGTAAGTTGCCAACCGTCTTTTGCTCGTTCATTCATTAATTCATCTAATTTTGCTAGATCTGATGCATTGATAGTATCTTTAAATCCCATTTTTCTTGAAGTAGTTAAAATTTCATTTTTATAAGTGTACATAAAATAATTCCTCCTCTTTATTCATTACTATAAGTATACGTAATCATAGCCGAAAAAGGCATTTTTTTCCTGAACAGCCTTTTTTTACCCCTGAATAGTCAATTAGAATAAAAAAAGGATAAGTAACCTTTTTATTTTTTTCTGGATTATATAAATCATTTATGTTTGCCTATTTCAAAAGTAACGATTTATCTTTTAGGTCTAACGAATATTTTTTTACTTAAGCATCAAGCAGTGGTTAATAATGATATAATAGAAGAAAAACAGAGGAGCGTTTCTATGTATTTAATCTCAGGCACTTTATACATTATTGCAGGAATACTAACATTTGTTGCAGCTTTAATTTGGGATTACTTCAATTATTCTCTTTATTTACCATTAGTTGCTGCATCATTTTTATTTTTAGGAATAGGAATTTATTTTTATTTCTTAGAATATAATAAAAAAAATAAATGATTATAGATAGTATTAAGTTGAGATGAGTAGCAAAGTAAAATAAATGGGAAGTATTTTTTTATGACAAAATAAGAGGTGAATCGTGAAAAGTAAATTTTGGATAGATTATAAACCCAAATATAGAATAGTTGAATATAGCTATCTTTTTTATCAGTAATATTTTTATGGAATATTCGTTTAATGAATAAGGAGCTATCCCGTAAATTCAATTCTATAGGTGGTTCTGACGATTTGGAAAAAGCAGCAGCAATGCTGACTTATTTAAATAAAATGGGAAAGCTATATTATTTATCTGCTATATTTTTAGTTATATTTGGCGTAGTCTTTTCAATCTATCTTTCATATAGATATAATTCTGAATCGGAAAATCAAAAAGAAGGGTTCTATTTTAGTATTATTAATTTTGGCGTGGTCATTTCGATATTAATTACTCTAGGGAATATATATTTATGGGGAATCTTTATTTTTATCTTATTACCTGCTTTTTTTGTTATTCATTTTACCTTTCGTCATCGAAGAGTATAAGTGTCAGAGTGAATAAATTTTCAAGGAAAATATCTCGTAAAAAAATTTGCATAAGATGCGTATTAGAGAGACAACAAAATTACTAATAGTAGAACTATGAGCTCTAAAGCACTTATAATTTCGGTAATTAACCAAGTGTTATGCCTTTTTACTTGAATAAATCATGAACATTTAGTGATTAGATAATGTATTGTTTCTTTAAATTTTTTTAGTTCAATCGGATAAAAATGATAGTAAAGATTTAGTTAATCCTTAATAAAATAAAAATAAGTTTGAAAAAAAGTTAGGATGAAGGGAAATGAAAATAAAAAGAGTTGTTTGGACACTAATAGGTCTATTTTTGTTGATTGTTTTGTTTTTTTATTGTCACCAAACGCCAGAAAAAGCGATACGAATGTCAATCTTTTCAAAAGGAGATTTTTCGAGAGCTTTTTCTTGTAAAATTGACCAATTAGACACAAGTGAGGGAAAGAAAATTTATAAAGTTACTCCTCCTTCTTATGAAGAATCGACTAATACGATATTTGATGAATATGAAGTGTCGAAAACACGTTTAAATTATTATGTTGCCGGCTATTATTTTAATAATTAAAATTACAAAAGTTATGATTCAACAAGTAAATAAGCAAGATATAAAGCGAGTTTAAGCCTTTTCTTAGTCAAATAATTCTTGAATACTAAAAAAATGATAACGCTTAATTATGGAGGGAATACAATGGTAAATAAAAAAATAAGTATAGTTTTTTTCGGTGTATTAGTTCTCTTATTCACCACTATTTTTTTGTTTAAAAAAAGTAATATACCAAGTCAAGTTGACTTAGTTAATTTACATGAAAAAAGTAACGCTACTATTTGATGATTTTGAAGAGGAAAAATGGACAAGTACTAATGAACCAGAAATATCGACAAGTGAAGGAGACGTAAAAAAAATTTCTTTAGAAGAAGTAAAAGAAAGTGTTTTGGGGATTGAGATAGAAAAAAAACAAATGATAACTATTAAACAGCAATTTCAAGAAACCAATTACTATTGCGTTCCTGCAACAGTTCAAATGCTTCTAGATCATTATGCTTTTACGTTTCACAAGAAATGCTTGCGAGTCAGATGAATACCCGTATGGAAAACTGGAACAGAATATGAGGATTTAGCTAAAACAGTTAATTCATATCTATTTAACAAAGAGTTAGTATCAGAAGATGAATCAGGGTATCATGTACAGATAATAAATGAGGAGCAAGGGCAAGAAATAGCAGAATTATTTGAAAAAAGAATAAGAACGAACATTGATACTGGTTATCCATCTTTTGTTGCTGTTGACCTTTATCATTTGTATTCAAATATGCCTAAAGCAAATCACATGGTTTTAGTAGTTGGTTATGCGACTCATAAAGAGAGCGAAAAAACAGCAATCTATTATATTATTAATCCATATCCGAAAACACAACATGGTACTCTAGGTGGATTATAAATAGTTACATGTAAAGAACTTATCGATGCAATGATTCAAAATGAGGAAGCTGCTTATATTTGGTAAATCGGATGAATTTGAAGAAAAAACTTTACTGAACAACATAATACTAAGAACATGAATAGTCTTGTCAAACTAATTTAATCTTAACTATTAATTTAAAAATAAATAAGATGAAAAATCAGTATTTTGTTCCAGACGATTCACCAGAAAAAGCTATTTTTTCTGAATATATTTAGATACTATGACACATAACATAATAACTAGTACACTAAAAAATAACAAAAAATGAGTATTAGGCAATAGCGAAAGTGAGTAGCCAATAAAAACAAATAAAAGTAAGACTAAAAAACTAGTAAACCTCGTCATAAAGGATTTCCCCTATCTATTCTTTAAAATTCTATTAATTGATTTTCTTGTTAATAATATAGCACTATTTAATCGATTTATTCAAGAAAAATAAATTTTTATACGTCATTTTTTACCAAATTAAACTGCTTTTTTTCTTCTAAGGTATATTTTCAGAAAATTTTTAGGTATAACTAATTCATTTTACAGAAAATCAAATAACCATTTGCATAGCCCCTTTAAAAAAAACTAATTATTGACTAAACGAATCCCTGAATAGTATTGTAAATACTCAATTACTTTTTTAAGGGAGAGAACAGCCGTGATTCTTGTCTATCAAAATGGAAGACCAATCATGATCAAAGCAATCATTCCAGATTCTTTAAGAATATAAGTAAAAAGTATATATTCTTAGGAGGAAAAATCGGTGGTAAAATTAAAAGAAATTAACTGGAATGGATTGACTAATCCTGAGGTTGAAGTCAATCAAAATAAATATGGTAAAAATAAAATTATGGATGAAAAGAAACAGTCATTCTTGAGTAAAATCGGGCATATTTTAACTGAACCAATGTTTTTACTGTTAATTGTTGCATCGATTGTTTATTTTGTTTTAGGTGAGCCTTTAGATGGAAGCATTATGCTTATTTTTGTTATCGTAATCATCAGTATTGAAGTCGTTCAAGAATGGAAAACAGACAAAACGCTACATGCTTTAAAAAATTTATCTGCTCCCCATATTACTGTAATCAGAAATGGTGAGAAAATAGAAATTTTAAGCGAATTACTTGTTCCAGGAGATTTGATGTTCATTGAAGAGGGGAGTAAAATACCTGCCGATGGATTTGTTGTAAAGGCAAATGATTTGAAAGTCGATGAATCATCTTTGACTGGTGAAGCAGAAGCGGTTTGGAAAAAAATTGCAGAAACAGAACAATTTTTAACTCAAGAACAAAGTTATTGGCGGGATGATTATTGTTATACCGGTACCCTAGTTACTTTTGGTAGTGCTATTGTTTTAGTTGATAAAATTGGTACAGAGACTGAGTACGGTAAGATTGGCAAGCATCTAGTAGAAGCAGAAACAAGCCCATCACCGTTGGAAAAGCAAACCAACAAACTAGTAAAGGTTAGTTCGACTATTGCGTTCGTTTTATTTTTTCTCGTAGCTCTTTTCACGTTTATCGATGCTTCTGATTTATCATTAAAAAGCCGTTTGATTCAAAGTGTTTTATCTGGTATTACACTAGCTATGGCATTGATTCCAGAAGAATTCCCAGTGGTTTTGACTGTTTTTTTATCAATGGGAGCTTGGCGTTTAGCTAAAAAGAATTCATTGGTTAGGAAACTGCCTGCTATTGAAACAATGGGCGCTGTTTCGGTTTTATGTGTTGACAAGACAGGAACGATTACGATGAATCAAATGACGGTCACTGAATTAGTAACACAAGATAAAAAAGAAATGATTGAATTAATGGGTTTAGCTTGTGAGGTAGAACCTTATGATCCAATGGAAATAGCCATGTTAGATTATTGTGAACAGCATAATATCACAAAAAATGAGTTATTCAATGGAAAGTTGATTACAGAGTATTCGTTCACAGATGAATTAAAAATGATGGGGCATGTTTGGCAAAAAAATGAACAGATTGTCATTGCTGCCAAAGGGTCGCCTGAAAGCATTCTTTCAAGTTGTCGTTTATCATTACCTGAAGAAGCAATAATCAATCAAAAAATCGAAAAGATGTCGGCGCAAGGGCTTAGAGTCATTGCAGTTGCTTCCGCAGTAGTAGCTAATGAATACGATATTCCTGAAAGAATCGAAGAGTGCGAGCTAAATTTTTGTGGCTTGGTTGGTTTGGCGGATCCACCAAGACTTGGTGTGAAAGAAGATATTCAACGATGCCATCAAGCTGGGATTCGTGTAGTAATGATTACTGGTGACAATGGAATTACTGCTAGTGCAATTGCTAAGAAAGTTGGTATTGATCATTTAGATAAAGTAGTAACTGGGAAAGAATTGGATACATTAAGTGATCTAGAATTGCAAGAAATCGTAAAAGAAGTAAATATATTCTCTCGTGTAACACCTGAACATAAAATGCGAATCGTAAAAGCGTTTAAGGCAAATGATGAAGTTGTCGCTATGACTGGTGACGGAGTTAATGATGCACCTGCTTTAAAGTACGCTGATATTGGAATTGCTATGGGAAAAAGAGGTTCTGAAGTTTCTAGAGAAGCTGCTGATTTGATTCTATTAGATGATAACTTTTCAACAATTGTCAATACAATCAAAGACGGCCGTCGTATTTATGATAATATTAAAAAAGCCATTGGGTATATCTTTGTGATTCATGTTCCTATTGCATTAAGTGCATTGGCCGCTCCACTACTCGGAGTTCCTCAAGCCGCTTTGTTTTTACTACCAATCCACGTGGTTTTATTAGAGTTGGTTATTGATCCAACTTGTTCTATTGTATTAGAGAGACAACCGAGTGAGAAGAACATTATGTCACGACCACCGAGAAATCCAAAAGAAAATATCCTCTCTTTCAGTCTATTTACGAAAAGTATGATTCAAGGATTGGTCATTTTTCTGGCTTCTTTTGGTAGTTATTATTATACGTTACTTCAAAATCCGCAAAATGACGAATTGGCTAGAACAATCGGTTTAAGTGTATTGATTTTTGCAAATGTTTTTTTGGTTCAAGTCAATAGTTCAGATACAGAGTCTGCCTTTAAAACCTTTTTAGCAATGAGTAAAGATAAAGTAATCTGGGGAATCATGGGTGGAACGATTGGGATTTTGCTTGCCTTGATTTACTCACCAATCAGCGGAATATTAGATTTATCGCCACTATCTATTTCTGAGCTACTTTTTACAATTAGTTTCGCTTTTGTTTCGGTTATTTGGTATGATATAGTCAAATTAATAAAAAATAGCCAGTTAACTTCAGTTAAACGGATGAATAATGAAATGTGCAAAAAACATTGATAAGAACAAACTACTCATGTCAGTAGATAAGTAAGAATATCATTTATTAATAATAGAAAAAATTGAAAATAAGCGAAGATTCATGAAAATTGTTTTTGGAATTTTTATGAGTTTTTGCTTATTTTGACGTGATGAATAAAAAAATGCTTGATTATACTATAAAACTAAGTGATTTAGAGTATGACTGAAAAAAGTTTTAGAAAAAGTGAGGAATTTCATTTTTTTGTTTGTATTATTAGTGAAAGATGAAATTGAGGTGGAGAAATGGAAAATGAATTAGCTTATGCAAAGTTGTTGGATAGAGATGAAGATACTTTTCAACAAATCATTAAAGACTATTCAAAATTACTTTGGGCAGTTGCTGGAACAATTATAACGAGTAAGACACAAACTGCTGTTATGGACATTGAAGAGGTAGTTAGTGATACTTTTGTTCGATTTTGGCAAAATCCAGAAAAATTTAAACCAGAAAAAGGATCATTGAAAAACTATTTAGCAGTTATGACTCGAAGTTTAGCTATCAACAAAATTAAAAAAAATCAACGGAATATTGTTTCATTATTTGATGATGAAGTAATTGAAACAATCCAACTGCCTATTGAAGAACAAGAGTGGCAAGCCTTATATGATGCAATCGCAACTTTAAAAGAACCAACCAGAGAAATATTTATTCGGCGATTTTTCTACAATGAAAAACCAAGCACAATTCATCAAAAAATGAATTTATCATCAAAACAGGTCGATAATTTTTTGTATCGTGGGAAAAAGAAGTTACAAGAAACGTTAGACTATCAGAATTTTGTGGAGGGGATTTTAGATCATGGAGAATAACAAAAAAAATAACTTACCAATTGAGCATTTATCCGACGAGCAATTAGACGATTTATTAAAATACAGTCAGCCATTCACAGAAGAAAATTTAAAAAATATTCAAGCACGATTTACTGAACAAACCTCAACACACAAAACAGGTCGAAAAAAACCTAAAAAAATTGGAAAGAAACTGATTATATTAGCCGCTTCAGCTACCTTATTAGTGACGGTTGGCTTCTCTCAAAAAGATAATCTAAAAAAGGCTTATTATCAATTATTTGGAACTCATGCTGAAAAAGTTTTAATGAACAGTGACAAATTAACAGAATCAGTTGAAGATCAGGGGTTAAGATTAAAAGCTTTAGCCACGTTTAAAGATGGCGATACAACGTATTTCTTATCGGAATTAACCGATTTGACCGAGAATCGTTTAGCTAGTGGGACGATTATTGATAACTGGCAAATGAATGGCGGTGGTAATAGTCACGTGATGAGTTATGATGAAAAAACGAAAACAGCAACTATTTTAACAACTGCCATTGCGCCTTTAGAGAATGAAAAAGTAACACCAGGTTATCTTTTAAAATCATTTTTTACTGGAAAAAAGGACGAGGAAGAAGTAAAAATATTTGATTTTGTTTCTACGTTAAATGAAAAAGCAACATGGCTAGACCTTTCTAAACAAGAAGCAAGTGGTGGTGGAGCGGATGAAGAACAATTAAAAAAATACGGGTTAAAATGGGAGGAATTGAACCAAACAGGCCTGAAACCACTAGAAATAAATCACGTTTTATCAGAGAAACAACAAGTTATTTTAAGTAATAGTACGTATAAAGATGATTTTTTACATCTACAAATAAAATCGCCTAATACGATTGAACGTTTTTTTACCTTTGTGACATTAATTGACACTAAAACAGAAGAAGAGATTCAGCCGATGGCAAGTTTTAGTGTAGACGAAGGAACACATAGTAATGAAACCGGTCGTAGTGATTACGATGAAATGATTTTTGATATTTCTAAAGAAAAATTGGGCGATTATAAGCTAAAGATTGTCAGTAGAGAATATGAAACGATTCAAAATGGCTTTTGGGCAATTAAATTAAAAGAACCACAACCTTTACCAACGTTAAAGTTTGAGGATCAAGAAATAGTTAGTGGTGATGAAACACTGAAATTGAACGATGTTCGTTTGTCTCCACTTAGTTTAAGTTTTACTTACAAAGGAAAGACTCAGACAAAGGAAGCTTTGAGTATAAAAGTAAAAATGAAAAATGGCGAAACCATTGATTATGGTCAGCATCTATCTCTTGAAAATAATGAAAGTATTTCAGAGAATAAAGTACAAATTACAAATGACTACTTAGATATCGAAAAAGTTGCTGAACTTGAAATTAATGGAGTGAATTTTTCATTCGTTTAGAAATGAAATAAGAACAATAAATGTTGAATCGTTCAAGCTAAAACTGATTACTAGTTTTGGTTTGGATGATTTTTTTATAAAAGTAAAATGCTCCACTTTTAATGAATGATAATTGAATTGATTAAATAAAATTTTAAAAAAAGGCGATAAGTTATTAATTGCATTTTTTTATCGCTAGATGTAGACTGCTTATGGGATGATTAGCGATGAAAAATTAAATTTCGTGTGTTATTTTATCTGCAGGAAATTTGAATGACAATAGAAAGAAGTGGAATAATTGGAAAATGGACTTGTAATTCCAGAATGGCTTGTAGTCATTTCTTGGATTAGTTTAGTATTATCAATAGGATCGTTTATTTATGTTGCATTTACTGTCAAAAAAAATCCGCAAAAAATGAAAATCATGAATCTTGTTTGGCCATTAACGACATTATTTGGTTCCCTAATTTGGGTCTTAGCTTATAACAAGTGGGGGCGATCAAAATCCGATGATAAAGAGAAAACGATGAAAATGGATATGACTAATATGGATATGAGTCAAATGCCAACGAAGCCTATGCCAGTTTCAGTTTTTATTGGGACGTGTCATTGCGGAGCAGGTTGTACATTAGCAGATTTGATTATTGAATGGTTGTTGTTCTTTTTCCCAAGTTTATATGTAGTTGGTGGATACCATTGGATTTTTGGGAATAATTTATATGCAGGATTTGTTTTGGCCTTTATAATAGCCTATATAATTGGTGTCAGTTTTCAATATTTTGCTATTGTACCAATGAAACATCTAGGGGAAAAGGCTGGAATTTTAGCAGCAATTAAAGCAGATACGCTGTCACTAACTGCTTGGCAAGTTGGAATGTATGCGACAGTTGCTTTTAGCCAATTATGGTTATTTCCTCATTGGTTTGGTGGAAGAATCGAAGCAAATTCTCCAGTTTTTTGGTTTATGATGCAATTGGCTATGTTAGTAGGTTTTTGCACAGCCTATCCGATGAATTGGTTTTTGATAAAAATAGGAATCAAGGAAAGAATGTAGGAGCTAAAATAAGCACTCTTGAATGGAATAATATAAGTGTAAAAAGCAGGTAAGGACAAACGTGGTTAGCTCCTAGAGCCAAGTAGGAATCATTCGACATCGAAAGGAAACCATTCGTGTTTCTTGTCATTTTCGGAAATTCCTTCTTGTTTCTCGGAGCTGCTTTTGTCTTACCCACTTTTTCTGTTTAATTTTAATACAAAATAGGTATAATCTTATATTAAAAAATTTGTTACTTTTTTGGTTGATTTGAAATAGCTATTTATTTTTGAATTTGCTATCATAAACTTGTAACAATAGATTGGAGGAAGAAGTATGAATGCTGTTCGTTTTAATCAACTTTATTTGCTATTTACAGGAATCATTTTAATTATTTGTGGTTTTTTAATTATTGATGAATCGAGCTTGATTTTTTCAGTCTTTAATTTGATTTTACCAATCATCTTAATTATGAATGGTATTTCCCATTTCTTCCAATTTTCAAAACATAAAAAAAATTGGTTATTAAAAAGTCTAGTAGAGTTTTCATTAGCTCTGCTTTGTTTCTTCTCTGATGTTTCATTTGTTTTTTTAATGTTTTTTTTCGGTGTTTATATTTTAGTGAAAAGTGTTGCATTATTAGAAAAATATTGGGATTTTCGTAGCAATCATACTTCTGGTCGAATGGGTTTACTTGTAAATGGGATTTGTCAGAGTGTAATTGGACTCAGTTTGCTTTTCTCGTTTTTTTTGTCTCAACGTCAAATACTGTTATTTTTAAGTACATATATGATATTAGCGGGAATGACTAATATTTTAACAGGGTTTCGTTTTTTTGCTGCAAACGATATTTTTACTAATGTTAAAAGGAAAATCCGACTTACACCTCCTGTCTTAGTGGAGGCATTGCTTCCTCGTTTTGTATTGAAAAAAACGAATGAGTATTTATCTTCCAATGGTAGTCAAACAAAAGGGCTGACTTTAAAAATTGAAAAACGAATCGAAGAAACAAAAGAAAAGGAAATTCCAGAATTAGAAATCTTGATTCATGTGACAGAAAAAAGTTTCGGTTCGATTGGTCATATGGATTTATCTTTTGAAGGAAAAGTTGTTTCCTATGGTAACTATGATGCCGATTCATCTCTTTTGTTTGAAATGGTTGGTGATGGTGTATTAACAACAGGAGCTAAAAGAGATCAGTATATTCCATTTTGTATTGCGCATGACAAAAAGACATTGTTTTGTTTTGGAATCAAATTGACAGTTGAACAACGTGATGGGATTCGGAAAAAAATAGCTAGTTTATGCGAGACATCATTTGTTTGGCAATCTCATGCGCAAAGAAATCCTGATGAGGTATATAGCGACTATGCAAGCTGTTTGACACGTAAAACGGATTGTCAATTACATAAATTTCATCATGGGATGTTTAAAACGTATTTTGTTTTAACAACGAATTGTGTTTTATTGGCAGATACAATTTTAGGTCCAACTGGAATCAATTTATTGACGATTAATGGGATTTTGACACCAGGAACGTATTTAGATTTTCTATTAAATGAATTTCAAAAACCAACGAGTATCGTAGAAACACTGCATATTTATAATAAAGCGTAATTGGGTAGTTTTTATGACAGAAAAAATGAAGTTTGTAAAGAGGAGATAGAGAATGATTTTAGAAACAGAACGATTGATTTTAAGAGAATGGAGATTGGGAGAAGAAAAACAGTTACAGCGGTTTCTTGGTAGTGATAAGGTTATGTACGCGTACGAAGGCGCTTTTGATGATAAACAAATCAAAGCATGGTTAAAATGGAACTTACAACTATATGAAGAAAAAGGATATGGTCTTTGGGCGATTGAAAGAAAATCTGATGGTGCAATTATAGGAGAATGCGGCTTGATTGATCAAAATGTAGCTGGACAAGATTATGTAGAAATAGGTTATCATCTTAATAGTGAATTTTGGAAAAACGGTTATATGATTGAAGCGGCTAACGCAGTGAAAGCATATGCATTTACTGTTCTCAAAACAAACGAAGTAGTTTCGATTATAAGAGATACAAATATTGCATCAATGAATGTTGCAATTCGTAATGGGATGATTGTATTAAAAAGATTTATTAAACATTATCGTGGGATAGACATGCCTCACTATTTATTTATAGCAAGAAAAACTAGGTAATTAAATATAGCGCTTAATGGGAGAAGGAACAATAAACAAGAGCAAGTTCCTATTATTCCAGGGTTTCTTAGTCTATTCTTGAAATAAATATTGAAAAGTAATGCTACTTATGTAACAATCAGAAATGTTGGTAAAATAAGTAGCAAAGGAGAATAAAATGAAAAAAATAACGACAATTTTTTTATCAGTAATTACTATAATGTTATTAGCAAGTTGTGGGAATTCATTTAATGCAAAAGGGTATGTTAATGGTGTGTTAGATGCAGCAACAAAAGGGGAATTTAAAGAATACGTAAAATATACTAATGCAACAAAAGAAGAATGTGAAGAATTATATAGTAAGAATCTAGATGAAACGATGGAACTTTTTGATGAAGAAGGAATGTCGTCTGACTTACAAGACAAATACCGCGATTTATTCATGAAGATGTATAAAAAAACTAAATATACAGTCAATGAAGGAAAACTTAATAAAGATAAAGAGTATGAAGTGACTATCGATATAGAGCCATTGCTCATTTTTGAAACTTTTGATGAAGATCTTGAAAAATATCAAGGGGAATTAATGAAGGAACTTGAAGAAAGTATTCTCAATGATGGTGATATTCCAACTGAAGAAGACATCTTAAATCAAGTATTCTCAAAAATTTACGATATTTTAAATGAAAAAGCTGATAAACCTGAATATGGAAAAAAAGAATCAATAACAGTTGTTCTTAAAGAAAATACAGATAAAGAATATGAAATTTCAGATGAAGATATGGAAAAAATAGATCAAAAATTAATTGATTTTGATAAACTTGATTAATAGAAAAAATTTACCAACATTATTTATTCTGTTTAATAATCAATTAAGTTAAAATTACTTGGGAATTTTGATTACAATAAAACAAATCGACTTATAATGAATTTCCTACCTTCTTAAAAGTGGCGAAGGAGGGATGATTTTAAGTCGATTTTTTTGTATAATTGGATTAGCTGGTTAAATGAAATCGAGCTAATCTTTATTTAGCTCTGGGAACGATAATTTCTAATTAAAATATAGATTGGATTCGATACTTATGACTTGGATTAGTATTATACAAAAATTACTTTTTGGTGTGTTAGTTTCATCAATAATTGGTTATAATCGTGAAACTAAAAGTAGCCCCGCTGGTTTAAGAACCTATAATCTCGTTTGTTTAGGATCGGTGATTTTAACGATGGTTGCACAAGAATTAGCAGCTGAAAACGTTGCGGCTGTATTAAATAATGAGCAACTTAAAGGGGTTTTAACAGCAGATTCTACAAAAATTATTGCGCAAATAATCAGTGGGATTGGTTTTTTAGGTGCAGGAACAATCATTGTCACTCAAAAAAGAATTAAAGGATTGTCAACCGCTTCTTCTCTATGGGCAACTTCAGCAATCGGTATAGCAGTCGGGATGGGTTATTTTTTATTGGCTTCATTGAGTTCGATTTTGGTTGTAATTATTTTAGCGACTTTCAATAAAATTATCCCGTTTAATACAGTAAAAAAAATAGCAATCATTTTTACCGATAAAAATACGGACGAGTCAATAAAAGAATATTTTAAGAAGCATAGTATTGATATTAGACATATAGAAGCTCAATTTAAAATTTCGAATGGCATCAGACAATATATTAATATTTATACCATAAAACCACACAGTCCATTCGAAGAACATTTAATTGTTCAGGAAATTGCTGAAATTGATTGTGTAATGGGGATTGAAATGTTAGATGTATAATGAAAGAGAAGATAACAAACTGCATGTTCATCCTTATTTTATGTGGATAAGACAAAAGTAAAAATCACATTTATCTCAACCTCAAAAAGAGAGAAGGAAGAAAATGAGTAAACAAGAGAACAAATCTAAAGAAGCGAAGCGAGCAATCATTTCAGCAGCAATTGTTTTATTTGCTAAAAGAGGTTACAAAGAAACCACGATTAAAGATCTATGTGAAGAATCAGGTTATTCAGTAGGTGCATTTTATCACCATTTCAAATCAAAAGCAGATATTTTAGCCTATATGTATAATAGATTTGATCGAGACATTAGAACAAAAGTAATTGAGTTAGCACCAAAAACAAGTCGAGAAGGTATTTTATTGATTGCAATCGAGCATGTCAATCAATGCTTGTATTTAGGCGCAGATGCGACATCGCAGTATTTAGGAGAATCCTTGATTGATCATAATTCTTTTTCTTCAAAAACGCGCTTATTTGAAGAAGGAATGGTTCAAAAATATCTTGAGACGGGAATTGAATCTGGTGAGTTTTCTGATGAGCTGAATGTAGAGATAGTAACAAGAATTATTTCAAGTATTTTTTCTAGCCATGTTCGTCATTGGTGTCTATTTAGTGGTCAATATAAATTAATGGAGTTAGTTGTGGCAGATATAGAATATTTATTAAGTAGTTTTTAAGGGGGATTGATTAAGGGAAAATGTTATGTTTATGAAAGTGAATTTAATTTCAATTGTTATTTATTAGTATGGATAAAGCTTTGGGAAACCAATAGATTATTAATCTTATAGTAGGATAGAAGTAATGAAATATATTTTCAGTTTTTCGATTAAGCATACTTCATTTTAAAAAAGAGAAAAATAGAAATTATTAAAATAATAAAATATCAGCTGTAATAATTAGTATAAGATGAGAAAAGCAGTTAATTATAGACAAATATTAAGAAAAATTGATAGTATAGAATTATGCTATCGTTTTTTTTATTTTTAAAATAGTTTTTATTTTATATTTTTGCTTGTCATCTCTAGATTATTATGAAGGAGTGTTTGAATGAAACGAATCCTAAGTGTTTTATTGATAGTTTTGTTATTTTTAACCTGTGTAGTTTTTTTAGTGAAGCAATAGAAACAACTGCTGAAGTCAGTGATGTTTACAGTATTGAGTTTGAGTGCCAAGTATCTTCTTCAACGGAAAGCTTATCAGAAAGTAGTGGTCCAACGCAGATGACAACGAATCAGAAGGAAATCACTTTTTCAAGTAGTGAAGAAAAAATTGGAAACTTAGAAATAGAAAATTCTGAAGCAGAGGAACCTTTTATTTCAGAACGAGCGCTAGGAAATGGCACGCTGGAAAGTCCATTCTTAGTTTCTAATGCTCAAGAATTAAAACAAGCAATTAATACTTCTTTCGTAAATGGTCAAACGCTTCATTACATAAAATTATTAAATGATATCATTTATAAAGACAGTGATACTCGCTTCACAATTAATAAAAATACAGTTTTGGATGGAGATGGACATGCGCTTTTGTATAATGGTACAAACTATGGTACAGCTCATTTTCAAACTGGAGCAAACAATTTAAATATTACATATAAAAATCTTCAATTTGGAAATGCTAGTTATCCAAATAGTAATTATTATGGTATTTTATACAATGCTTATAATAATATTGCGTTTACTGTAGAAGATATTTCTTATAATATTCAAAATGGAAGTCAACCATTCTATGGAAACAATAACGCTGGAAATAGTATTACTTTTAAGGGCAATAATACTTTTACTTCAATGGGCAGTAGTTATGGAGGAGAATTTATTGAAGGGATTCCTACCGTTAATTTTGCAACAGGAAGTAATACGACTATTTATAATGATTCTAGTGGTGTTTATGCGTTATTTTGGAGTACTAATCAAGTCATAAATGTAGAGCAAGGAGCATGTGTCTCGATTGAAGCAAGCAAAGCTTATTTATTTTGGACTGGCGGAACAATCAATATGAAAGAAAACGCGCAATTTCTTTACACGAGTACGAAAGGAATCTACAACACTACCTCTCAAAATACAGCCGCTTTATCTAACTCTGGTAGTGTAATCATAAACGTTTCTCAAGATGCAATTGGTCATTTTAGAACCTCGGTCAATGCTTTTTCAGGAATTAATCCAGTGATTAATGTTACATCGCCTGACTATTTGTTGTTTGATCATAGTGATCAGTCAAAAACTGTACTTGGTACGATGACGTTAACAATTAATAGAAAGGATAATGATCAATATAATTATTCAACCAATTATTTATTGGGAACGAGTCAAACGGAAGTAGCAAATAATTTATTACCTAATAAATCAGAAGTAATAAGCACATCGACTATAAAAAATGGTTCATCGATCATGTACGGACGTTGTCCAACCATTATAGTTTTTTCTGTTTTATCGAATGTGGGTTCAAATGTCAGTAGCTTAATCACTCAGGTAAGTCAATGGTCCCCGCAACAAGATGAAAAACAAGAAATACAATTCAAGCTTTCAAAAGATGCTCTTTACAAAGGGAATGACAGCACTTCACAATCCGCTCAGCAAAGTATTGAAAATCAAACTGGATTGAAAAATCAAGTGATTAATAGCGAAATCGGGAAATTTGAATTTACGGATTTAAGTCCTGCAACATACTATGCCTATGCTAAAATTGATGATCATCATATACCTGGATACCGGTTGTACAGTCCTTGGGTTGAGGAAGTAACTGAAATAGCTCCGTATATCGAACTTTCATTTCCAGCGCAAGGGATGGCTTTTTCTAGTCCAATCTCTGGTATTTTTAAAAGTGAAGAGAATTCAAGAATTATTAACTCAGGAAATATTCCGATGAGTATTGATTTAACAGAACTAAAAGAAACGCCATCAAGTTCACCTGAAATGAAACTTGTTTCTGAATTTATTTCTAGAAATCAAGAATTGATTTTGACATTAGTAGGAAAAAATGAAGGAGCGAATCAAATAGTAAGGTGGGGACCTCTAGAAAAATCTGTTACACCTAAAAGTACGCCATTAAATATCGAGCCTTATTGGGGAAATAACGAAGCCATTCTTTATTTCGAAGGGAATTATTCAGGTCCATTAATTGGGCCAAAGGATGTACAGTATAATCTTTCGTTCAATAAAAAAGAGCTTACTTAATTGAATAGTACTAAATGAAGACTTGAGAGCAGCTTTGGTAATAGGTAATAAAGTAAATGAGCGTTTAATAAAAAGTACTTAGCTATGAATCTCTAGTTAGTAGCTTGTTTTCGCAGCTAAGTGTTTTATTTTATTCATAATTAGTATTTGCAATATTATGCCATTTTATCTTTAGCAGGAGTAACTTGTATATTCATTTCACAATAGTACATTAGGCTTGAGAAAAAATAGGCTCTGAGTGCCATGTTCGATAAGTTGCTCCGCAAAAACTTTCCATTTGATTTTTTCCAGAGTCTTTATTAGTTAGAGTAACTAGGGCTTCTTGTTGATTGGGTAAACTAATGACCATTGCTTGATAACCTACTCCCCAGCCGAGAGATGAAAGTTCGATTCCTAGTTTAGTATCATCTAAAAAACACCCTAAGCCAATCCATGATTCTGTTTTAGGAGTAATCAAAAAACGGTAAATATCTTGAGGGATGCCCAAATGAGAATCACTATTAAGTCCTTTAGTGATTTCTTTCATTAAGGTTAATACATCTTTGCCATTTCCCCAAAGACCACATGCGGCTGGATAAGGATAACATGAATAGTTATTGGAAATAATCTGATTATTTTGATTATATCCAGGCAATAATAGATCGGCAGAATTGATTTCGGTTAATTGCTGAAAGTAGTTGAATGAGTGACAATTTAATGGTAAAAAAATCTCTTGTTGCATGATTTCTTGAAAAGGCAAATTCATTTTTTCTTCTAACCAATATTGTAATAACATAAATCCTTGATCTGAATACGCAAATTCACCTACCGCTGTTTTCGTAATCTCTTTTAAGAAAGTTCGTGATTCTGGAAAAACGTTTGGAAGAAAATCTGTTTCTTTATCTTGAATGCCACTTAAGTGTCGTAAAATATCCTCAACTGTGATGGAATCAATTGATAAATCGAGTTCTTGGTTGAGCTTATCGGTTAATAAGATTTTTTTTTGCGCAATTAATTTTAAGCAAAGTAGTGTAGTGACTAACTTACTGATTGAGCATAAATTGAATGAATGATTTACATTACCATAATAATTTTCTTCGTTGTTTCCAAATGTTCCAACAAAATAATCTGGTACAGAAAAGTCTTTTTGTATTTTTTCTAAGGTCATTTTTCTCCTCATTTCTGCAAAAGTTGCTTTTACTCGCAATGTTTGGTTTTTTTACTATAGGTTCAATTAAAATTATGAACCAATTCGAAAACGCCAATTGTTTTTAGATAGTCGCTATTAAATTTTGCATGAACTAAAATTCTCAATAATTAGTTTTTATAATAAGTTAAGCGAACTGAAATTGGTAGCGAAAAGAGTGATAAAAAGGTAATGACAATCATAATACTCACAAACTACTAGTTTATTTTTATAGGTTGGGAAATTTTTAGGAATAAAAATTGGAAATGAATTCTATTGAAAATTTGTTGTTACATTCCTATTTGGTATATTGGACAAAAAGAGGTTGATGAAAAGAAGTGGATTAAGAGTCTAATCGAAAAGAGCAGAATCGAGTAATGTGAAAAAACGAGTGTTCAATTTCGAAATGCTCTTATCAATTGTTTAGAATCCGTTTGTAAGATGAAAAATTATCGCTACGAAATATCTTCGGGGAAGTACGTATATTCAGCGATTTCAGCTGCATGATGGCCTGCTACATGACCCGTCACAAATGCTGCCGTAACGTTATATCCACCAGTATATCCATTGATGTCAAGTAATTCTCCAGTAAAAAAAAGCCCGTTTACTCGTTTACTTTCCATCGATTTGGGATTGATTTCTTTCAGAGAAACCCCGCCACCAGTTACAAATGATTTTTCAAGTGGTAACGTTTTGGTTGCATGCAACTTAAATGATTTTAGCATTGAAACCAGTGAAGTCAACTGTTGTTCATCGATATTTTTCGCTGGGACCTCAGCGATATTTAACTCATTTAAGTAGAACTGCAATAATCGTTCTGGTAAAATATTTTTCAATGCATTCTTCAATGATTTTTCAGGTTGTTCCTGTAGTTTATTTTGTAATAGTTGTTTTAATTCTGTCGGACTAGTTTCAGGAAATGCATCGAGCGCTAGTGAGACTGGTTGGTTTTCGTTTTTAGTTAATTCCTGATTTATAAAGCTAGAGCAACGTAATGCGGCGGGACCAGATAATCCGAAATGTGTAAAGAGCAAATCCATTTGATGAGAAATAATTGTTTTACCTTTTGTATTCAGAACAGCTAATGAAACGTTTTGTAAAGATAGGCCTTGTAAAACTTTAGTCAAAATAAATTGGTCATTACAAATAATTGGCGATTCGGTGGCATACAAAGGCGTGATTGTATGTCCCAGCTTTTTAGCTAATTTATAGCCATCACCTGTAGCTCCCGTAGAAGGGTAGGTGCGTCCACCGGTACTTACAATTACACAAGGCGCATAGATTTTTCCGCTAGCTAATTCAACGCCAATGATTTGTTTATCTTTGGACAAAATTTTCTCAACCTTTGCTTCGGTATAAATCGTAACACCTAATTCCAGTAATTTGTTATATATTGTTTCGACTATAGTTTTTGAGCGATTACTTATGGGGAACATTCTGCCGTGATCCTCTTCTTTTAAGTGAGTTCCGTTAGATTCAAAAAAATTCATGATATCGTAATTATCATATTGAGAAAAAGCACTATATAGAAATTTCCCATTTCCAGGGATGTGCGCAATAATATCTTCAGCAGGGCGGTTATTTGTTACATTGCAACGTCCACCACCAGTTAATAATAATTTTTTTCCAACCTTTTTATTTTTTTCTAATAATAGGGTCTGGCTACCAGTTTCGGCCGCCGCAATAGCTGCCATCATTCCACTTGTACCAGCACCTATTACGATTACATCAAATTGTTTCATAATCCTCCTCCAATCCATTCGTAGTGTACCATAAAAGAATTAAATTTACGATTTTCTGAATAATTTCAATTTTTTTGTGGAAATTTTTCAGAATTAGGTTAAAATAGGATTACAACTATGAGAGGATGATTAGATGGAAGCAAAGAATTATGTACAAGAAATTCAAGCGAAGATCCACGAAAAAGATCAAGGTCAGGCAGAATACTTACAAGCAGTTGATGAGTTTTTACCTTCGGCAGAAGTATTTTTAAAAGAGAACTCAGCGTTTGTAGACTCTAATATTTTAGGTTTATTGATTGAGCCAGAACGTATTTTACAGTTTAGAGTTCCGTGGCAAGATGATCAAGGAAAATGGCAAATCAATCGTGGATACCGTATCCAGTATAATTCTGCTCTTGGTCCATATAAAGGTGGATTGCGTTTCCACCCGAGCGTTAATTTAAGTGTATTAAAATTTTTAGCGTTTGAGCAAATCTTTAAAAATAGTTTAACTGGCTTGCCGATTGGCGGAGGAAAAGGCGGTAGCGATTTTGATCCTAAAGGAAAGTCAGATGCTGAAGTCATGCGTTTTTGTCAAAGTTTCATGACTGAATTACAAAAACATATTGGTCCTAGTCTTGATGTGCCAGCAGGAGATATTGGTGTTGGTGCTAGAGAAATTGGTTATTTATTTGGAACTTATAAGCGTTTAAGAAATTATGATGCAGGCGTTCTTACTGGTAAACCATTAGGTTATTGGGGAAGTCAAGCTAGAACAGAAGCCACTGGTTATGGTTGTGTTTATTTTGTAAAACATCTGTTAGCTGATTCAAACGATTCATTTGAAGGGAAAAACGTAGTTGTTTCTGGTAGCGGAAATGTTGCAATTTATGCGATGGAAAAAGCGAAAGAATTAGGTGCGACTGTTTTAACTTGTTCGGATTCTAGTGGATTCATTTATGATCCAAAAGGAATTGATGTAGAATTAGTTAAGGAATTAAAAGAACAAAATAGAGAACGTATTTCTAAATATATCGAAACACATGCAGATGCCACTTACTATGATCAACAGTCTGTTTGGGATTTTGAAATTGCCTATGATATTGCCTTACCATGTGCGACTCAAAATGAAATAAACGAAAAGCAAGCGGAAATCTTAGTTAAAAATGGTGGTAAAATTGTTGCTGAAGGCGCGAATATGCCATGTACATTACCAGCTGTCCATGTTTTTGAAAAAGCTGGCGTTCTATATTGTCCAGGAAAAGCAGCGAATGCGGGTGGAGTTGCTGTTTCAGCGCTTGAAATGAGCCAAAACTCAGAAAGACTATCATGGTCATTTGAAAAAGTAGATAATCAATTGAATGAAATCATGAAAAATATTTATGAAACATGTCGAGACACATCTAAAAAATATGGTTCAGAAAACAATTTTGTTTTAGGTGCAAATGTAGCTGGTTTTGAGAAAGTTGCCAAAGCAATGCTGAGCCAAGGTTTAGTATAGAATTCTAATTATTATGTAAGGGAAGATAAAAGTTATCGCATTTGAATTTTAATGGAAAAATCCATCAAGTAGCATTTATCTGATGGATTACAATAAAAAATTCGATGCATAACTTTTTCTTGCCTTTTTCATGATAAACTGATTAGTGTTATTTAATAAAAATAAAAACAGGGTAATCTTTGTGAAAAATGATAAAACATTAGAATATACTTGAAAAAAGTTGAAAAAAAACGTAAAGTAAGTACTGTATTAAGTTTATTTCAAGGAGGAGAAAAGATGTCTCACATTAAATTTGATTATTCCAAATTAGCTCCATTTGTTGCTCAACATGAATTGGAATATATGCAAACACAAGTGACAGCAGTAGACAAAGCGTTAAGAGAAGGTACAGGAGCAGGTAGTGATTTTACTGGCTGGATTGATTTACCAGAAAATTATGATAAAGAAGAATTTGCTCGCATCAAAAAAGCAGCTGAAAAAATCAAGTCAGATTCAGACGTATTAGTAGTAATCGGAATTGGTGGGTCTTATTTAGGTGCTCGTGCTGCAATTGAATTTTTAAATCATTCATTTACAAATATGTTGTCTAAAGAAGAACGTAACGCGCCACAAATCTTCTTTGCTGGAAATAGCATCAGTTCTACTTATTTAGCTGATTTGATTAATGTGATTGGAGATCGTGATTTCTCAGTAAACGTTATTTCTAAATCAGGAACAACAACTGAACCTGCAATCGCATTCAGAGTATTCAAAGAATTATTGATTAAAAAATATGGTAAAGAAGAAGCGAATAAACGCATTTATGCAACGACAGACCGTGCTAAAGGGGCTGTTAAAGTAGAAGCCGATGCTGAAAATTGGGAAACATTTGTTATTCCTGATGATGTAGGTGGCCGCTTTACTGTTTTAACACCAGTTGGTCTTTTACCGATTGCTGTTAGTGGTGCAGATATTGATTCCTTGATGACAGGTGCGAATGATGCACGTAAAGAATACGCTTCTACAACAGATTTAACTAAAAACCAAGCATACCAATATGCAGCGTTAAGAAATATTTTATACCGTAAAGGTAAGACAACAGAAATGTTGATCAATTACGAACCAGGTATGCATTATTTTTCTGAATGGTGGAAACAATTATTTGGTGAATCTGAAGGGAAAGACCAAAAAGGAATCTTCCCAGCAGCAGCCGATTTTTCAACTGACTTACATTCTATGGGACAGTATGTTCAAGATGGTATGCGTAATCTTTTCGAAACGGTTGTTAAGGTTGAAAACCCTCGTCATGCAGTGGCTATTCCTGAGCAAAATGAAGATTTGGATGGCTTAGGTTATTTACAAGGAAAAGAAATTGACTATGTAAATACAAAAGCATTCGAAGGAACGTTACTTGCGCATACAGATGGCGGTGTTCCAAATATGATCGTTAAAGTTCCAACGATGGATGCTTATTCACTAGGTTATGTAATGTACTTCTTCGAAATTGCTGTCGGTATTTCTGGGTACTTAAATGGTGTGAATCCATTTGACCAAGAAGGTGTAGAAGCATATAAACGCAATATGTTTGCTTTACTTGGTAAACCAGGCTTTGAAGAATTAGCAAAAGAATTAAACGAACGTCTATAAAATTCAGCGCGATAAAATCTAAAAAATAGCGAAAAAGCATGGGAATTCAATTGAATTCCCATGCTTTTTCGCTATTTTCATTGAAGTCATCTATACTTTTTTTGATTAAAAAGTTATTTATATCTAAAAGTAATTAAATATAGAATATTTATATATGTTTATTTTTAGATTTTAATTTTTGAATTAGCTTTTTTATAATGAGCATATTTATTGATAAAAACAAAAAAGCATAGTATTATACTTTTATACCAACAACAACCCTTTTTATTTTTTCATTTTACTCCCCGGAGTAAAACTCCTTTTACCCGCTTCTGATGAAGCGGGCTTTTTGTTTTATTTTAAATGAATAAAAATAAAACAGATAAATTGGCGATGGCATGATTTATTCCTTCTTTTTCACTTTTAGAAAGGAATAGCAAGTATTTTATAAAAATCAAAAAAGAAAAATTTTGATTTTTTCATAGTTTTTAATCATGATCTAAGGAAGGAGAGACTTTCTAGCAAGTTTGCGGCTTAATTTATTTGATTCTGAAATCAGCTGTTTTCCAATTGTCGTTTTTTTGACACTTAATCTTATCGCTTGACGATCGACTAAGCGTTTTGTCGATAAAATATCTTCATTATTTTCGATAGCAATGAGCTTATTTTTAAATGGTTTATGTGTTGCCAATTGCATACCAAATGAATTATACAGTAATGTATAGCCACCGATACCAGTGATGGGTTGATAAGTTTTTGAAAAACCTCCGTCAATCACAATCATTTTACCTTCCGCTTTTATAGGAGATTCACCTTTAATTTGTTTAACAGGTGTATGACCATTAATAATATGACTGGTTTCATCTAATAAATCAAAAGCAATTAAAATTTTTTGGCAAATTATAGGATCATTGCGCATGTTGTAATAGCTATTTTTAACTTCTTTGTGTGTTGTTTTATCCTCTATGAAATATCGCTCGAAAGTTTTCATCGCTTTTTTACCGAAAAGGGATGAATTCTCACCACACCATAAATACCAATAAAGATCTGTATCGAAATCATCCACTAATTCTGGATGTTGAAAAGCACGTTTAATCGATTCGTAAAAGAAATCAATTAACTTTTTTCCTGAATAAACGTTTTTGTCAAAGGTAATTGCTTGGAACTCACCACTCTCAGTTAATGGGATGCATCCGTGTATGAGTAAATTTTGATTATAAACTAAGTAAAGCGAACCTTGTTCAAATAAAAAATCCATATGTTCCATCAATCGCTCAGATTGTTGAAATTGATAAGATAAATCCTCTATCAGACTTTCTTCATCGGTCGTTAATTGATAGGGGGCAGTGAAATCGATTGTCTGAAAACATTGGTTGCTCAAGCTTATCTTTTGTTGACCTAATGTGATTTTATCATCAGTGATTTTATCTAATAATAGTCGGTCAGATAAGTTAAATTCAGGTCTACGCTGAATCAATTGCCCAGCTAATTTTTCTTGTATGATAGTCATCGATTGTTGGATTACGGTAGATTCGATAACTTCTTTTTCAGATAGAGTGCGATAAGGATTAGTTTTTGGTTTGAATACTGGGTTAAAGGCATAATTTTTTAAGCTGAACTCCTTGAGTGCAGTAAGATCAATGTCATAAACTTCTTCTAAAAGGTCTAGATTTCCATAACGGGAACAAATACGTAGGACATTTGCAAGACAAACTTTGGAGCCAGAAACAGCACCTAACCAAATAATGTCGTGGTTTCCCCATTGGATGTCAACAGAATGATAATCCATCAGAACATCCATTATTTTATCTGGATTTGGTCCACGATCATAAATATCGCCAATTACATGTAAGTGATCAATCACGAATCTACGAATCAAATAAGATAAGTCACTAACAAATCGTTCAGCTTCATCAAGTTCTATGATTTTCCGGATGATCTGGTGATAGTAATTTTTTTTGTCTGTTTGTTCATCATAAGGGTAAATCAGTTCTTCTAAGATATAAGCATAAGTTTTAGGTAATGCTTTACGAACTTTCGAACGAGTATATTTACTAGAAGAAAAACGAACGACTTTCATCAACTGTTCAATTGTTTGAAACCACCATTTATCAGTCAAGTCACTTTGTTGCTTTAATAGACTGATTTTGTCCTCAGGATAATAAATCAGAAAACAAAGTTCGTCAATTCGAGCTTTAGAAAGTTCTTTACCAAATAAAGTCTGGACTTTTGTACGAATACTGCCAGATCCAGTGCGCAAAATATGGTCAAATGCATCAAATTCTCCATGCAGATCACTAACGAAATGTTCAGTACCTTTTGGTAAATTTAGGATTGCTTCTAAATTGATGATTTCAGCAATTAGTTCATTTGTCTGCATTTTATTTACCATAGTTTATTACCTCGCTTTTATTTTGGCGTTAAATCCTCGATAATCGAAGCCGTTTCTTCAATTGATTTTGTATTAACATTAATGACCAATGAATCAAAAGATTTAAATATTTCTTCAGCATAAGTCAGTTCTTCCTTGATTCGTTCTTCATTTGTATAAGCTGAATCTTCTTTTAGTCCTAACGAATTTAAACGTGATTTTCGAATCGCAATTAAGCTATCAATATCAGTAGTTAAACCAATGATTTTTTTTGGATCAACTTGTTTTAATTCTTCTGGTAATGCTACGCCAGGAATTAAAGGTAAATTAGCTACTTTATGAGAGCGGTTGGCCATGTACATACTTAATGGTGTTTTAGAGGTTCTTGAAACACCTAATAAAATGTAGTCAGCTTCCAAAAAGCCTTTAGGATCTTTTCCATCATCATATCTTACAGCGAATTCGATAGCAGAAACGCGACTAAAGTATTGTTCATTTAATTTATGTAAAGCTCCAGGTTCTTGCAATGGTTGAACACCAAAAGTTGACTCTACAATATTACTCAAAGGGCTCATGTAATCAACATATTGAAGACCTGTTCTTCTAGCAAAATCTTTTACTAGAGTAACTAAAGATTTATTGACAAGGGTCGTGACTACGACGGCTTTATCATGTAAGGCATCTTTCAAGATAGGTAACAATACTTCCTCATCGGTAATAAAAGGAAAACGTTGGATATCAGTCATATCCACCTCAGGATATTGAGCAGAAACAGCCGAAATGATTTTTTGTGCTGTTTCTCCCACAGAATCAGACACTAAGTAAATTTTAATTTTATTTTTTTTCATCAGAAATAAACTCCTTAATAATTTTCTTTTTCAATATCGTTACCTGAACGAATGAAATACTCCATTAATTTTGTTTTTGTTAATTTACCAATCACTTTTTTTGGTTGGTTTTTTTCGACAACAGGAAGGGTATCGATGCTATGCTGCATCAAAAGTGCGCCTGCCTCTAAAATCGTTTGTTCTTCAGTGATTGTAATAATATTAGGCATTCTAGTCATAATCATTGCAACGGGTGTCTTATCAGTATTTTGGTTACTGATTGCAGCTCGTAACAAATCTTTACGAGATAAAATACCAATCAATTCATCTTGATCATCTTTCACGTATAAAGAACCAACATCGTACATAAAAAGATGAGTGACTGCTTCATAAACAGTTACACTTTGATGAATCAATAGCGGAGTTAGCATTAACTCTTTGACTTGTTTTTTATACAGTTTTTCATAGAGCAAAGGTTCAACCGTTTGACCTGTATAAAAATAGCCAACTTTAGGACGTGCATCTAATAATCCTGTCATCGTGAGAATGGCTAGATCACTACGAAGCGTTGCTCTACTTAAACCAAGAAATTTTGCAATGTTATCTCCGCTGATAGGTTCATTTTCTTTTACGATTTTAATTATTTCTAATTGTCTTGAAGTGAGTTTCAATTATGCAACCTACTTTCTTAATGTGACATACTATTGATTATATAGTTATACACTAAATAAAGCAATAACAAAAAAATATTTAATCGATTGTTTGGATTTTAAAATGAGACATACTATTTAAACAGTTTTCCTCTAATATGAGTTACACTAGTTGGTTCGTGAAATTCTTTAAAAGAAATAGTTTGGGTAAGTAGTTTTTATTTTTGAAAAAGAAATTTTTTTGATAGGTAAATTGTTTTAATCCTCAAATTATTGATGTTATAATTTGATAGAGTATTTAGAGAAAGAAGTGGCAAAATGAGAAATAACTACTGGAAAATAGTTGTAGGAGCGTTGATTTTGATTACTATTGTTGCAAGTGTTAGATATGTAATAAAGCAAGACGAATCTTATGAAGCTAGAGGGATAACAAAAGAAAACTCATTTTCAGAAAGTTTAAATCAACTTATGGCTGAAAAGCATTTTGTCGGCAACGTTCTTATTGTGAAAAATAATGCGATTTTTTTTGAAAATAGTTATGGTTTTGCGAACAAGGAGCTAGGAATCAAAAATCAAAAAGATACGCTATTTCCAATCGCTTCACTGCAAAAAATGATGACAGGAGCAATTATTTTACAATTTGTCGAAGAACATAAATTGAGTTTAACAACTAGTTTAGCGGATTATTATCCAGAAATTCCCTCGAGTCACGAAATCACAATCAGTGATTTACTAAATCATACGTCTGGTTTAATGATGGATGAAACAGATCCTAATACCGTATTGAAAACCGAAGATAGCCAAATTCAAAATGTTCTATCAGAGTTAAATGTAACGGCATCAAAGGAATTTATTTATACGAATGCAAATTATACTTTATTAGCGGGAATTATTAGTCAGATTTCAGGAATGACTTATGAAAAAACAGTAGAAGAAAGAATTTTCAAACCACTTAAAATGACACAGTCTTATTTTTGGGATGATTTACCTAAAGGCAATAGAGTTCCTAAATCCTATATTTATGCCACTAAAGATTATCAAACAGATACATTTCCTTCCACAGAGGCTTTATTTTCAAGTTTGTTAGGAGCCGGGAATTTGTATATGACGACTGAAAATATGTGGCGATTTATGCACGGATTGTCAGATGGGCAATTATTTGAACCAGGTATTTATCAGAAACTTGTAAATGCAAAGGCTGGCGGATACCAAGCAGGAATTGTTTATTTAGAGGATTTACAATATTCAGAAGGAATGTTAGGCGGTTATGATACTTTGATATATGGAAGTCAAAGTGGAAAGAGTTTGGTGATTTTGTTTGGAAATCAAGTGCCTATTAATGGAATGAGCACTTTGGGAGATACAATCTATCGCTTACTTGAAGAATAATAAACAAAAAATAAGACAATGAAGAAAAAAACGATAGGCAGTTTTTTGTTTATATGCTATTATTTTTAATAAATGAAGGAAAGAAGAGGGTGGATAAATGTCTTTATTATTTGGAACAGCAAAATTTAATGAAGAAAACCATTTAACGATTGGTGGATGTGATACAGTTCAGTTAGTAGAAAAATATGGAACGCCATTGTTTGTCTATGATGTTGCACATATTCGTGAAAGAGCGAGAGGATTCAAGCAAACATTTGATTCTTTGGGCGTTAAAAATAAAGTGATTTATGCCAGCAAAGCGTTTAGCTGTTTGGCAATTTATAATTTATTGGAGGAAGAGCATCTAGGTTGTGATGTTGTTTCTGGTGGTGAAATCTACACGGCCATCAAAGGTGGAATGTCTCCTGAAAATATTGAATTTCACGGCAACAATAAAACAAAGGAAGAATTAGCATTTGCTGTTGAAGAAAATGTTGGAACGATTATTATTGATAATTTTTATGAAATCGAATTACTAAAAGAAGTTCTGACAGAACAAGATAAGAAGCAAAATGTGATGTTCAGAATTACTCCGGGTGTTAATGCAGAGACGCATGATTATATTTTGACAGGGCAAGTAGATTCTAAATTTGGTTTTGATGTCAATAGTGGTCAAGCGACAGAAGCTTTACAAAAAATTCTTAATGAAGAGCGTTTTGTATTAACAGGAGTTCATTGTCATATTGGCTCACAAATTTTTTCTGCGGATGGTTTTTTAGCGGCTGTAGAAAAAATGATGCTGATTTTAGATGAGTGGAAAAAAGCATTTGACTATACAGTTGATATTTTAAATATGGGTGGTGGTTTTGGAGTAAAATACACTGAAGCGGATACGCCACTTGATCCCAAAGAATTTGTTAAAGCAATTGTTGAAGCGGTCAAAGGTCAATCAGAAGTTTTAGATTATCCTTTCCCAGAAATTTGGATTGAACCAGGTAGAAGCATTATCGCCGAGGCTGGAACAAGTCTTTATACTGTTGGCTCACAAAAAACAATTCCTGATGTTCGTCGTTATGTATCTGTTGATGGAGGAATGGGAGATAACATTCGTCCAGCGCTTTATGGGGCGAAATATGATGGTTTGTTAGCGAATCGTGTTGCTACAGAAGACATAGAAGAAGTTACGATTGTAGGTAAATTTTGTGAATCAGGAGATGTTTTGATTCGTGACATCGAATTACCTAAACTGCAACCAGAAGACTTGATAGCAATTACTACAACAGGCGCTTATGGCTATTCAATGGCAAATAATTACAACCGAAATCCGCGTCCAGCCGTTGTTTTTGTTGAAAACGGTCAAGATAAATTAGTTGTCCGTCGGGAAACATATGCCGATATGGCTTCATTAGACTGTGAATAAGTGTTGTTTTGTTTGAAATAGCATAAAAGCTATTCATTCTCAGACCAGTCACCACGTATGTTTGTTAACAAAATACCTAATAAAAAATACAAGGAAAATTCCATTTGTGTTAATGGAGTTCTCCTTGTATTTTTTTCTAATAAATTTTATTTAGTTAAATTATCTAGAAAAAATGTTTGTTAACGGATGCCTAATGCAATTCGGGCATAACGTGACATTTTATCTGTTGTCCATGCTGGATACCAGACAAGTTTTACTTCGACATTATTTACTTCTGGCACTTCTTTTAAGGCTTCGTGGATTTGCTCCGTTAAGACATCAGCTAAAGGACAACCCATTGTTGTGAGAGTCATCTTGATTGTTGTATCGCCATTTTTTTCAAATTCTACTTCATATATTAATCCTAAATTAACAATATCAATGCCAAGTTCAGGATCGATGACAGTTTCTAGAGCTGTCAAGATTTGTTCTTTGATGTCTTCAATCTCTTCAGCAGAGTATTCTTGTGATTCAGTCATTGTATTACTCCTTTACAATTGTTTGTACCTCATAATATACCTTTTTTTCAGTCGTTTGTAAATGAGAAGGTTTTAACTCAATTTAAAAGAAAACAGTAAATTTTAACTAAAATTGCATTGTTAGCAGTAAAAGTTCATCCTCTGTTTTATTACTGATATTGTGTCGAGCAAAAGCCTCTAGAAAAATTGTATCACCTTCCGATAGGGTAAATGTCTCGTTTTCTAATTCGATAAGTGCTTCTCCTTTTAGCACGTAATTGATTTCACGTAGATTGTGTGCAATCAATTTTCCGCTAGATGATGAGTTTTTGTCGATATATATTTTGGAAATAACCATATTCTCTGTGTGAACTGGTAAATTAAATAATGTATTATAATAGGTGGAGTTTGTTTGCCAAGGATTATAGATTGTATCAGCTGAGTTTCGGATGATTTTATATTCTTTTTGCAAAGTTGCTTCATTTTCGACTACTTTAGGGGAGTCAGCAGCTAAAAGGGTAGCTACAGTTATATTTAAAGCATCCGCGATTTTTCTCAAAGATTCAAGGGAAGGTCGATTCATCCCGCGTTCTATTTGAGATAAAAAACTAGCTGAATAACCTGTTTTTTGACCAAGTTCTTTTAAAGTGATTTGTTGCTCTTTCCTTATTTCCTTAATTTTCTTAAATTCCATTAGTTAGACATCCTTTTGATCATATTCTCTACCTCTTTATTATCTCGGATTCTAGAAGAAAACACAAGTTATTGACGAACATTAAAATAAACTCATTTCTTTTTCATTTTATTATTGACATTCTTTTAGATAATATTTAATATGTAACCAAGAATTCAATTTAATGCATCTAAATTCACTATTAGTTAAAAAACGAAAAGATTTGAATAAAAGATAGGATTGAGGATTGGTATGAAAATTACAAAAATTAATGTTTCACCAAAAATAGCTAAATTAAAGGAACCTATTACTATTTCCTTAGGGACCATTCACTATGCAATGAGTGCGGTTGTTGAAATTGAAACGGACGAAAATATCATAGGTATTGGAGAAGGGGCTCCAGGAATTTTAATTACTGGAGAAACACTAAAAGGGACAGTGGAATGTATTGAACTGTTTGAGAAAGTCTTGTTAGGTGTTAATCCTTTAGATATAGAAAAAGTTCATCATTTAATGAATGGCGTTGCTGCACATGCACCCTCCGCTAAGACTGCAATTGATTTGGCTTGTTATGATTTATTAGGAAAAAAAGCAAAATTACCACTATATCAGTTATTGGGTGGTAATTCTTCAAGTGTTAAGACCGATATGACAATTGGGATCGATTGTTCTGAGATTATGGCCGAGAAGGCAAAATTAGCCATATCACAAGGATTTGATACATTGAAAATCAAAGTGGGGACAGGTTTTAATGCGGATGTTTCAAGAATCAAAGCGATTCGTGAAGCGGTTGGTAGTTCAGTTCACTTAAGACTGGATGCTAATCAAGCTTGGACAGCTAAGGAAGCTGTACGAACGATTGATTGTTTAGCTGAATTTGATATTGAACTTGTTGAACAACCTGTTGCTTATCATAATATTGAGGGTCTAGCTTTTGTTACAGCGAATGTTCGAACTCCAATCATGTCTGATGAAAGTTGTTTTAACTCAAAAGATGCCTTGCGATTGATTCAAGCTCACGCAGTTGATTATGTAAATATCAAATTAATGAAATCTGGCGGAATCTATGAAGCGATGAAAATCAATAGTATTTGTGAAGCTGCTGGCGTTGAGTGCATGATTGGTTGTATGGTAGAGGAAACAAACATAGGTGTTACCGCGGCAGCTCATTTAGCGGCAGCGAAACAAAATATAACGCGAGCGGATTTAGATGCTACGTTTGGTTTAAGTGAAGTAGCAATTTCTGGTGGTGTGCCACTTGACCCAATTGAACAAATTACTTTATCTAATAAAGCTGGATTAGGCTTGGATAAATAGTAACGGAAAGGAGAGCTGCAATGTATTACGATTTAAGTTATTTAAGTATTCCATTACCCGAAGATGTTCTAAAATTGAAAAATTATGGTGATTTTTCTGGAGCTGAAAAACTAATTGATTTTCTCCTTTTAAAAGAGGAAACGCCAATAGCGTTGCAAAAGCGATTAGAAATCGAAAAAGATATTATTCGAATGGTTGGGATCAATGAGTATCCTTTTAATTTCGAACAAGCAAATAAAATGATGGCAGAAACGTTTAAAGATTATTCGAATGATGAATTAAATGCTTTGAAAGATCAAGGAAAAGTGGATTGGCTCTACATTGACGGTCAAGTCTATTTCCAACGCCGTTTTCTAATGAATCTAATCAAGACGCAGGCAGATTATGAAAAACGCTTGTTCGTTGTCGAGGATAACGAAGTTGATTTATTAAGAAAACAAGAATTGAGTGAGAATGTCATTTATATGAAAAAGAATGGCTCTCGAAAAGTAAAAATTCATTTAAAGACAAGTATTCGCGTGAAAAAAGAATATGAAAAAATTGGTGAAAAAGTTCGTGTCTACTTACCATTACCAAAAGCTTGTCAACAAGTTTCAGAGATTCAAATTCTAAAAACAACACCTGAAGCAACGATGATTGCACCAGAAGACCAAGCACAAAGAACCGTTTACTTTGAAACATTTTTGGAAGCAGATCAAGTGTTTACTGTTGAATATACTTATGTTAATCAAGTGAATTATGTAGAGCTAGATCCTGAGCTTGCAGAACCATTGCAACCAAAAGTAACATTTGAACTGACTGAACAATTGCCTCACATTCAATTTACACCATATTTAAAGCAATTGTTGGCGGAAATTGTTGGTGAAGAAAGCAATCCGGTTAAGAAAGCTAGAAAAATATATGATTTCATTACAACAAAAGTTAATTATTCTTTTATGAGAGAATATTTTACGATTGCTAATATTTCCGAATATGCGGCTGTAAATTTAAAAGGCGATTGTGGTGTGCAAGCGATTTTGTTTATTACACTTTGCCGAATGGCTGGGATTCCTGCTAAATGGCAATCAGGCCTATATGTTTCTCAATACTACACAGGTTGTCATGATTGGGCACAATTTTATATCGAACCATATGGCTGGCTTTTTGCAGATGTTTCATTTGGTGGAGGTGCGTATAGAAATGGAGATTTGGATCGGTGGAACTATTATTTTGGTAATTTAGATATCTATAGAATGCCTGCTAATAGTGAAATTCAACAAGATTTTTTACCGCCGAAACAGCAACTTAGAGCAGATCCGATTGATAATCAAAGAGGCGAATTTGAATACGGGAATCAAGGGCTTCCATATGCTTTTTTAGAAGTTCAACAAGAACTGATAGGAATGGAAGAACTTAATTAGTAAATAAAGAAAGTTAGGGTGAGTCTATGAAAAAGAGTTTTAAATTAGGGATGTTAGTTGCACTTACGTTAGTAATTAGTACTGCTTGTGGAACAAGTAAAAAAGATACAGATGATTCTGGTACAGGAAATGAGGCTAAAACTTCCTCAAAAACATTAAAGTTAATGGAAGGCTCAGAAATTAGTTCCATGGATACAATCTTTTCTCAAGATGAACCGAGTATTAATGCGCAATCAAATGTTTTTGAAGGACTATATCAGTTGAATGAAAAAGATGAAATTATTCCAGCCGTAGCAAAAGAACTACCAGAAATTTCTGAAGACGGAAAAACCTACACGATTAAACTAAGGGAAGATGTTAAATGGTCAAATGGGGATAAATTAACTGCCAATGATTTTATTTATGCATGGAAAAAATTAGCCGATCCTAAAAACCAAGCCAATTATTTCTTTATGCTTGATGGCACCATTTTAAATGGGACAGCTGTCGTCAATGAGGAGAAAAAAGCAGATGAACTAGGTGTGAAAGCAATTGATGATTATACAATTGAAATTAATTTAGAAAAACCAGTTCCTTATTTTACTTCATTGCTGGCTTTTTCACCGTTTTTCCCGCAAAATGAAAAATTTGCTACAGAAAAAGGCAAAGATTATGGTTCGTCAAGTGAAAATATCGTTTCTAATGGACCTTTTGTAATGAAAAACTGGGATCAAACATCAATGTCTTGGGATTTAGAAAAAAATCCTAACTACTATGATGTGGATCAAGTAAAATCTGAAAAAATTCATTTTGAAGTTTTAAAAGAGACAAATACTGCCTTTAATTTATATGAGTCAGGAGAATTAGATGTAGCTGTTTTGACAGGAGATTTTGCAAAACAAAATGTTGATAATCCAGATTATCAAGCAGTTCAACGATCAAAAGTTTATTCTTTAAGAATGAATGAGCTTAGAAATGGTAGTCCGTCCATTTTTGCTAATGAGAATGTCAGAAAAGCGGTTGCGTATGCGTTAGATAAAAAAGGGTTAGTTGACAGTATTTTAGGAGATGGATCAAAAGAAATCTATGGTTATATTCCACAAGATTTTGTGAAAAATCCAGAAACTGGAGAAGATTTTAGAAAAGAAGCTGGCAAGTTAGTTAAAACGGATACCAAAGTTGCCAATGAATATTTAGAAAAAGCGAAAAAAGAATTAAACAGTGATATTACAATCGAATTGTTATCTAAAGATGGTGATGGAGATAAAAAAGTGGCTGAATTTATTCAAAGTCAGCTTCAAGAAGCGTTACCAGGATTAAAGGTAAATGTTAAAACTGTTCCATTAAATAATGCCATTGATTTGATGAAAAAAGGGGATTATGAGTTATCTGTTAGTATGTGGGGACCAGATTATCAAGATCCAATGACATTTTTAGAAAACTCAACTACAGGAAATACCTCTAATTATTCAAGTGAAAAATATGATCAATTGATTGACGATGCAACCAATAAGTACGGTAATGATCCAGAAAAACGTTGGGAAACCTTAATTGCTGCTGAAAAGGTTTTAGTGGAAGAAGATGCTGCGCTAGTTCCATTATATCAACAAGCTAGAGGGCAATTGGTAAGATCAGGAGTTCACGATATTCAATATCATAATTTTGGAGCTACGGTTACTTATAAATATGCTTATATTGAATAAGAAAAGCAGAAACTAGTTTTATAACTCAAAAAAGTTAAGATTGAAGAAAAGGGTTTTTAATAACTTCTTTTCAAAATCTTAACTTTTTTGTATTTACTGTGGTTTATATAGAAATTTTTTTGTAGAAGTGATTCCTTTATCCTTCTTCGATACGAGTTAACTATATTTTAGTTGCTTTATTTTTTCTATGTGCTAAGGTTACTTTATATTATTTTTAAAATAAATGATTAAATTAGTGGCCTGCGATGTTAAATATCTAATAGTGTAAGCAATAATTTTAATTTGCAAATAGAAAAATATAAATTAAGGTGGTCTTAATATGGCAATCGAAGATATCGAAAAATTAATGGAATTAATGAGTAAAAAACAATTTGTAGGAGAGCTTTCGTTAAATGAATCAGTTGAATTGCGTAGATTAGCTGCGGAATATGTAGATGAGTGTGGGGAACTCGTTTCAAAAAAAATGGATGAATTCTATCATTTTTAAATCAAAGGAGGATGAAGATGACTGAGACAGTCCTACAAATAGATGCGTTTACCAAAATACCTGGACAAGGCAATCCGGCAGGAGTGGTATTGAATGGAGATAACTATATTACTGAAGAGATGCAAGAGATAGCGAAAAAAATAGGTTTCAATGAAACTGTTTTTGTTTGTTCAAGTAAACTTGGTGATTTTAAATTACGTTATTTTACACCTGGACATGAAACACCGTTATGCGGACATGCTACAATGGCTAGTGTATTTGCTTTATATGAGGGGAAATCGAATCAAAAACTGATTGTAGAAACTGGTGCAGGCTTACTATCGGTCCAATATATTTCTTCAAGCAGTGAAATCTTAATGGAACAAGCAGAACCAAAATTTTTATCATTTTCTGGCAATAAGCAAGAACTTTGCGAAAGCATAGGTATTGCGTTAGAAGATTTAGATTTTGATTTACCTATTCAATATGGAAATACAGGTTCGTGGACGTTATTAGTGCCAGTAAAAAATAAGGATGTTTTAGATAAAATGTCACCAAAATCAGCTCAATTTCCAACTGTTTTAAAAGAGCTACCAAAATCATCTATTCATCCATTTGCGTTAGATGAGCAGCAATCTGATTTATTTCACGCACGTCATTTTTCTTCTCCTCATTCAGGGACTGTTGAGGATTCAGTGACTGGAACTGCTTCTGGAGTGATGGGGGCGTATGCATTAAATCATATTTTTTTAGAGACTCCAAGTAAAAGTTTTCGCGTTTTCCAAGGGAAGCATTTACAACGAGAAGGAGTTGTAAATGTGCATGTTACGAGAAGTGAGGATCAGAAACATAAAGTAAGTATCTCTGGAACTGCTTGTTTTAATCAATTGATTGAGATTTAAAAAAATCCGAAATCGCTTTTGGTTAGCGATTTCGGATTTTTTTTTATCGATCTGATTGATTAGATAACAGGCGTTTGATTCCATGTAGTTTCGGTTTTTTATCAATCGGAGCATTATCAATAATCATTAATGCAATCATCACATAAATAATGGAACTGTCTCTTGAATACAACGTATATCTAGAAACCCAATTCGTTGCATATTTATCTTTGTAACTTCGTAATCCCTGGAAGGAATAGAAGTGAGAGCCGAATTCAAAAACTAAATAAGCAACTCTTTCTTGAATAAAACTTTTTCTTGATGTTCCGACATTAGATAATGGTGCCATTCCTAAGTTGAAATAATCGATTTCTTGTTCTTGCATGTAGGTAAATAAAGAAATAAATAAGAAATCCATCACACCAGAAGGAGCATCTTTACTATAACGCATTAAATCGATTGTTCCTTCTTCTTTAGTATAGGTTGGCATAATATTAGCAAAAGCAATTAATTTGTTTTCTTGATCGTATACCACAGCAATTGGCGCTCTTTGCAGGTAATCTTCTGAATAGAACCCAAGTGAGAAGCCTTTTTCTTTTCGGCTACCTAGCCATTCGTCAGAAACTGCTTTTAATTCTGTCATTTTTTCAGCTGAGAAAGGCGGTTTGATAACTTCAAACTGATAATTCTCTTTGGCAAAACGATTCATGACCGCTCTTTCCGCTTTCCGTTTTTTACCAGATAGAGTAAAACTTGGTAAATCTACATGGGCCTCTTCCCCCATTTTTATGAAATCATAACCAAATTCATGTAATAACATAACCATTTCTTCAGAAGCTTCATAAAATACTGGTAGATAACCTAATAAATCAGATTCTTTAATGAACTGTTCAATGGCTACCGAAAAATCGTCTTTTTTACCAGAAGGATCTCCCATGACGATACATTTATTATTATAAGTTCTAAACTGTAGAAGTACGGTATCTTCATCGTCTTTATTTGTATAGATATACATCTCTTTATCTCGTAAAAAAAGTAATTGACTATCTGTATTACCACCATAGGTTTCTAAAAGAGTCATAGCTCGTGCATCATCTAAGGGAATACCCACTGTTCGATTGGATCCTTTTAAGTAGCGTAAGAAAATATACATCACAATTGCCACTAATAAAATTCCAATAAATCCAGAAAGCCAAATTTTTTCAGAAGGGAAGAAAAGGAATTCATTAAAATGATGTCTATGATGAGGGAACGTCGGTAAATTATAAACACCGATGACAATATATAAAATTGTCAGTACAGAAAAAATAGCTCCATCAAGTGTCATTTTTTCCCAAGAATAGACCAATTGTTCTCGATAAAGTTGATCTTTAGAAAAAATAATAATCAACAATAAGAAGCCAAGATAGAAAATGACGCCCCAACTAAAATCTTTTATAAATGTATAGAGTAAGGTAATAACTAGCAGTGAAATAGTTGGGATATATGCTCGTTTTACTTGAGCGGAGATCCCTCGACCCATAATTAATAATAAGAAACCTAGTAATATGGATGGGAATTGATTTAAAATATGGAAAGACAAGGGATTCAAATGTCTTAGCCAACGAACTTGATCAAACACTTCAGGAATCGTAGCAGATAAAACCATCATAACACCTGAAAAATACATTAGAAATACGAC
Organism: Enterococcus sp. LJL99; assembly: GCF_054871725.1. NCBI lineage: Bacteria > Bacillati > Bacillota > Bacilli > Lactobacillales > Enterococcaceae > Enterococcus > Enterococcus sp. LJL99. The sequence continues at coordinate 68,771 of NZ_JBTXLT010000008.1, forward strand.
AATTTTATGCGCAATTTCTGTGGTTAATTCTCTAGGAATTCCTGAATAATCTTCATTTAATCGAGTACTTAGATTTTTAACAAAGAAAATAACTCCAATCATAAATGGAATGATGTAGTAAAATAGACGATACAACAAAATCCATGCAACAACAATTTCTCTAGATAAACCTAATGAGGATAAGCCGATGATCATCATCACATCAAAACTCCCGATTTCTCCAGGAATCATTGATGCAATACCAATCACAGAAGCAGCGATAAATAAAGGAATTACTTGTAATGGATTAAAAGAGATGCCCATAAGCATACCGATTAATAAAAAGCTACCTAAAACGCCGGTCCATTCTAAAAAAGAAGTGAGGATTAAGCTGAAGCGAGTTTTGTTATCCAAATCCCCGATATAATCGTCTTTTCTAACGATACTGATGATTAAAACAATTGGGAAATATAAGCCACCACCAATCAACCAGATCCAATATTGTTGCAGAAACTCATTCGCATGACCAAATATTAAAATAAAAAATGCTACCAAACTATAAATAGATAGCCCCGACATTAAAAAGAGTAAAATTTTAGTCAATGATTGCGCAACTTTACGACCTTCTTGTTTTTTTCCATAAAATTCTGAGCGTAGTCCGATACTGATTAAGCCGCCAAACCCAGCAATATTATTGATCGTATTGATCATCCAACTACTTTCGAATAAAAAGAGTCTTTTTTGTTTTTGTCCTAGAATTTGATTAAGAATAATATCATAACCGATCATTGGTAAAACTGAAACTAGACCAATAATCAACATAAGAGCAATTTTCCAAATTGCAATATCTTGAAAGGTATCGCTTAATTGATCAAATGAGATTGTTTTACTAATGGAAATTAATTCAGCAATAACAATTACAATAACAGAAAAAATAAAAACCGTTTTAAAAAAATTAATGTGATCTTTGAACCATTGGATTACTTTTTTCAAGTTTACACCTTCTTTTCTAATAGAAATTTTAATATATTTTGGTTAAATAAAGCTGGCGCTTTCCTAGCAAATAAATGACCTTGACCAGGAATTAAAACAAAGGAAGCTTTAGGAATTGTTCTTGCTAAATACAGTGAGTGAGATCGCTTGATAATATCATATTTACCCACTAAAATTAGTGTTCTACACTTGATTTTTTTAAGCTCGTTACTATTAATACCGATATCTCTCATCATTAAAGCAACCATTGCTTTTTTTTGTTTCATTTTTTGACTAAATAATGACAAAAAAGAGACGAGCATGTATTCTATATAAGTAGCTATTCTAAGCGGGAAAACAACGCCGCTGTCTAAAGTGTTTCCGGCATTTAAAACTAATGAATGGACTTTATCGGGATGATTAACAGTAAAGACCATTGCAAGGTTTGCCCCATCACTAAAGCCTAAAATGTCTGCTTCTTTGATTTGTTCAATTTCCATGAGTGCAAATAAGTCTTCAGACATTTGTTGGAAAGTTAATGTAGCACTCGTATTTGTAGATTGTCCATGACCTCTACTATCAATAGCATAGACTTTAAAATAACGACTTAATTCTGGGATTTGTTTACTAAAATATTTACTGCTGCCACCATTTCCATGAAGTAAGAGTAAGGGGAAACCTGAACCAGTAACTTCATAAAAAATTTTACTAGCATCTTTTGTTATATATGTTTTTTTATTTGTTTTCATATCATTCATCACCTATGTTTTTTATTATAAATGTTTTAGAGAAGTTTGAACACTAAAAGGCTAATGCTATTTATTTTTATTAAATAATAATAAAGAAATACATCTTTTTTACAGTTTAGATTCATTTTCTAGTATGATTGTTTATACCAAGTGAAAGGGCAGATGGTTAGATGCGTAGGTTACTGAAAATTTTAAAAAAAATAATTCTATTTGCCTTATTGATTATGCTTATTTCTATGGGGTATTTTGGGTATAAAATTAGAGCAAATGTCAAACAAGTTGTATCTTATGAAAATGAAGTGGAAGCGGCCGTCAAAAGAAATGACATTGAAAAATATAAAAATCTTGTTTTGGCTATTATATATACAGAATCAAAAGGAAGATCCAATGATTTGATGCAAAGTAGTGAAAGTGCTTATGGACAACAACACATGATTAGTGATCCAGCGGAGAGTATTGATATCGGAGTGGCTTTTTTAGCTGAATCCCTAAAAAAAGCAGAAGTAGCTGGTTGTGATGTATGGACAGCAGTTCAAGCTTATAATTTTGGATTGGATTATATTGATTATGTCAGTCAAAATGGTGGGAAAAATTCGATTCGTTTGGCTGATCGCTACTCCAAAGAAGTTCTTTCACCTTTGTTAGGGAATACAAATGAAGAAAAATATCCTTATTATAGACCGCAATCCGTTTTTTACAATGGAGGTTTTCTCTATAATAATGGCGGGAACATGTTTTATGCAGATATTGTAAAAATGAATGAAACGTTTGTTGAAATTTTCAATTAGTACATGTCTGAGAATGAGTGGAAATTAACGAAAGTATGATTGGGAGAGAACATCAGTAACTATAAATCTCTGCTATGAGTAAGTAGAGCGAGTTTTGTAGGGTTCTATCCCAATTTTTTTATTTTGCTATTTAGCCAAATTAACGTAAAAAAAATTAAATTATCAAGTGGTTTATTAGGATTATCTTGAACTTCCATCCATTTACAAGTAAACTAGAGAAGATGTTTTATTAATGAGAAAGTAGGGTAGCAGCTGAATGACAAATAAATTTGATTTGAAAAAAGGACTTAGTGAATCAGAGGTATCTCAAAGGATTCAACAAGGTTTGCAAAATGATTATGAGGAAAATGTAGCTAAATCTACTAAAGATATTATCTATGATAATGTAATGACGTTATTTAACTTTCTGAATTTCGGAATTGCTGTGTGTCTATTTTTGGTAGGCGCTTATTCAAATTTAGCATTCTTGGCAATTATTTTAGTAAATATGACAATGGGAATCTATCAAGAAATTCATGCACGAAATTTGGTTCAGAAGTTATCAATTGTTGCTAAAGAAAGCATCCATGTAATCAGAGATGGAAAACAACAAATGATTGATACAAAAGAGTTGGTTGTTGATGATATCGTCTTAATTTCGGCAGGGGAACAAGTACCTTCAGATATGGAAGTCATTGATGGACAGGCGGAAGCGAATGAAGCTTTACTAACTGGTGAATCTGATTTAATTGAAAAGACAGCAGGATCCGTTCTATTATCTGGTAGTTTTTTAGCTAGCGGTCAAGTTTATGCACGTGTGATTCATGTGGGGGCAGACAACTACGCAGTCAAAATAACGGCTGAAGCAAAAGTCCACAAACCGATTCAATCTGAATTGGTGAATTCAATCCGTAAAGTTTCTAAGTTTACTAGTTTTGTGATTATTCCTATTGGATTGATTCTATTTGTGGAAGCCTTTTTTATTCGTGAATCTGGAATTAAACTTTCGGTTGTTGCTTCTGCGGCAGCATTATTGGGAATGTTACCAAAAGGTCTTGTGCTTTTGATTAGTATTGCTTTAACGACAGGTGTTATCAAATTAGCTAAAAAAAGAATTTTAGTTCAAGATATGTACTCGATTGAAACTTTAGCTCATGTGGATACTTTATGTTTAGATAAAACAGGAACAATTACGGAAGGTAAGATGAAAGTTCAAAAAGAAGTGGTTTTGAACAAACAATATCAAGAAGCATTCCCGCTGATTATAGGAAGTTATCTATCTGAAAGTACAGATAATAATATTACAATGCAAGCAATACGAGATCATTATGAGTTATCAAACCGTTATGGAGCAGATAAAGTATTACCATTTTCTTCTGAAAGAAAATGGGGAGCGATTCATTTTAGGGAACTAGGAACTGTCTATTTAGGTGCTCCTGAACGATTAGTTTCTGAAAATCGCTTGCCAGAAGCAGTTATAGAAGCTCAAGAAAATGGATTACGCGTTTTAATGTTAGCAATTGCTGAAAACACACCTTTGAATGAATCTGAAATGCCGTATTTAGAACCTTTAGCTGTCTTAGAAATCGACGATCCAATTCGTCAAAATGCTAATGAAACACTAGCGTACTTACATGAAGAAGGAATTGATCTTAAAGTTATTTCAGGAGATAATCCTATTACTGTTTCTAATATTGCAAGAAGAGCTGGACTACCTGGTTATGAAAACTACATCGATTTATCAACAAAAAAAACAGAAGAAGAGGTACGTCAGGCGGTTAGTCAATACACGGTATTTGGTCGGGTAAGTCCGCAACAGAAAAGAACGCTTGTTAGAGAACTGAAAGATACTAATCATGTTGTTGCTATGACAGGTGATGGAGTTAATGATGTATTAGCTTTACGAGAAGCAGACTGCAGTATTGCGATGGCTGAAGGGGATGGAGCAACCAGACAAATTTCAAATCTAGTTTTATTAGATTCTGATTTTACAACGTTACCAGATGTTTTGTTTGAAGGTCGTCGAGTAGTCAATAACGTTACAAAAGTAGCCAGTATCTTCTTTATTAAAACCATCTATTCATTTATTGTGTCACTTCTATGTATTATATCGACTGTTGCATTTCCGTTTATTCCAATTCAAATTACGTTAATTGATTTGGCTGTAGAAGGATATCCAGTGTTCTTCTTATCTTTTGAAGGGGATAAAAGAAAAGTATTAGGTAAATTTTTACCAACAGCGTTAAAAAATGCGTCTGTTAATGCAGTTCTAGTCGTGTTGAATATCGTTACCGTTTATTTTATTGGTCAAAACCAACAGTTTGCTCAAGTTGATACGACAACATTGATGTACTATTTGTTAATTGGAATCAGTTGTATGGCGGTGGTTCGTGCATGTCTTCCGTTTAATCCTTTAAGAATTTTCTTAGCAAGTACAACGATTGTTGGTGTTTATGTAGCGGTTATGTTGTTCCATCACATATTAGAAATTGGCTTTTTAACTGCTCAAACATTACCAATATTTGCAATTATGATGTTATGTAACATTGTTGTGCGAATATTGATTGGTTTTTACCAACTTAAAAAAGCGGGTAAAACAATAAAAGATTTATAAAATAGTAATGAATGCAATAAGATATATGATTCAATACGAGTTGTTTTCATATTTCCATTTATAAAAAAGCGTTAATAATGGTTCAAATTTGCGGGAGGAATGTATAGATTCACCCGCTTTTTGTTACTAAAAGATAATCATAGTGTAGGATAAAATTTATTTTTCTTAATTATTATAAATTAGAAAGACACTTTTTTAGGTGTAGTTGTTCTTTTAGATATGGAAGAGACTAATTATAGGAAAATAATCTGAAAACAAACGTGCAAATTACTTGAAAATTGTTTTTTATATGATACAATTAATTATGTATGACTCTGTCTTTTTTCGCGCTGGTAAAGCTCAGTGCGTTTTTTACTGATTGATCACATGAATGAGCTTTTAGCTTTTTTTAGGAGGTATAGACAGTGGCACAAAGAATCCCTCAAGAAGTTATAGAAGAGATTAGACAGCGGACCAATATTGCTGATGTGATTGGACAGTATGTTCAATTGAAGAAATCTGGAAAAAATTATATGGGTCTATGCCCATTTCATGAAGAACGTTCCCCTTCATTTTCAGTAGCAGAGGACAAACAAATTTTTCATTGTTTTGGCTGTGGAAAAGGTGGAACTGTTTTTAATTTTCTTCAAGAAATTGAAGGGATTAGTTTCCCTGAATCCGTTAAACGTGTAGCAGAATTAGAACAAATTCCAATCGAGTACAATTGGACAACAGCTATTGAAGCAAATTCATCTGAAAATCAACAGCAACGTAAATTAATTCAGTTGCATCAAAAAGCAGCGGAACTTTTCCATCACGTTCTATTGAATACTCAAATTGGTGAAGCGGCGTTGAACTACTTATTGGAACGTGGTTTAACTAGAGAAATTATTGAAACGTTTAAGATTGGATTTGCTCCTCAAAAACGTGATTTTCTTCGACAAGTTTTTGAAAATGATAAAGTTGAAGAAGAGTTGCTTAAAGAATCAGGTCTATTTATTCAAAGAGAATCAGGTGAATTTTTAGATCGCTTTTATCAACGAGTGATGTTTCCAATTAACGATGCTAAAGGGAATATTATTGCATTTTCTGGACGATTACTCAAAACAGATGAGTTTTTAGGCGAAGATATGCCAAAATATCTAAACAGTCCCGAAACCTTGCTTTTCAATAAAAGAGAAACGCTTTTCAATTTCGACAAAGCGCGCAAAGAGATTAGAAAGAATAATACAGTCTTTTTATTTGAAGGGTTTATGGATGTGATTGCTGCTTGGCAAGCTGGAATTCAAAGCGGTGTAGCCTCTATGGGAACCAGTTTGACAAATGAGCAAATCAGAAGTTTGGAACGAGTCGCCAAAGAATTAGTAATTTGTTATGATGGTGATAATGCCGGGCTTGAAGCGACTAATCGTGCAATTAGTTTACTCAGTGAACATAGTTATTTTCAATTAAGTATTATGAATATTCCGGAAAAGCTTGATCCGGATGAGTACTTACGAAAATATGGGGCTGACTCATTTAGAGAGTTAGCGTTACATGGTCGGGAAACAGTTTTTAGTTTCAAAATGTACTATCATCGTTTAGCCAAAAATATGAATAACGAAAAAGAGCAATTAGATTACATTAATGAACTGTTGCAAGAATTGATTCTGGTTCAATCACCGTTAGAACGAGATCGTTATTTAAATCAAATTTCACAAGAATTTCAACTTTCGTTCAATAGCTTAGAAGAGCAGTTTAGACAGTTGGAGATGGCTGCACGAACGCAAAAAAGAAAAGAGCGGCAGAATTATCCTAGCGAGCCAGAATCGCACTTTTTCGAAGTTCCAGAACAATCGTCACCATCTGAGCAAAATAAACGACCGCTTTCAAAAGTGGAAAAAGCTGAACGAACATTATTATATCGTTTGATGAATGAGCAGGCTGTGCGGAATCACTTATCGCAGCAAATTGATTTTAATTTTGCTCATGTTCATTATCAAGAATTGTATTTACTTTTAGATAGTTATATGAGTGTTCATACAGCATTTGTTTTAGCCGATTTTCTGGATTATTTAAAAGAGGAAAAAATAAAAAAACTTGCAATCGACATTTCATATCAAGTAATTTCTGAAGAAAGTTCTGAACGAGAGATTGCAGATGTATTACAAGTTATTGCTAACTCAAGCATTGAAGATTTGATTCAAGAAAAAATGTTTCAAAAAAAGGAAGCAGAGCGAATTGGTAACCGGCAATTAGTTGATGAATTGTCGATTGAATTAGTTGGCTTAGTTAAAAAATTGCAAAAAAGTCGTGTATCTAATTGAAACAACTACATGACTATGATATATATATTTTTGTTATACGCAAATATGAAGGGGGCCTTCTTTCATGGAAAAAGAAACAGAAAAAAAATATGAAGCTGCATTGGCGGCGTTCATCAAAGAAAACAAACCAAAAGGAAATGTTTTCTATGATGACCTTACAAACAAATTAGCTACACCTTTCACGTTGAATGCTGATGAAATGGAAAAATTGATTCAAAAAATCGAGGATTCTGGTATCAGTGTGGTGGATGAGAATGGCGACCCTAGCGAACATAGTCTAAAAAAAGATGAAAAAGTTGCTGAAGAAGCAAAAATGGAAGATTTATCTGCTCCAACAGGAGTAAAAATTAATGACCCTGTTAGAATGTATTTAAAAGAAATTGGTCGAGTTCAACTTTTAACTGCCAAAGAAGAAGTTGATCTTGCTCTTAAAATAGAAGAAGGTGACCAAGAAGCGAAACAACGTTTAGCAGAAGCCAACCTTCGACTAGTTGTTTCGATTGCGAAACGATATGTTGGTCGTGGAATGCAATTTCTTGATTTGATTCAAGAAGGAAATATGGGCTTGATGAAAGCTGTAGAAAAATTTGATTATCGCAAAGGATTTAAATTTTCTACTTACGCTACATGGTGGATTCGACAAGCAATTACCCGTGCAATCGCTGACCAAGCTAGAACAATTCGAATTCCTGTTCATATGGTTGAAACAATCAACAAATTGATTCGTATTCAACGTCAATTACTACAGGATTTAGGAAGAGAACCAACGCCAGAAGAAATTGGAGCAGAGATGGATCTTCCAACTGAAAAAGTCAGAGAAATCTTGAAAATCGCTCAAGAACCAGTTTCTTTAGAAACACCAATTGGGGAAGAAGATGATTCTCATTTAGGTGATTTCATTGAAGATCAGGAAGCTACAAGTCCTGCAGAACATGCAGCTTATGAACTTCTAAAAGAACAATTAGAAGATGTGCTTGATACATTAACTGACCGTGAAGAAAATGTTTTACGACTACGTTTTGGGTTAGATGATGGACGTACAAGAACATTAGAAGAAGTTGGAAAAGTATTTGGCGTTACTCGTGAACGGATTCGTCAAATTGAAGCGAAAGCTCTTCGTAAATTAAGACATCCTTCACGCTCAAAACAATTAAAAGATTTCTTAGAATAATTGATTTTTTCGTGAAAGAAGTAGAGCCCTAAACAAAACTACCCCTTAGTTTTGTTTAGGGCTTTATAATTGAATCTGGATAAAACGGAGGAATTAGATTCTGTATGACCAGATTGAACAGCATAAGAGAATCAGTATCTCGGCAATTTCCTAAAATTCATTCATTGCATAGAACGCAATCACTGAATTTTCGTCCAATTGTTCATTACTAAGCGATTCTTTTATGCCCTGATTTAACGGCGTAAAAGAATCAGTATCTCGGCAATTTCCTAAAATTCATTCATTGCATAGAACGCAATCACTGAATTTTCGTCCAATTGCTCATTACTAAGCGATTCTTTTATGCCCTGATTTTTCTGACTTATTTTTAAATCGTAACAGAAAAGTTATCTTGTACATATTGGAACAAACGGCATTTTATGGTAGATTAGAATTAGTTGAATGAGTAGAATGTGAGGCGGAAAAATGACAAAGCAATGTCCAGCTTGTGGCACAGAGGTAGAAAATGAAATTGAAAAATGCCCTGATTGTGGCTTTGATTTCTCTAATAAAAATATAGAGCCAGATTCTTCCACTTTAGAGCAAGCTTCTGAATCAGTTGAAGAGTCAGAAAAAAAAGAATCTACGTCTAATTTTATTAATAAAGAAAAAAATGAAAATATTGAATGGTCTGAATTGAAAGATATGAGTATTGGCCATGTGATGAATATGTTTAACGAAAAAGAAGCAGCAGCTGCAGAAGAAACTGATTTAGAAAAAACAATCATTGAAACATTTGATGAAAAAGAAATTGAACTGATTGAGGAAACAGCTATTTCTGAAACGAAGCATTCTGAAAGTGAAACAGAAATAAAAACAGACATCACTGTGGATGAAGAAACAATTGAAAAAGTTTCTACTGAAGATGCTTCTGCTTTTCAAGAATACTTGCAAGAACATCGGTCTGATATTGCTATTGAAAAAGAAGATAACACAGAGACTGAGAATAATCCTCAATCTGATGAAAGTGAGAAGAGTATGTCTGAAGAAAAAGAAAAAAATATCGACCAATCAATTCAAAAAAATTCAAGTGATGAGGATAAAGCAAAAGAAGATAAAAATGATAAGCATTCTGTAATTGACGAAACACTTGAAAATAAATCTGAGCATAAAGAAGTTGATCTAGGTAAAACACAGCCTTTTATCCCTTCCAAAAGTAAACGTCCAGAGGAAATTGAGATGGATGAGGCCCCAATCTTTTTCAAAGATAAAGATGAGAAACCAGGACCTAAAAATATCCCTTCAAATTTTGTTAAAACTGAATCAAAAGTAGAAAAACCTACAATTACTGCTCGTAAGTCTGAGGCTCCAAAAGAAAAAAAAGCAGTTCCTAAAAAAAATAATTACAAGAAGACAGCGATCATTTTAGGAGCAGCAATTGTTTTAGGCGGAGCTGGGTGGTATTTCTACGATCAATCGCAAAAAGGAACAACTGGAAGTACAGAAGTTTCTAAAAATGTAGAAACTTTAGCTGAAGAAACGAAAGAAAGCCTTCAAAATTATTTTACCAATGATAAGCAAGAGTTCATCAAAGCCGATATGGTCTCTGTTAGTCCGACGACAATCAAAGATAATTTGGATAAGTTAAAGGATTCCTCAGATTATAAAACATTGGAAGCGACCTATCAAAAGGTAGTATCAAAACAAAAGACAATCACTCAAGTGAATCAACTATTTGAAAAACCGATTATTGCGGGTGATAAATTAAATGATGTTGTGCTTGCCTCGGATACTGAGATTAAAATTGAAAAAATGTCTGGGACCAATGAGTTTGACAAATTAATCAATCAAGCGATTGATCAGGCAACTAATCAATATAATCAATTGAAAAAAGCACAACAAGCAGTTGCAGTTTTTTATCAAAACGGAGCGATTACAGATAGTTTGACTCAAGAAGCGTATAATACAGCTAAAACTGAAGTTGATTTAGTGAAGAGTGGAAAATTAAAAGAATCATTATTAAAAGCATTGACTGAAGCTGAGAAAAAACTTGTTGCTCAAAATGAAGCGACTGTTTCAGTAGCAGAACCAGAAGTAGCTCAAGAATCAGATACAACAACAGCTGATCAAACAAATCAAGAACAAGTGATTCAATCAAATGGTACACCTGATGCCAGTGGCTTTACAGGACCAAATAGTCAAGGTATCTATACAGAGCCTGTTTATACAGTCAATCCTGCAGATGTAGCAGACGCAAGCAATCCAGCTTGGATTTGGGCGCCAGGAGTTCAAGAGAAGGTGATTGCTACCTGTATTGAAAGAGGGTATATTACAGCAGGAAACTACTCTTTACAACCAGCTCGTATCGTTAATGGAGAAGGATACTATAATCTTTATGGTGGAGATGGACAATATTTAGTGACAATCAATGCTCAAACTGGTTGGTTTAAAGGAAATGCTTCAAGAAATGCAGGAAGATAATTCAAAAATGGGATTAATTATTTAAACGATTAAACAAGAAGAAATTCACAAAAATTTCGTTGAAAATTTTTTGTGAATTTCAACTTGTTTATAGCGAAGTGAGTGAGATAAAGTCGTTCTTTTTTATTGTATTAAAATGCTGAAAACATAGAGAGACGATAAATCATTCTACGATTTTTTTATGCACGAACTACTTTAATCCAATCTCTAGGATGGGAGAGTAATGAGATTAAAAAGTTATGTGTGCAAGTTAACTAACTATTGTTGTATTGAGGGAGAAAAAAGATGGAAACAAAAGGATATATGACTTTTAACGAAGGAATTAAGGCATGTGTTCCAACAATCTTAGGGTATGTTGGAATTGGTATAGCTGCTGGGGTCGTTGGGAAAAGCGTTGGACTATCCATTTTAGAGATTGCATTGATGTCAATCCTCGTTTATGCTGGAAGTGCGCAATTTATTATATGTGGTATGTTAGCAATTCAATCACCTATTTCAGCCATTATTTTAACTACTTTTTTAGTTAATTTACGTCATTTTTTAATGAGTATGTCCGTTGCGACGTATTTTAAAAAAGAACCTTTGAAAACTAGTATTGGCATAGGAACCTTATTGACCGATGAATCATACGGGGTATTGATGACCGCGTTAAATAATGACTACTCTGTTAGCTCAAAGTGGACAAATGGATTAAATATTACCGCTTATATTTCTTGGATTCTTGCGACTGTAGTGGGTGGCCTTTTAGGAAATTGGATTCCTGACCCTCATTTATTAGGACTTGATTTTGCTTTGGTTGCTATGTTTGTAGGACTTTTTGTATTACAAGTGGATTTACCTATTCGAAAACAAACAAAGAAAACAGTGATTGTTTTACTAACGGTTTGTCTTAGTTTATACTTTTTAATGACCTTTGTCTCACCAGAACTAGCTATTTTACTTGCAACACTTTTAGGATGTACGGTTGGGGTGGTGTTACGAGATGAATAATTATGTCTTATTTACAATCATTGGGTGTGCGATTGTTACTTGGCTACCAAGAATATTTCCATTTGTATTATCAAAAAAAATTGATTTTCCTGAATGGTTTCTTAGATTTTTATCTTATATTCCAATTTGTATTTTAACAGCATTGTTATTTCAAAGTATTTTAGAAGTTCAAGAAAATGGGTTGCCTCAATTAAAAACATTAGAAGCGCTAAGTTGTATTCCGACTTTTTTTGTGGCAATTCGAACAAAAGATTTAATGAAAACTGTTTTAGTAGGGATTGTTACAATTGCTATCCTACGAATCCTAGTTGGATAAAAAATAGAAGGAGATAAAAAAAGATGAATGAATTATTAGCAACTGTTTTCACAGCTTTAGTAATAGATGAGAATGAGAAATATTATTTTTTACAAAAAAATGGCATTACTTTCCGACTATCAAAAGAAGAAGGAGAACATCAAATTGGCGAAGCAGTAGAAGGTTTTGGTTACTATAATCAAAAACAAGAACCAGCAATGACTACTAATATTCCAACTGCAAGACAAGGAAATTATTCATTTGGAACAGTTACAAATACTAGAAAAGATCTGGGGGCTTTTGTGGATATTGGTCTAGAAGATAAGGATGTTGTAGTATCTCTAGATGAGCTTCCAATGTTACGAGAGCTTTGGCCTAAAAAAGGTGACCGTTTGATGGTTTCTTTACGCACGGACAATAAAGAGCGAATTTGGGGCGAATTAGCAGACGAAAAATTATTTAAAGCAATGTCTAAAAAAGCAACTGAAGAAATGAAGAATAATAATATAACAGGAACCGTTTATCGATTAAAAATGGCGGGAACCTATGTTATTACAGATGATTTCTATGTGGGATTTATTCATCCCTCTGAACGTTATCAAGAACCACGCTTGGGTGAAAATGTAACTGGTCGTGTGATTGGAATCCGTCCCGATGGTGTTTTAAATCTTTCTTTAAAACCTCGTGGTTACGAAGTAATTGGTGATGACGCTGCAATGCTATTAGCCTTTTTAGAACGTTCAGCAGACCATAAAATTCCGTTTACTGATAAATCCAATCCTGAAGAAATCAAGCAAACTTTCGGGATTAGTAAAGGACAATTCAAACGAGCAATTGGAAATTTATTAAAACAGAAGCGAATCAAACAAGAAGATGGCTATACAATTTTACTTGAAGACTCATCTGAAATAAAATAAATTCAATTCTAATTGAGAATCACTTGCAAAAACGCTAGAGTTATTTTATAATTATTTTAATTTGTAGTGATAAACTACTTTTCTTATTTAAAATAATTATAATTAAGGAGCTGTTCCTTATGGATTCAACTGCCGCTTTAAAAAAGATAAAACAACAATTGCATGAATCAGGATTTAAGTTAACACCACAACGAGAAGCGACGGTTTTGGTGTTACTTGAAAATGAAAAAGATCATTTATCTGCTGAAGATATTTATTTTTTAGTAAAACAAAAAAGCCCAGAAATTGGCTTGGCTACTGTATATCGAACATTAGAAATATTAACAGAATTAAGAATCGTTGATAAAGTAAGTTTTGACGATGGATTAGCTCGTTATGATCTTAGAAAAGAAGGCGCAAAACACTTTCACCATCATCTTCTTTGCTTAGAATGTGGAAATATTGAAGAAGTAGAAGAGGATTTACTTGGCGAGGTAGAAATAGTCGTCGAACAACGCTATAATTTTACCGTAAAAGATCATCGTTTAACTTTTCATGGCATCTGTCAAGAGTGTCAAAAAAAGGAAAAAAAATGAATTAATCAATATTAGGTTGACAAGTAGGAGCGAATCTCTTACAATTGATTTCAACAAATACTAAAAGTTTTGATAAGAAATAGTAAGGTATTAATGATTAACAGAAAGTAGCCGGTTGTTGAGAGGCGCACGATTTTGAAATACCTGAATTCATCTTTGAACTTCGCACCGAATTAGAGTAGGCTGCGACGGCTAGAGTACAGTCGTTATCTTGTCTAGGTATTTATTTAGGTACCTGTTAAGTCGATTTATGCAAGTAAATCGAGAATAAAGGTGGTAACACGAACAATTAGTCTCGTCCTTTTCCAGAGTGGAAAGGACGAGTTTTTTTGTTTTATCAATAAATAAAACGAACCAATTAAAAAAAGGAAAATGAAAGGGTGTATTTTAATGAGTTTTAAACCACTAAGTGAAGTAATCAATTTTGAAGAAGTTAAATCATTATCTAAACTAACCGAAGAACAACTAAAAAAGAAAAAAGTTCGTGATCTAGAACTTCGTGAAATTATTGAAGGAAAAAGTGATAAAATTTTATTGGTAATTGGCCCTTGTTCGGCTCATGAAGAAGAAGCAGTTATGGAATATGTGACTCGATTAGCAAAACTACAAGAAGAAGTAAAAGATAAAATTTTTATGGTTCCTAGAGTCTATACTAATAAACCTCGTACAAATGGAGATGGATACAAAGGTTTATTGCATCAACAAGATCCAGAAGGTCAAACAGACTTGATTCAAGGAATCGCTGCAGTGAGAAAACTACATAATCGTGTGATTAGCGAAACCTCACTAACAACAGCAGATGAAATGCTTTATCCTGAAAATTTAGAGTTTGTTGAAGATTTAGTTAGTTATATTGCGGTGGGTGCTCGTTCGGTAGAAGATCAACAACATCGTTTTGTTGCTAGTGGAATCGATCAACCAACAGGGATGAAGAATCCAACAAGTGGGAATTTGAATGTATTATTCCATTCATTATATGCTGCACAACAACAACAAGAATTTATTTTTAATGGTGTCGAAGTTCAGTCAAGTTCTAATCCACTTGCTCATGTCGTTTTAAGAGGTGGACTAAACGAATATGGACAAAATATTCCGAACTATCATTATGAAGATTTACTAAAAGTAGTTGAAATGTATAAAACAGGTAACTATAAAAATCCATTTATCATGATTGATACAAATCATGACAACTCTGGTAAAAAATGTCAAGAGCAAATTAGAATTGTGAAAGAAACGATGTCAAACCGAGCGTGGAATCAAGATCTTAAGCAGCTAGTACGTGGATTTATGATTGAAAGTTTCCTTGAAAGTGGTCGTCAAGAATCAGATGGAAAAGTATTTGGTCAATCAATTACGGATCCTTGTTTAGGTTGGCAAGATACGGAAGAATTAGTTAGATTTATTGCTGAGAATGCATAATTTTTGCTGAATTGATCAGAGTCTAACGATGTAGAAAAACATTAAAGATAAAAGTCATCCATCAAATTCGTTGGATGACTTTTATCTTTATATGAAGGAATTTCAAAAAAAAATTAATTTGAACTTTTCAATCATATTCAGGAACTTCTAGTACAATGACTTTTTATTTCAATATTTTTTTCACTAACGTTTTCCAGAGATTTTTAGAGTTTTTCAATAATATTGGAAACAATATTTTCTACAGTTAATCCATTCTCAGCCATTAGTTCTTTAGCGTCGTAACGATCGTGAAAAGCTTTTTCCAAACCATAATTTTGAATTTTCAGCGAGGTATTTCCTAGATAGCTAGCGACAGTTTGACCATAACCTCCATCAATAATACCATCTTCCAATGTTACAATCACTTGATGATCTTTTTGTAACAAATCAAGTAATTCTGTATCTAATCCCGAAATATATTTAGGATTGATAACGGTTGCTTTGATTTGATGCCTAGTTTCTAATTCTGTCGCAACTTCTTCTGCTAATGAGTAAAAATTCCCCAATCCCATAAGTACTATTTTTGAACCTGTTTGCGTCACTTGATTTTTAAATAAGTCTGAATAATCGGTAGAATCAGGAATTCCTGTCTCTTTTAATGGGCCAACAGGAACACGAATGGCCACAGGATGTTCATCTTGTTCAATCGACCAATCCAACATCGCTAAGTATTCTTCTTTATTTGTTGGCGCAAGATAAATGATATTTGGAATATGACTCAAAAATGGAATATCAAATATTCCTAGATGTGTCTCATCGTTCATGCCATTAACAGAGGCTGAATAAACCAAAATAGTGCCAGGTAAATTATTTAAGGCCAAATCATGAGAAATTTGATCGTAACTTCGTTGCATAAAGGTTGAGAAAACAGCCCAAATCGGTTTTGCTCCATTTTTAGCTAAGCCAGCAGTCATTGTTGCTGCATGTTCTTCAGCAATTCCAACATCAACAAATTGTTTTCCAGCTACTTTCCGTTGCTCAGGTGTAAATAAAATCATTGGTGTTCCAGCGTTTAAAGCGACAACCTTCGGATCAGAAGCCATTTTTTTCAGTAAAAACTCTGTGGTAATGCTATTGTAGGTTTCACTTGGAGTTCCATTAGTTAAATAGTCACCTGTTTCTAAACTAAAGGGACCACCAGCATGAAATTTTTCTGGATTTTCTTCAGCAAATTTAAATCCTTTTCCCTTAATTGTATGGATATGAAGTAAAACAGGTTTGGTTGAGTCTTTTACTTTTGAGAACAAAGCCATCAATGCCTGTAAATCATTTCCTTTATCAAGATAATAATAATCAAAACCAAGTGCTTTAAAAAAATTGTTTTCAGCGTTTCCATTTGACATTCTAAGGTCATGTAAATTTCGGTAAAGACCACCAAAATTTTTAGCGATTGACTGATCATTGTCATTGACAACTACAATGGTATTCGTTCCTTGTTCAACGATATTGTTCAAGCCTTCATACGCCAAACCACCAGATAAAGAGCCATCTCCAATGACTGCGATGACATTGTTATTTTCTTTTTTTAAATCACGCGCTTTAGCGACACCATTCGCTAAAGAAAGAGACGTAGAGGTATGGCCGATTGTGAATAGATCATGCTCGCTCTCTTTCGGATTTGTATATCCTGAAACGTCATCGTAATGAGTTGCATCAATGAATGCCTGAGCGCGTCCTGTTAACATTTTATGCAGATAGGTTTGGTGAGAAACATCAAAAATCATTTTATCGATGGGTGAATCAAAAACGGTGTGTAAGGCAACTGTCATTTCGACCATCCCAAGGTTAGGACCGTTATGCCCACCGTGTTGACTTACTTTTTCAAGTAAATTTTCTCTAAGCTCGGTTACAAGAGTTTGTAATTCTTGATTTGATAGTGTTTTTAACTCTTTTGGACTTTTAATTTTTTCTAACAATAGTAAAATCTCCTTTCTATTGAATCTATCTTACAACTTAAAGTCCACTCTAAGTCAAGAAAAAATTGAAATTTTTACGAGTCCTCTATATAATAAGAGAAGTTTAACTATGATAGATTTTAAATAGGGAGTTGGAAACTATTAAACATAAAAAAAGAATGCTTCTTTTTCTAATCAGTCTTTTTGTTCTTGTTTTAATATTTTGGTTTGTAAAAAATGAATGTCCAGTCAAAATGCAGACTCAAATTGATAAATCCAGTTATTTTGATCGAAAAATGAACGAGCAAGATAAAATTTGGATAATTTCTGATCTTCATTATCTTTCACATGAATTACACGATCAGGGAGAGAAGTTTCAATTTATAAAAAATACTTCCGCAGGCAAGGATTTAGATTTTTCTAAAGAACGTTTAGAAGCATTGATTTGGCAAATAGAGCAAGAAAAACCTAAAATCTTACTTGTAAGTGGAGATTTAACACTAAATGGGGAAAAATTAAGTGCTGAAGAGTTAGCAAATTATTTTGAACGAATCACTAAAATTGGAACACAAGTTTATGTTATACCAGGAAATCATGATATCTCAAATGGTTGGGCAAGAAAGTATCGTGGAACTAAAGCTGAAAATGCGGATCAAATTTTACCGGAGGAATTTGCTGAAATTTTTTCACTTGCTGGTTATTCTGAAGCTTTTTCAAGAGATAGTGACTCGTTAAGTTATGCGGTTCGTCCATTTAATGATGTAATTATTGTGATGATTGATACAAATAAGTATATGAATACAGCAAGTAGTTCTAGTCCTGCAACAAGTGGAAAAGTAAGAAAAGAAACATACAATTGGTTGAACGAAATCTATTCTCAAGCAAAGAAAGAAGACGCTGTAGTGATTCCAGTCATGCACCATAATTTAATCGATCATAATTCAATGGTCAATCAAGGATTTACGATTGATGATGCGGACTCACTTCAAGACTATTTTCTTTCCAAACAAGCAAATCTCATCTTTAGCGGTCATATTCATGCTCAGAACATAGCAGAAGTCAAAAAAGATTCAGAAACGATTTATGATATTGCTACGGGAAGTTTTGCATCATTGTCGAATCCGATTGGAGAAATCGAAATTAAGAATCAAGCGTTGAGCTATACGAAAAAAAATTTGCTTATGAATGATTGGGCGAAAGCTACTGACCAAATTAATCCGCAATTATTAGATTATGAAGCGTATTCTACTTCTTTATTTTATGAAGATGGAGTCAATATGGCAAAAAATCAACTGATACAAGAGGGATGGGCGAATCAAAAAGAACAAGATGAGATTGCTTCATTTATTGGCCGGATTAATGTTTGGTATTTCGCTGGTTCTAAGCAACGAAAGAAAGAGTTTGAAGCTTTTAAAAATGAAGAGGGATACCAGCTTTTGCAAAAGCATCAAGATAGTTTTTTGACTAAATATGTCGAATCAATTTTATCGGAGAAGAATTTTAATGATAGCTATTTAGAAGTGAAGCGCGAACAGTAGCTGAAAAATCATTTTTTTGCATCGAATAAAAATAGAAATCGTTTAAACTGAACCAAAGTTAAGATTTAAATGTAATAATCGGTTTTTTACTATATAAGAGTAACAGAACCTTCGAGGTTAATGTCAGAATATTTAATTTCAAGAACCAAGCAGGTATGATACTTCATCGAATCTCTTCGTTATTCGAATGAATCACAATAAGCGACTAATCACAAAAATGATAAGAAACACGAAAGGTTCCCATTCGATGTTGAATGATTCCTATCTGATTGTTTTTTCAAATTTTTGTAATTGGTCGCTTATCTTTTGCTACTTAAACCATTGATCAACGTCATAATACCATCTTATAGAATTGAACAATTGAACGAACTACCAGTTATTACGTACTTTATAATAAATGATAGTTCATTTGGAAATTGTCGAGATTCTGATAATTATAAGTCATTTATTCGGTTTTAGGAGATACAACAAAATTTTAGTTTCACTAACCTGTCAAATCCACATTTTATGCGATATTTTTGTGATTAAGCTCCTTTTTATCGGAATTGCCCAAACAAAATTGATTTTTCAATTTTCCCTAAATTACCTTCAATTGAATTTTTTTGACTAGAGGTTGGGAAGCCGGCAGAATCAATGCAGTCTCTATAAGTATAACTAAAAGTAAGCTCAAAACAATCGAGTGTTTTTATAATCTCACCATCTGCATTGAGAAACTCTTCTATCGGATAATAGTCATAAGTCCCATCATTTCTAAGTTTTTTTGCTACCTTTGGAAGTTCGACGACAGAAGGATCAATGCTATTTCCATCTACATCATAAACACTTTCAACGAAGTCCACTAACTTTAAAGGAGTGGATTTCGTTGGAAGACTGATGATTAAATTGGCTTTATCTGATTTAATACATCCCGTTCCGAAACGAGCAAAACTTTGCTGAACAAAACCAATACTTCCGATGATACTAACGATAGCAACGATTACAACAGTAACGATTTTTCTTCTTTTCATTTTTAACATTCCTTTCATATTATATAATTAAATAAATAATTTCATAAAACTGAAGAATCATTCAATTAACAATAATACTATTGACTATATTTAATGAAAATGAAATGAAACAGATTCTGTTTATTTTCATTAAAAAAATTTACTTACTTCACGACAAATTATAATATATATTTATTTTTTTGTGAAATGATATGGTAATTAAAAAGTCACTTTATGGGTAAAAAACATATATTTTTAGGTGAAATTGAAAATCATAAATAAATAAATAATGATATTCTTATTATTTATTCGGAAAATATTCCATGGTTGAATTCCTTCATAAAATTAAACCACCTTGTCTTCTATTTATTAATTTTATACTGGTTGTTTGTATTAAATCTTAGTGAAGTAAGCTTATTGAAATTAAAAAATTCTTTCTTTATAAAAACTTTATTATTCAGAGAGAACCTATTTATTTTACTTTGCTATAGTTAAAATTAGGAAATGAACAGTGAAATCAATAGTATTTAGGAGGAAAAGGATGAAAACTACTCAAAGAAAAATTTTGGAAATCAATGAATTGACCAAAAAAATAGGAAAAGAATATCTTGTAAATCAGTTAAGTTTTAGTCTAAATAAAGGAGATATATTTGGTTTTCTTGGACCAAATGGCTCAGGTAAAACAACAACATTGCGTATGATTACTGGTTTGGTTTTTCCAACGTCAGGTGGTGTTTTCATTGATGGTAAATCAAGTATCAAAAATTTACATGAAGCATTGACTTCGATTGGAAGCATTATTGAAAATCCAGCATTTTATTTAAATTTAACAGCGAAACAAAATCTTAAACTAAGTGCGACTTTATCAGAACAAGTTATAACAGCTAAAAGAATTGAAGAAGTATTAGCCATTGTTAAATTAACTGAAGCAAAAGATGAAAAAGTAAAAAATTATTCTTTAGGGATGAAACAACGTTTAGGATTAGCTAATGCTTTATTAGCGTATCCTAAAATTATTATTTTAGATGAACCGACAAACGGAGTTGATCCAATTGGTTTATATGAAATGAAAGAGCTAATCAAAGATTTAGCGAAAAAAGAGCAGATTACTTTTTTAATTTCCAGTCATATGTTGAGAGAAATGGCTGATTTATGTAATAAAGTAGCAATCATTGATCGGGGAAAATTATTAGCCACTGGAAATGTCCCTCATTTATTAAAAAAACATCAGGTTAAGGATTTAGAAGCACTATTTTTTGCCTGTGTGAAAGGAGAGGCGAGATGAAAACGATTGGTTACTTAACCATTTTTGAATTAAGAAAAGCCTTTAACGCTAAAAGCCTATGGATTTTTGCTTTGATTTATAGTGTTAACTTTCTCTTATCAGCTCTTTTTTTTAAATTGTATGGAAGCGAAGGGACTGTTTTAACGGTAGGAAATGCGCAATCCTTCCCAATTCAACATTTGCAAGGGAATTATTTAGTTGGCGGACTATTTATGGCTATTTATGTCGGCCAACTAATAATTCAAGAACGAACACAGGGAACAATGAAATTAATTTTACTACGTGCTGTATCAAGAAGACACTATTTTATTAGTCGTATCTTATCGATAGTTGTTTTTTCGCTGTTACTTTTTTTAATTATGCTAACATTAGCCTATGTTATTGGTTGGTTGGCTTTCGGATGGGGTGAGGAGCTTGTTTTTCATGAAGTCACAGCAACTGGGGTGAGCGGAGTAAAGCTGACGTTAATCTGTGGTTTTGCTTATTCAGTTGCTTATTTTGTTTTTGGAATCGTGTCTCTCGTGGTTTCGTTAGTTGCGAGCAAACTATTAGAGACGGTTTTAATAATGGGGGTTACGTTAATAGCAGGTGAATCACTTGAACTATTTCCAGCAATCAATCAGTTTTCGCTTACTCATCAATTATATTTTTTTGGTACAGATTTTTTAGAGAAATCAAAAACGATTTGGCTACAGAACATGGGGATTCTCGGTGTCTATCTACTTATTTTTGGTTTAATCGGTTATTTAGTCTTTAGAAGGCAAGATTTAATGATATGAAAGAGGTGAAAATGAATGATTAAGCAAATTAATTTTGACTATCGCAAGCTATTTTATCAAAAAAAATATCTGTTTTTCATCTTTAGCTTAGTTTTCTTAAGTTTTATCTATACCTCAATTGGAATCAAACAAAATTTATTGAATTTTGAACTGAATTTTAAGCTGCTTTTATTTTTTCGACCTATTTATTGGTTACTTTGTTGCTATATTATCTCGGATATCATAACAAGCGACTATCATTTTCAAACGCTAAAAACGATTTTACCTCATACATATAGTCGAATGAATTATTTATCCTCAAAATTGTTTGTTACTTTGACTTTTTGTTATAGCCTTTTTTTAGCTCTATTTTTGGGGAGTGATTGTGCCAAAATAGTTTTTTCAATAGAATATAGACCGTTCCTTGTAGAAAAAAATTTTTTAGTTATATCTGGTTCTATTTTGGTCAGTCTTTTTTGCTTAGCATGTCTATTTTTTTTTAGCATGATTCTAACTGGAAATGAAGTGTTAACGATTAGTTTAGCTTTTGGAGTTATTCTTTTGTGCTTCATTTTAGAATCTTTCGAGCCGTTTACTGTTTATTTACCAACCATGTGGATGTTATTTATTTCACAAAAAAGTCATTTCACTAAGGTATTGTGGGTGCTGCTAATTTGGTTTTTAGGAGCAACAGGGATAGCTGTAGTTACGTCTATACGATTTTGTAAAAAAGATTTATTTATCTAATAACGTTTTTCATTAAAATTTATTGATATAATAAAAGAATATGAAACGATATATGAGAGGAGTTTTAAATGGCGAAAAAAAGAATTTTGATTATTGAAGATGAATATGATTTGGCAATAATGATTGAGAAATATTTGCTGAATGAGCATTATGAGGTAACGATTGTTAGTAATGGTGGTGTTGCATTCACTCAATTTGAAGCATTAAGCCCAGATTTATTGTTATTAGATTTAATGCTTCCTGAAAAAGATGGTTTAGAGATTTTACGTCAAATTCGAGCGACATCAATGATTCCTGTAATCATTATTAGCGCGAAAGAAACTGAATTTGACCGGATTTTGGGTTTGAAGTTAGGTGCAGACGACTATTTAAGTAAACCTTTTTCGATGAAAGAATTAGTTGCACGCGTTGAAGCGATTTTTAGAAGGATTGACAGTTACCAGAATAAAGCTGAAAAGGCGACTACCATCTCTTACCATCATTTTTTCATTAATCTAACCTCGCGAGAAATTTTTAAGAAGCAAGAAGTAGTTGATTTGACTGCAAAAGAATTTAATTTGTTAACCTTTTTAGCAGAACATCCAAGGCAAGTTTTTAGTAAGGAGCAGATTTATGAGCAAGTTTGGGGTATGGATGGCTATGGTGCAATTAATACGGTTACGATTCATGTTCAAAAAATCAGAGAAAAACTTGGAGCAAATCATGGGATTTTTACGGTAAGAGGAATCGGCTATCGTTTTGATGGAGAGCAAACATGAAAAAAGGAATGATTCGTCATTTAGTTATCGTATGTCTTCTTTTTTTATTGCTACCGATTGGTTTTATTTCGGTAACCGCTCAAATAAAAGCTTTATGGGTAGTGATTGCATATGTGGCAATCCCATTCTCACTATTGACTTTCTATACAATTCTGTATCTAAAAAAACGTTTAATCCAACCCTTAAACTCTTTAGTCGAAGCAGCCAAAATTATTGCTTCAGGAGACTTAGCTCATAAAATTGACCATGCAACTGACGATGAGTTAGGCGAATTTACGTTGGCTTTTGATCAAATGCGTGAAACAATTTATCAACGGCAAAAACAGCAAGAACTATTCGAAGAAGAGCGCAAACAATTTATTGACAATATTTCGCATGATTTAAAAACACCGTTAGCTTCTATTTCTGCGTATATTGAAGCCTTGCAAGATGGACTAGTTTCTGAAACAGAAGAACAGCAACATTATTTTAAAATTATCGAAAATAAAATCACTGTATTGACAGAGTTATCGAAACAATTGAGTTTGAGTTATGAAACACCAGAAACGTTGTCAGTATGCATGCAACCTGTTCCTTGCTACGCATGGACGCTTGATTTTTTTGAAGATCTAAAAGTAGAGTGCCAAGCAAAAGGAGTCTATTGTGAATTACATAATCAATTAGCAGAATATGAGCAATCGGTAATCACTATCGATGGAAATCAATTCGATCGTGTTTTAGAAAATATGGTTAGTAATGCGTGTCGATATTATCAAAAGTTCTTTTCAATCACTGTTGCTCGTCAAAAAAATAATTTTGTTATCTGTATTGAAAATGATGGGTTAAATAACTCCAATACAGATATAAAAAAAGTATTTGATCGATTTTATACTGAAGAAACAATGAATGAGGAAGGACACCTTGGTTTAGGTTTATCTATTGCACAATCTTTGATACGAGCAATGAACGGCGAGATTATCGTACGAAGTCAGGATGATCGAATCAAATTTTTAATTTATTTACCGATTTTACCTCGAAAAAAAGCTACTTGATTTATTAATTAACAAATTTATGAGTTTAAGAAAAAATAAAAGGAGCAAAACATTTATGACAAAAATTACGATTAGAAAAGAAGTTGAAGCAGATTATAGGATTGTTGAAGAAGTTACAAGAGAAGCATTTTGGGATATTTATGTGCCAGGTGCTTCAGAGCATTATTTAGTTCATAAAATGCGTTCTCATAAAGATTTTATACCAGAATTAGCTTTTGTTTTAGAAGTTGATGGAAAAATTATTGGAAATATCATGTATACAAAAGCAACATTGATTGATGAAAATGAAAAGAAACGGGAGATTCTAACGTTCGGACCAGTCTCTATTTTGCCGCAATATCAGCGACAAGGCTATGGAGCAAAACTTCTTGAGCACTCTTTTGAACAGGCAAGAAAGCTCGGTTACGATGTAATTGTTATTTTTGGTAGTCCATCAAATTATGTTAAACATGGGTTTAAAAGTTGTCAAAAATTCAATATTTGTCTAGAAAATGGTCAATTTCCAACAGCGATGATGGTTAAGGAATTGCAAGTTGGAACTTTGGATAAGAAGAGATGGAATTATTTTGAAAGTCCTGTGATGAGTATTGATGAAAAACAAGCTGAAACATTTGATCAAACTTTTCCAAAACTTGAAAAAAGCTATTCATGCAGTCAAGAAGAGTTTTATATTTATAGTCATTCATGTATTTCACTTTAAAACTTAGATAGTTAAACTATCTTTCATTTATCTGAAATATCTACCAGTTTTAAAAGGAGCTTTAAAATGAACTTTATTACTTCTATTGAATTTGCAAGAAAAAATAATATCTCTCCTCGAATGGTCGCTTATTATTGTCAAAAAGGACAAATTCCAGGAGCAATTAAAAAAAGCAAAACATGGTTTATTCCGCTGGAGGCTAAGAAACCATTGGATAGACGTCGAAAAAGCAACAAAAATCCAGTAGATTCAATTATTCCAGCTATTGATGGGGATGTAAATCAAGTCGATATCCGTAAAGCATCAGATCGTTATCATATTCAAGAGATTAATGATTTTATTGGGGTAACGAGGGAAGGGATTCGTTATTATGAACGACTAGGATTGATTCAACCAATGAGAGAGCATGCGAATAATTACCGAACATTTAATGGATTTGATGTATTTCGACTGATGGCAATTGATTTTTATCGCAAAAGAGGGTTTAGTAATCCCGAAATTAAAGATTTTTTTCAAGTAACTCAACCCGAAAATTTTTTAACTGCTTTCGAAGCAAAAGAAAATGAACTAGAATTAGCAATTAGTCAGTATCAAGACATGCTAACTAAATTAAAAGAAACAAAAGAATATATCAACGAGTTAGCAACTAGCTACAATGTTTTTAGTATCAAGCAATTACCGACTTACGACGTTAAGAATAATTTCTCGTCTTTTTCTGATTTCTATGATTATCAAGAAAAAGTTTTTACAGCAAAAGATTTTTCAGAGCAAGATATCCTCTCTCATTTAGTTCGAACACTTTATTTTGATGAAATAGGTTACACAGGTTCGCAAATGTCTATTATTGAACTAACTAATAATCCAGTTAGTGAGCAATCATGTATTCATATTAAGGTTTCGGCAGATAATAATGATGAGAAATTAACTGAAAAAATGCTGAAAAATTGTAATAAATGGGCAAAAGAAAACCAACTTTCGTTAAAAGGTGAAGTTCATATTTTTATTCGTCTAGTCCTATTTGGAGAAACCGAACATAATTATTATGATGTTTATGTTCCTATAAAAAATGAGTGATTTTTACTTGACTTTGTTTTAACAACATAGTCTAAACTTTGTTTTGTAACTAAAAACAAAGGAGTCTTAATCATGAAAAAACAAACGAATGTAAAACAATTAGGTGCTTTAGAAATTATTTTGTACCATCTTTTACCAGGAATTCCGATTTTGATTTTGAGTATTTCTTTTCAAATCCATACTTTGGGATTGGATTATCCATATTTTCATCATTGATGTTGGCGATTCTTTTTGGCTTGATCCCAGTTGAACTAGGTGTTTTATACTACTTATCAAAAAAAGAAGGAAAAAAAATCAAGGAATTTATTCAATATACTAAACCAATGTCAGTTGGTCAAACCTTGTTATGGGCGCTTCCTTGTATACTCATTGCTCTAGTAGTTTTTGGTATTATTGCACCAATCGAGCATCCACTATGGCAACTTTTTGATTGGGTTTCTGAATGGTTTCGTTTAGATCAGTTTTCTATTGGAGAAATTTCGAAAACAGAAGCCATTCCTTTTTTAGCGATTGGAATTTTACTAAATGGTTTATTGGGTCCTTTTGTTGAAGAATTATATTTTCGTGGGTTTCTGTTACCTCGAATGGAAAAATTAGGAAAATTAGCTCCCGTGGTAAACACAGTATTATTTTCACTCTATCATTTTTTTACTCCTTGGGAAAATGTGACTAGAATTTTAGCTATTTTGCCATTTGTTAGTGTCGTTTACTATAAGAAAAATATTCGCATTGGAATGGTGGTTCATTTATCTCTGAATACATTTAGTATGATTGGAATGATTGCTACTTTTTTGACGCTTTAATGCTTTTGGAAATCTAGGATTAAATAAAACAATAAACTACAAATCATAAGAAGTGTATTTAACTTTTGTGATTTTGTAGTTTATTTTATTAGGATAGACTTATAGCTATTCTAATTACTTTCCAAACTACTTTAAAAATGTTCTTTTTAAGTTATTTTTATGTTTCCCTCTTTATTATAAACAAATATACAGGAGGGATTTAGATGGTTAAATTAAAAAATAGTTTCCAACGAAAAGAAAAGAAATATTCTTTATCAAATAAAGTGTACCTTGAATTGAAAGAAAAATTGGAAGCCTATATGGAGGAAGACAGCTATGGCTTGCACACAATAATCTCTATTTACTTTGATACGGCTGATTATGAACTGATTCGCCATTCAATTAGCAAGCCAACCTATAAAGAAAAATTTCGGATTCGGAGCTATGGGATACCACAAGAAAATAGTGCTGTTT
This sequence comes from Enterococcus sp. LJL99, assembly GCF_054871725.1. Classification (NCBI taxonomy): domain Bacteria; kingdom Bacillati; phylum Bacillota; class Bacilli; order Lactobacillales; family Enterococcaceae; genus Enterococcus; species Enterococcus sp. LJL99. Next base: position 96,031 of record NZ_JBTXLT010000008.1, read on the forward strand.
TTTTAGAAATCAAGAAAAAATTTAAAGGAATTGTCTACAAACGACGAATGGATTTACCGTTTTCGTTAGCGAAAGAATATCTGGAATGTCCTAAATCATTTAAAGGAACAAAAGCAAATAGCCAACAAATTAAACAGGAAATTGATTGGTTATTTGCTAGAAAGAAATTAGAACCAAAAGTTATGATTGCTTATGACCGACGTGCTTTTTTTGATTCAGCAGATGAAAATTTCCGTATTACCTTTGATTTTAATATTCGCTATAACAAAATAACTGGAACGCAGGAAATAAATGACATAGGAGAACGAGTGGCTCCAGAAATTGATGTCTTAATGGAGGTTAAAGCATTAGGGGCCTATCCCTTATGGTTTTCAGAATTATTAGCATCACTTGAGATTTATCCCGCTTCATTTTCAAAATATGCACAAACTTACCAAAGATATCTTTATTGTGAGGGGGATTTTCGTCATGTTGTCTAGTTTAATTACTGAAAGCACAGAAAGTTCAACCAGTTTATCGTATAAAGAATTATTGCTTTGTATTACAACGTCAATTGTTTTAGGATTAGTCGTTGCCTTTGTTCATATGTACCGAAATGTTTACAGTAAAAATTTTGTGATAACATTAGCAGTTTTACCGGTTTTAGTTCAATTAGTGATTATGTTGGTTAATGGAAATTTAGGGACTGGGGTCGCTGTCTTAGGTGCGTTCAGTTTGATTCGTTTTCGATCTGTAGCTGGTGGAGCGAGGGAAATCACGAGTATTTTTTGGTCAATGGGCATTGGATTAGCGACTGGAATGGGATTTGTCGGTTATATCGCCATTTTTTCTTTGATTATTGCCATTTTTTTACTGTTGCTAAATACGATTCATTTTGGAGAGAAGAACAATATTGCAGAACGAGAAATCAAAGTTACGATACCAGAAGATTTAGATTATCCTGGATTATTTGATGATTTATTTGCTTCCTATACGTATTCAGCGACTTTAGATTCTGTAAAAACAACAAATATGGGTAGCTTATACGAGTTGAGGTATCGAATTATGTTGAAAGATAGTCAAACGGAAAAAGAGTTGATGGATGCAATGCGTGTTAGAAACGGAAACTTAACGATAATTTCTGGAAAAGTTTCTACTAATAGAGAGGAATTGTAGGTGATTACAAATGAAAAAAATAATACTTGGTTCAGTCATTGTAACAATGGCTACATTGATCCTATCAGGCTGCTCAACGACTTCCAATCAATCAAGTAGCAACTCGTCCACTACAAAAACGTCCGTTGAAGCAATTTCGGTAAAAACGGCACAGAAAAGTTCTGAAAATATGTATGGTTCTTATCAAGATGAAGATTATGATGATAGTTATGACGAGTCAACGGCTACAAAAATTACTCTTAGTAAGAGTACTGCTACGATTGATGGTTCTGGCGCTGAAGAACATGCTGGTATCCTTTCAATTAGTAGTGGAGGGACATACATTTTAAGTGGTGATTATGAAGGACAAGTTTTGATTAATGCAGGAACAGAGACAGTTCATTTAGTATTGAATAATGTGACGATTAGCAATACTTCTTCATCAGCTATTTATGTGGAACAGGCGGAAAAGGTCATCACCACATTAGCTGGAAATTCAACGAATAAACTCTCTGATGGAACAGAGTATAGTTATAATACCTCAGACCAAACAGAACCTGATGCTACATTTTTCAGTAAAGATGACCTAACAATCAATGGTTCAGGTTCGTTAGAAGTAAATGGGAATTATAGTAATGGAATCAGAAGCAAAGATGATTTAGTAATAACAGGCGGATCAATTTCAGTAAATGCAAAAAATAATGCTTTAAAAGGAAAAGATTCACTTTCAATCGCGGATGGAACCTTTACATTGACAACTTCTGAAGGGGATGGGATTCAAGCGAATAATAGTACAGATGGCGAAAAAGGTTGGATTGCTATTGATGGTGGTACTTTTACAATCAAAGCAGGAAATGATGGCATACAAGCAGAAACCAACTTATCAATAGCAACAGCCAAAATCGATTTAACAACAGCTGGCGGATATGATGATCAGTCAATCGATACCAAGCAAAGCTATAAAGGGCTAAAAGCTGGTGGAAATATAGTGATTGATAATGGCACCTATAAAATTGATACAGCAGATGATTCAATTCATGCTAACGCTGCTGTGACCATCAACAATGGAACATTTGATTTGTCTAGTGGAGATGATGGGATTCATTCTGATACTGATTTGGTAATTAATAACGGAACCATTACAGTTGCTCAATCTTATGAAGGACTAGAAGGGTCTACTGTAACTATCAACGATGGAGAGGTATCCGTTCTTTCAACAGATGATGGAATCAACGCGGCAGGTGGAAGTAGTGAAGAAACCTCGCAAGAAGGACAGTTTGGGGTGGATTCATTTAGCAACCCTAATGCTGGTGGTGATAGCAGTAAATTTATCGAGATAAATGGCGGGATGATTTACGTAGATGCTGCGGGAGATGGTCTTGATAGTAATGGAGATATTCGGATGACTGCAGGAACAGTTGTTGTCAATGGACCGACGGATGATGGCAATGGTGCCTTGGATTATGATGGAACCTTTACGATGGACGGAGGAATGTTTGTTGCTAGCGGTAGTTCTGGGATGGCAATGAGTGCCAGTGAAGGATCTTCTCAAGCAGCGCTTAGTTTATATTTTACAACAACGCAAAAAGCAGGAAGTTTAATTTCTTTAAAAAATAGTGAAGGAGAAACGATTCTTACTTATAAAGCTGCCAAAGATTTTAAACATGTCGCTATCAGTTCACCAGAACTTACCGTTGGAGATACACTTACATTGTTTAGTGGCGGTGAAGATTCTGGGACAGAAAAAAATGGTCTATATACAGGTGGTAGCTATTCAAATGGAACAGAAATAGGGAAAATAACGTTAAGCAGTTCGTTGACTTCTGTTGATGAAACGGGTGCAGACGTAGATGACAGTCAAATGGGTGGACCTGGTGGACAAGGTCCGAGATAATAAAAATTAGTTTTAGGATGAGACAAAAGTGAACATTTGATTTCATCCTAAAATTATAAATAGAAAGTATATTACTTACATTTTTCTCGTTGTATCATATGTGTGAGGATAGTTTCAGTATGAGTCACTATTTCTTCTAAATCTGCCGCAAAAATTTGATATAATTGCGCACAAGAATAATAACGCATCTGCAATTCTTTTTTATTCTTGGTAATATTTTTATCAAAAAATTCATCTAAATAAACCAAAGATTTTTGCCAAGATTGCAATTTGGTCAATTCATTACGAGCATCTAAAATATCTTGATAAGGAATAGCTTTTAAATCCTGATTTTTATTCATTTATTTTGTTCCTTTCTTGATTTTTACGAAAAAATACGATCAGACCAAAGCCTCATCGTGTGCAATAACTCGACAAAGAATATGAAAAATCGTCAAAAAGATGAAAAAAACTGACAAAAACACTAGTCAAATCAATCAAAATTAAGTACAATAAAACATGCGAGTACTTTGGTACGCGCTATTGGCAACTTGGATAAACAGTGTTGGCTGTTTTTTCGGGGCCTTGCAACATGATTCCAGTCAGGTTGTAAGGTGCCTTTTTATTTTGCTTTAGAAATGTTCTGATTAATAAATCATCTCCTTTAAAGAAAGAATAATAATATAGAATAGAAACAAAAAAGGTATTGGCGTGGTGTCCAATACCTGAATCAATAGTAACTCAAAGAAACTTAGCATTTTTTACTATTATCATATAGAAAGATAGTAAAAAATATAAGAGTTTATCCTATCGGCTAATCTGTAGAGAACAATGTTGGTTGTTTTCAAGACTTTCTAGTTCAGTTCCAGCTAAACCAAAAAGTGCCAGTTATTTGATTGTATAAAAGTCAATATGAGTAAATAAAATATACAAGACTTTTTGTTTCTATTCTATAAGTAAAGTATAAAGAAAATACGTTAATTAATCAAGACTATAAGTAAAATGAATTTGAAAATGTCAAATTTTCCCAAGAATCATTTCTAGCTCTTTCTCATCAATTAAATTTGTATTTTCATATGCGTGAATAATGTCTATTTCTTCAGCAGTTCGCTGATTAACTGGCTTTTTTTGTGCTTGTTTATACAAGGCTTTAATCAATAAACGGTGAGGAAATGATAGTTGAGATACATTTAAATAACCAGAAAGGGAGTAAATCCCTTGAAGTTTCAATTGACTATTTTTTAGTTTTTCTTTTACAAAATGCTCAATTCGTTGCTGATTATTTTCTCGTTTTGGATCATATAATCCAACAGTTAGAATCGTTATTTTTTGAACTGTTAATTGTTTGTTTTTCAAAAAAGCTTCTAATCCTAAAATTTTACTTGTATAAATTGCTCCGACAAAAATAATTTCGTTTACAGCTGTCAGTGGGAGATCTGGTTCTTTATAAGAAAAAACAGGAATATTTTTCTCTTCCCCAATTTTTGTAGCAAAAGATTTTGTCGTTCCATAGCGACTTGCATAAATAACAATTTTCTTCATAATCATTCCTCCTCTCGTTCAACACCTACATAGAGTTTTGTAATCATTTGGTAAAATAAATGAATTTCTTCGGTAGAATAGTCATTAAAAAGACTGGTCAATTTTTGTGTATGTAGTTCAGAAACAATATCAACATATTCAACCGCTTTTTTAGTTAAAGTAATTGAGGTATTCCGTTTGTTATCAACTTCTTGCTGAATGATGATAAATTCTTTTTTTTCTAGTGATAAAGCTAATTTCTTAATATTTTGCCGAGATGATCCCAAAAGCTTTCCTAAATGAGTAAAGGTCGTTTTACTGTTTGAAAAGCGAATCATTGTTAAAAGCATAAATTGTTTTAAGGTTAATTCGGGATCTGTTTTATCAAAAATAGTTTGTAGTCGATTTTGCAAGATAAAAATACTCGCGAAAATCCCTTTGATTTCATTTTCTCGATTGTCACTATATTCGTTTATCAATTCATTGATTATCATAGTTTACTCCTTTTATTCATCTTACATCTATTATAGTAACTAGTTACTAATTTGTAAAGAGAAATTAAGTTCTAAATTTTGTTGACCTGATAGATAAATCGTGATACGATTATTTTGACCTGTTAGATAAATGCGAACTTGAAAGGAGTTTTAGAAAAATGAATCTAGCTAATTTGGAAACGGAAAGAAAAACGGCCATCTTAAATGCCGCATTAAAAGAATTTACAATCAAAGGATATGATCGAGCGTCTACCAATATTATTGCAAAAGAAGCGGGAATTTCGAAAGCATTGATGTTTCATTATATATCAAGTAAACAAGAGCTATTTTTATTTGTCTATGATTTTTTTCAAGAGTTATTGCAAAAAGAATACTTTGAAAAATTGGATTATGAAGAGAGAGATTTACTTCAACGATTGCGCCAGTCGTATGAGTTACAAATGACATTGATTAAACAATATCCAGCCATTTTTGACTGGGAAAAACTAGGAAAGAGAACTAAGTCTGATGAGATCAATCAAATTCTTAGAAACAAGGGAAATCAAGATCATGTTTCTTGCGAAGTGCAATTATTTCAGGAAATCGATGGGACTAAATTTAAACCAGAGCTAGATTGTGATAAGGTGAAAAATATTATTTACTGGTCAATGAAAGGGTTGTTTGATCAGTTTGTAGAACGATTAAAAGAATCAACTGATATCGATTTGGATGAAACTTCCTTCACTTCAGAGCTGAATGATTACTTGACTGAATTACGGTTTGCGTTTTATCGTTCAGATGATGTTGAAGAATGAGTTTGTCTAAATAGTTATTCAAAAAGGAAGTATTGAATGTAGGAGGAGCGAAAAATGGAAGGATTTAGTAGAGAACAACGGGCGGTAATTCTGGAATTTCCATTACGAGGAGAGTGGTACGCGCCAACGACGCCTAAAAAAAGAATTCCTAGTCATGGGACGAACCGTTTTGGATTACGATATGCTTTTGATTTTCTGCAAATCAATTGGCAAGATAAAAAACGTCCATTTTATCAAGTTGGCTTTTGGCAATATCTAGTTTTTGGGGTTCCCTTGAACAAACATTATTGTTGGGGACAAACGATTTATGCGCCTTGCGATGGTGAAATTATTTCGATAGTTGATGGTATTCCAGAAAGAAAAGTCCATTGGTTGAGAGATTTGCTGATTGCACTTAGAAATAGTTGGTTTTTTGATGAAAAGAAAGAAGCTTATAGTAAAATTGCTGGGAATTATTTGGTGCTGAAATTTGGAGATAACAACTATTGTTTATTTGCACATTTAAAAACTAATTCAATCAATGTTTCAGCACATCAAAAAGTAAAAAAAGGAGATCGGTTAGGACAAGTGGGTCATTCGGGTAATTCCACTTCCCCGCATTTACATTTTCAAGTAATGGATAGTGATGATATCGCTCATTCTAAAGGAATTCCTTGTTTATTTGAAATGTACGAACTATATCATGAGGGAAAATGGAGGCGAGTACATCATCAAATGCCTTCTGATAAAGATCGCTTCCGATTTGATAGTAAAAACATGTAAGTTTTGAAAGCATATTGACTGGAGAAATCAAGTAAGGTACATTATTTTTATACATACAGATTGGTTTAGAGTAAGGAATGCATCTTCTAAATGTAAAATAAAAAATAGGAGTTTTGAAGTTGGAAAATGAAGAAGTTTTTGTCGTCTATCAAAGTAAATTTAAACAAATTGGCTTAGTTTTATTAGGTATTTTAATGGTTTTAGCTAGTTTTATTCCATTATTTGCTGGAAATAGTCTATTTATCATCATAGGTATCATTGGTATTGGCTTCTTTGGCTCTTGTGAATTTTATTTAATCAAGCAATTGATTCATGGAAAGAAAATCGTTTGTTTAACGACTAAAGGTTTTTACGATTACTCTAGTGCAATGGCCACTAAAGATCTTTGTATTTTATGGGACGAAGTTTCTGAGATAGAAATTAAGAGTATGGTTAATCAAAGTTTTGTTTCTGTTTACTTAAAAGATCCGGATAAAGTTCTAGCAAATATCACAGGACTTCAACGTAAAGCAATTCAAGCGAATGTAAAAATGGGATTTGGGGAAATAAATATTACTTTACAAAGCGCTAAAAAGTGTACGAATGATGAATTACTTGTCAAAATGAATCAATTTTTACAGTAAGATAAAATTTCTTTGAACTATTTCTTAGTGACAGAGTCATTTTTTTCACTAATGATTAGCCTAAATAAATGAGTATCTAAAAATAAGGATATCATTGGAATTTTTTTTGAAATAGGCATATAATCTAGTTGTATTTAGAGAAAGGGGACGTTATATTATGTCAAGCGATCGTCACGGAGAAGAAGAAAACAGAGAAGCATTTAGAGAAGAAAAAAATAAAGAAGTTTTTGAAGCAACGATTGATAAAAATAGAGCACATGTTGCTGAAGAAAAAGAAGAGAAAGAAACAAAACGTTTTATTCGCGAAGAAAATAGACGTGGTAAAGAATTAGAAGAAAAAGAATAAACTAAGTATCACTATTTTCATGGTCTTTTATAAAGTATCCGCATTAAAGAAAAAATTGATTTTTCTTTAGTGCGGATACTTTTTTTTCACTAGTTCAAATAAAATATAAATCGTTATTTAATTGTTCGTAAAAACTATCATACATCCGTCAAAATGTATAGTAATTAGAACTCGCCCCTTAAATATAATTTACAATCTTAAACCCATAAATCATGATCGTTAAAAAAATGTATAAATAATTTATTCAATATTATTTTTGCAAAAATCTTTGAAACACTTGTATTTTGTTTCCTAAAGTGTAACTAATCAAAAAATTATTTGTATTCAAATATATTGACTAAAGTATAGTGTATAATAGTACTTAAGTTGATTAAGATGAGGAAAATTTCTCGTTTCTAATGATAAGAAAAATATAGAAAAAAGGAGCGTTGAGGAAAATGAATATAAAAAAAGCAAGTGAGCTTAGTGGCGTTTCTTCAGATACCATTCGCTATTATGAACGAATTGGTTTAATTCCACCAATCAAACGAAATCAAAATGGGATAAGAGATTTTGATGAAGAAGATCTTCGCTGGATTACTTATAGTCGACAAATGCGCAATGCTGGTTTATCTATTGAATCTTTAGTGGAATATTTGACCCTATTTCGAATGGGAACGGAGACGGTGCCAACAAGAAAAGAAATCATTGCGGATCAAATTTTTGAATTAAAGAAAAAAGCTGCTGAATTAAATGGTGCAATTGACCGTCTGGAATTTAAATTAGAACATTATGATGATCACATGGTACCAGCGGAAAGTTTATTAAGAAATTTTGATGTTTATCGCTAAACAAATAAGTCTAAATAAAATCAAAAAACTAGTGATTTTTCTAGAAATTGATTTTGTTTAGCTTTTTTTATTCAAAAAAGTCTTGACTTGGAGTTCACTTCAAGGAATAAACTGGGTTTAAATAGAAAAACATTTAAGGAGGAAATCAAATGGATTATGTAAAATTTGGAAATACAGGTATGGATGTTTCAAGACTTTGTTTAGGTGCGATGGGCTTTGGCGATCCAAATAGTGGGTTTCATGAGTGGGTTTTAGAAGAAGCTGATAGTAAAAAAGTAATAAAAAAAGCTTTGGATTTAGGAATTAATTTTTTTGATACAGCAAATGTTTATTCTTATGGAGCAAGTGAACAAATTTTGGGAAAGGGACTAAAAGAATATGCCCATCGAGATGAGATTGTTGTTGCAACTAAATTATTCTCAACGATGAAAAAGAATGTTCCGAACAGTGGAGGTTTATCTAGAAAAGAAATTTTTCATCAAATCGATCAGAGTTTAGAACGATTAGGAATGGACTACGTAGATCTATATATTATTCATCGTTGGGATTATCACACACCAATCGAGGAGACAATGGAAGCGTTACATGATTTGATTAAAACAGGAAAAGTTCGTTATATCGGAGCTTCTGCGATGTATGCCTGGCAATTTGCAAAAGCACAAGCAGTGGCTGATAAGAACGGTTGGACTAAGTTTGTTTCGATGCAAGATCATTTGAATTTGCTTTATCGTGAAGAAGAACGAGAAATGTTACCGTTGTGTGAAGATCAAAAAATTGCGGTTACGCCATACAGTCCTTTAGCTGCAGGGCGCTTGACACGTGATTGGAGTGCGACGACGAAACGATTTGAAACAGATGTGACAGCTCGTTCAAAATATGATACGACAGCGGATCAAGATCGTATAATTGTTGAACGCGTTGCTGAAATTGCTCAAAATCGTGGCGTGGAGCGAGTAGAAGTAGCTCTAGCTTGGTTACTTCAAAAAGCACCAGTTGTCGCGCCAATTATAGGAGCGACGAAAGAAAGTCATTTAACAAAAGCATTACCAGCACTGGATTTGAGCTTGACTAAAAAGGAGATTGTTTATTTAGAAGAACCATATGTTCCTCATCATGTTGTAGGAGCAGTCTAAGTGAATAAGGTATAAAAAGTGTAAATAAAATCGAATCAAACGCGTACATTGACACGTATAAAATGTACGCGTTTTGATGTAGGAAAAATTTAATGCAAAAAGGAGCAGATTAAATGAAACAAATTTTGCTAAGAACAAGCATTGAAAATGAAGCTCAAACTGCAAAAATAATTGCTAATTTGTTTGGAAATTCAACATATACGCAAATTAATTTGGCTGATTATCATTTAAATCAATTAGGACAAGATTATGATGGAGATGAATTTTTTTTAGTAATTAATCAACTGCAAGAAGCTGATGTTTTAGTTATAGAAACACCCGTTTATTGGTCATCTATGTCAGGGTATTTAAAGAATTTTCTTGATCGCTTAACAGAATTGCCATCAGTTGATTTTCATAGAAAATTTTTTCCACCCAAAAAAAGAGTTGTTTATCTAATTGTAGCTAATTCAAATCCAAAAATAATCGCATCAATAGAGCAAACTATAAAAGAGGTGTGCGCTCATTTTTCTTTATCATTTAAAGTAACGATTACAGATGGAAAAGAGGCAGAAAGAGTAAACATGAGTTTAGAAAGGAAAATGATTCAAGCAAAATAATTGCTTTTTATTAGTAAAAAAGCGCATCATAGATACAAATCAGTCACAAGGATAAGGAGTGAGAGAAATAAAAAAAATCTATTTTACTATTTTGTTTTTAGGAGTAATTGGTTTGGTCGGGTGTGGAAAAAATAAAGATGAAGTAAAGGTAGGAGGAAGTTCGGTGAGTCAAATTAGTCAACAAACAAGTGAACAAAATACAACTGAAGAGTCATCTGAAAAACCAATTGACAGTTCAACATCAGTTGTGCATTTCGAATCAGGTTCTTTAATTCAAGCTGTAACAGCTCGAGATCAAGCGCGTGTCAGCCAAATTTTACAAGACCCCAACTATCCGATTAATGAAACAAATGAGCAAGGAGAAAGCTCATTGTTGATTGCAACACATAATAACGATATTGAAATTGCTAAGCAATTAGTTGATCGTGGAGCGGATGTCAATCAACAGGATGCAATTTCAGACAGTCCGTATCTTTATGCCGGAGCCCAAGGGAAAACAGAAATTTTAAGCTATATTATTGAGCATGCTACGCCCGATTTAAACAAAGTCAATCGTTTTGGCGGGAATGCATTAATACCTGCTGCTGAAAAAGGGCACTTAGAAACAGTAAAATTGTTACTTGCTGTTGGAAAGGAACCGATAGATTTTCAAAATAATTTTGGTTATACCGCATTGATTGAGGCAGTTGCTTTGCGAGATGGCTCAGAAGTCTATCAGGAAATTGTAAAAGTCTTATTAGAAAATGGTGCGGATAAAAATATTCGTGATAATCAAGGCATGACTGCTGGAGACTATGCTGCTCGTTTAGGTTATACAAAAATGAGTGAGTTGCTTAATGCATATTGATTGATAAGTAGATGATACTACTTTAGAGATTATTTTAGATAAAAAGGGTAGTATTCGCAAGCAAATAATTACTAATATTTTACACATCTAAAATATAGATAGGGAGTGTTAGAAAACTATTGCGAAAATTTTCGAAACCATAGTTTTCTATCACTCCCTAGTTCAATTTTTACTTATTATCACGTAATAGAGTAATTTTTTCTTCTTCTGGTGTTACGTATAGTGTCTTTTGATTTTCGTAGATGACATAGCCAGGTTTAGCCCCATTTGGTTTATGCACATGTTTTACTTGGACATAATCGACTGGAACTTGTGCAGATAGTCGGAATTTTGAATAGTATGCAGCAAGCAAGGCTGCTTCGTATAATGTTTCTTGACTTGGTTCTGCATCTTTTATGATTACATGAGAGCCAGGAATATCTTTGGCGTGGAGCCAGAAATCGGATTTTTTAGCGGTTTTAAGTGTTAGTTGATCATTCTGTAAATTGTTGCGTCCAACTAAAATAGTCGTTCCGTCAGTAGAAGTAAAACGTTCAGGTTGATTGGCTTTTTTCTGTTTGCTTTTTTTGTTGCCTCTTTTTTTAATATAGCCTTGACTAAGCAATTCTTCACGAATTAAATCAATATCCATCGGACCGGCTAATTCCAACTGAGAAACTACTGATTCTAAATAAAGAATTTCATTTTCAGCTTGTTCAATTTGAGTGTGCACAACTTTTACGGCATTTTTTAATTTTTGGTATTTTTGAAAATACTTTTGAGCATTTTGATTAGGAGTCAACGCTGGATTCAATTTAATTTCAAGTTGTTTATCTTCTTCATAATAGTTAGGTAAAGTTACAGACTCAGCGCCTTTAGGAACTTGAGCCATAAAAGTGGTTAAAAGTTCACCATCTCGGCGGAAGTTTTCAGCTTTTTCAGTATCAGCCAATGTATTTTTCAATTTGATCACTTTACTTTTATTACGCTTTAATTCATTTTCAATTTTACGAATTAATTCTCCACCTTGTTGTTTTACACGATCTTTTTCGGCTTTACCACCATAGTAAGCATCAAGTAACTCGCTAAATGAAGCAAAAAAGGTTGAATCACCATCTAATGAAAAAAAAGGAATCGGAGTAAAAAATTCTTTTGAACTCATGATTGTTAATGTTGGCTTAAAATCAGCAGTGATTTCGTGCCAAAAGGCAGTCCAAACACTCATTTTTTCATTTTTTTGCTGATTTAAACGAAAAGCGAGTTCTTCAGCAGTATCTTTTCCTAAGCCTTGAAATTGTTGTTGCAAGTATTTTCCAGAAATTTCTGGCGCTTTTGAGAGTAATTCAAAGGCTTTTTCTTTCGATACTAAAAATGGATTGATTTGGGTTTGTTTCGGTGGAGCAAGGTATTCAACCCCAGGTAAGAGTGAACGGTAACTATTTTGAGAACTACCAATATGTTTAATAGCATCTAAAATTTTACCAGTTTCTTTATTGATTAAAACAATGGTACTGTGTCTGCCCATTAATTCAACAATCAAGACAATGTCTTGTAGGTCTCCAAGTTCATCTCTTTTGCTAAAAGTAAAATGAATGACCCGATCGTTCTCCAATTGTTCAATTTGTTCTAAAATCGCTCCATCCAAAAATTTCCGCAGCATCATGACAAAATTTGGCGGTGTATCCGGATTTCCATAAGCAATTTCTGTTAGTTGTACTCGAGCGTAACTAGGGTGAGCAGAAAGTAATAATTTATTGTTTTTTCCTTTGGAACGAATAACTAAGACTATTTCATTATCATAAGGCTGATGAATTTTTGAAATTCGGCCATGTAATAATTGTTCAGATAATTCATTAACCATGTTGTGAGTAAATACGCCATCAAATGACATAAACATCCCTCAATTCTATACACATAATGGTTTTATTATAACGAATTTTCACTCATTAATAAAGAAAATCAAGAGACTAGTGTTTTTCTTTTAGGTTTGATTGATTTAAAGTTCAAGATACTTAAGAAAACGATGAGTTTTTCAAAATAAGCAAAAGAGTTTTAACGAAATGGCGTATAATAGTTTGTAAAGATGTTTTTGAGGAGGAACCATTATGGTAAAAAGACTGATTAGTGCAAGTGCTAGTGAAGTGAAACAAATGAATGCAGTAGAATTGAAACAATCGATTAAGGCTAGTGAAGGACGAACGATTTTATCAGAAAATGTTGTCGTTGCGTCACCTCAAGCCGGTGATATTACAAATGCAGAGGTGGCTGCTGCTTTTGGAGCTGACTTGATTTTATTAAATGCGTTTGACTGTTTTAATCCGATTGTCCAAGGTCTTCCGGGGATAACTTTTGAAGAGGTAATGAATTACTGGCAATTTCCTGAAAAAAATAAAACCAACCCTATAAAAATACTTAAAGAGTTAGTGGGTCGCCCAATTGGTGTTAATTTAGAACCGGTGGATGAATCATCAGAAATGTTTAGTGAGAAGTTGATCATCAGTAAAGGAAGAACCAGTTCTAAAGAAACAATTCAACGAGCTGAGGAGTTAGGAATTGACTTTATTTGTTTAACTGGAAATCCTGGAACTGGCGTGACTAATAAAGAAATTGCTAAAGCAGTCAAGGTAGCTAAAAATAATTTTTCTGGTTTAGTGATTGCTGGTAAAATGCATAGTGCAGGTTCAGATGAACCAGTAGTTTCTATAGAAGCTGTTGAAACTTATGCCCAAGCAGGTGCAGATATTCTTTTATTGCCTGCAGTAGGAACTGTTCAAGGTTTTACTGAAGAGGATTTGAAAGAAGCCGTGGGAATTGCTAAAAAGTATGATCTATTAACGATGTCAGCTATTGGAACAAGTCAAGAAAGTGCAACAAAAGAAACGATTCGTCAAATTGCTTTATTAAATAAAATTTGCGGAGTAGATATTCAACATATTGGTGATGCTGGATACGGTGGGTTAGCTCCAGCAGAAAATATTTATGAAATGTCTCTGGCTATTCGTGGTATGCGTCACACAATCAACCGCATGGCTCGATCTGTTAATAGATAGAAACTAAACACAAATGTAAACAAGTTTAATAGATTGCAATTTTCGAAATTGATTTTTAAATTTCGTTTGTTGCAGTCTATTTTTGCCTATTTGAAGTTGACTAAGGAATTTGAACTGGTGGAAATAAGAGTAGAAAATAGCTCTTTAGTTGAAACAAATTAGTTTTTTATTGAAATATAGACCCAAATTAAGAGTAATAATTTGTTTTTTAGGTTTTATTTTTTACGATTAATCATGTGAGAAAATAACATATATTTATTATTTATGTACAAAAAATCCGAAAAAGTCATTTAATTATAATGGCATAAGGACTGGAAATGCTTCTTTACTTGCAATACTATACTTTTTTAACTACAATAAATAGATAATTAGTTATTTCACTAATAAAGGAAAAATGAAAATTTATTTTAGGAAAAGAGATGAGTCGGTATGAAAAAAAATGTGATTGATACTAAAGATGATTTTGTTGAATTAATAAATAAGAAAAAAAAATTTAGTGCAATTATTTTGGGGGTAATTGTATTATTAATTATAAGCTTATTCATTTTTATTCCAAAAATGCAAGCGAGTATCCGAACATCTGAGATAAATTATTTGATTGAGAAAATAAATTTGAATAAAAAAGTTTCATTCTTTGCTGAAGGAGATATAGAAAAACAGATTGATGACAAAAATGCTGTTACGGTTTTGTTTTCTGAACCTCATGGGACCGAATATGATAAAGTTTTATCTGTTTTTTCAGACACTAAATTGATGAATAGCTTTAATCATAGTTTATTTATTTATCCAATAGTATATAATAGTAGTAAGATTGAAAAAAAATTCGGTATCAATAAGAACGAAGTGACCGTTATTTTTTTTGAAAATGGTAAAGAAAAGAATCGTTTTATTGTTGTAGATTCATTAGATGTTAACACAATGTTGATTCCTAAATTAAATGAATTACCATTATCAGCGGATACAACACCTGTTCAACCTAGTCAAACAACGCCTAGTTCTCAGCAGCAAACAGAAACCTCTACAACTTCAAGCTCACAAGAAGAAGCACCAGCTGTAGAGTCAGACGAAGTTCCGGTAGAGTAATTTTAAATAGGAAGAAGGTAAAAGCATGGAAGGAATGATCTTAGTTATTATATGTACGTTAGCATTGTTTACCTTTAGATCAAAGAAGCAACGTGTTTTTGTAAGAAGTGAAAAACGTGACCGTAATTAATTGGGAAACATTGTTTACTTTTTTCTGTAAAAAAGAAATGATTACAGATAATGACACAAGTTTAAAAAAGGAAAAACCAAGAATGATTCGAATTGGAAAAAAAATTCGTTTAGTTCAATTTGATTTTCTTAGAGAAGAAGCTTTAGATTGGTACCAAGATCCAGAAAGTATGCAAGATATTATGGGGAAACCTGTTATTTATACAAGAGAGCAAATTAGAGAAATGTATCTTTGGCAAAATAAACATGGCATGCTTTACTATATAGAATATGAATTGCAAGGACGTTTCCGAACGATTGGCGATGTTTGGTTGGCGGAGGATGATTATGCTATTGTCATTGACAAAAAATATCGGAATCGGCATATAGGACGAATTGTGACGCAATATTTTATTCATAAAGCAGAAGTAATGGATCGAGAGTTTATCATTGTTAGTGAGATATTTAATTGGAACAAGGCTTCGCAGAGAATGTTTAAGAATTTGAACTTTTATCCTTATAAAAAGTTACAAGACAGCTGTAGCTATAGAAGAAATTTAAAAACAGTTGAAAAGTAAATTTTTATTGACGAATAAAATAGAAATACGATAAAATAACAAGTACCTTTATTAATTTAAACTACTTTTTAATTTAGGCTGGATTTGGTTCACAATACAAACTTTATTTTCCTAAAACTAAAAACCGATGATTTTATATAAAGACAGAAGCAGTTATCTTCAATTAATAAGAACTGTTCATAAAAATTGTTTCTACATTTTATGAATTGACTTCTATTGTTGATAGTAAAGCTTCTGTTCTTATTTTTTATTAAGGGTTTTTGGTGCAAATAACTAATGTAAATTGTTTGCAATCATGGTAAGCTTTAGCATAGGGTAGTGAGTAATAAGGTTATCAAAATCAAGAATATTGGAGGGAAGGAAATGAAAATTAAGCGGTTGTACGTGGTGATTGGAATTATTGCAGTATTTTTAATTGGGTCTTATTTTACAGAAAAAAAAGAAATCAGCGAAAAGCAAATGCCAGTTGTGGGTGTTTTGCAATTTGTTAGCCATCCTGCGCTAGATGAAATTTACAAAGGAATACAGGCAGGATTAAAAGAAGAAGGGTATGAAGAAGGAAAAAATATGGTGCTTAATTTTCAAAATGGTCAAGCAGATCAGAGTAAATTAGCAACCATGAGTCAACAATTAGTTCAAGATAAAGCGGATGTATTGATTGGGATTGCAACACCGGCCGCATTATCTTTAGCTAATACGACAAATACTATTCCTATTGTCTTAGGAGCTATTACAGACCCAGTTAGTGCTGGATTGGTTGAAAACGATCAAAAACCTGGGGCGAATATTACTGGTGTCAGCGATAAATCTCCAGTTGATTCTCAATTTGATTTGGCGCTTGAATTATTACCAAAAGCGAAGAAAGTCGGTATTTTATATGCTTCTTCAGAAGAAAATTCAAAATATCAAGTAGAAGAAGCTGAGAAAGTAGCTAAAGCAAAAGGATTATCGGTCAAAGCCTATGCGGTGCCGTCCAGTAATGAAATTGCTCAAACGGTTCAAGTTATGACTGGTGAAGTTGATTTTATTTATATTCCAACAGATAATACGATTGCTAATGCTATGCAAACAGTTGTAAATGAAGCAAATAAAAGTAAAACGCCTATTATCCCATCTGTAGATACGATGGTAGAGCAAGGTGGCTTGGCAACAGTTGGAATCAATCAGTTTGAACTAGGTGTCCAAACAGGTAAGATGGCAGCTGATATTTTATCTGGCAAGAGTGATCCTGCGACAACACCTATTTATACATTTAAAACAGGTGATACAATTATAAATGAAAAACAGGCAAAATTTTTAGGAATTGATATTCCAGAAAAAATACTTGCAAAAGCGAAAAAAGTGAATGAGTAAGCGAAAGGAGCTAAAAACATGATTGTTTCAGCAATTGGACAAGGAATGTTATGGGGAATTTTAGGGTTGGGTATTTTTATGACTTATCGAATTTTAAATTTTCCTGATATGACGACTGAAGGAACGTTTCCTTTGGGAGGAGCAGTTTGTGTTACTGCGATTACGGCTGGAATTCATCCAGTTTTAGCCACGATTTTAGGTGTACTTGCAGGCATGTGTGCCGGTTTAGTGACGGGATTTCTTTTTACGAAAGGAAAAATTCCAGTTATTTTAGCAGGTATTTTGGTAATGTCAGGACTAAATTCAGTAATTTTATTCGTTATGCAAAGTCCGAATCTGTCGTTACTAAATCAACCGAAGATTCAAGATGTCTTTTTAAGTTGGGGATTACCTAAGTACTACGACATTATTTTTTTAGGCATTATTGTTTTAACTATTATTATAAGTCTACTGTTGTTCTTTTTCAATACATCTCTAGGGCAAGCATATATCGCTACAGGAGATAACGAAGACATGGCTCGATCAATTGGGATAAAAACTGATTCAATGAAAATTTTAGGGTTATCTCTGTCAAATGGAATTATTGCTTTATCAGGTGCTTTAATTGCTCAAAATGATGGATATGCTGATGTTAATAAAGGAACAGGCGTGATTGTAATTGGTTTAGCTTCGATTATTATTGGGGAAGTATTGTTTGGAGAATTAACGTTTGCTGAAAGACTAGTTGCAATTATTATTGGGAGTATTTTCTATCAATTATTGATTCTATTAGTAATCAAGCTAGGGTTTGACACAACTTATTTGAAAATATTCTCAGCAGTAATCCTTGCAGTTTGCTTAATGATTCCTCAATTTAAAAAAGCATTAAATCTGCACTTTCTTCCAGAAAAGGAGGGCAAAAAATGAGTGTTGTTTTAGAAATAAAAAATGCGACGAAAGATATCGATAATGGACTCAATGAGATCAAAACGATTCTTGATCATGTGAATTTGACAATCAACCAAGGGGAATTTATTACGGTACTAGGTGGAAATGGTGCAGGAAAAAGTACCTTATTCAATAGTATTACAGGGACTTTAACCTTAACTGAAGGAGAATTGTTGATTCATGGAACACCAATCACTAAACTTTCAGAAGAAAAACGAGCAAAATATTTTTCTAGAGTTTTTCAAGATCCAAAGATGGGAACCGCTCCTAGAATGACTGTTGCCGAAAATTTGTTACTTGCTCAGCTTAGAGGACAAAAACGAGGCTTGAAATTAAGAAAATTAAATGAACAACGTGCTTATTTTTCTGAAATTTGTTCAGAAGTGGGGAATGGATTAGAACATCATTTAGAAACCCCAGCTGGTAATCTTTCTGGTGGTCAAAGACAAGCGTTAAGCTTATTGATGGCAACATTGACTAAGCCAGACTTATTGTTACTAGATGAGCATACAGCGGCATTAGATCCAAAAACCTCAAAACAATTGATGCGATTAACTGACCAACGAATTCAAGAAGCCAACCTCACTTGTTTAATGATCACTCATCGCATGGAGGATGCTTTAAAATACGGCAACCGCTTGATTGTTTTACAAAAAGGGAAAATCGTAAAAGATTTAAATAAAGCTGAAAAAGAAAAATTAACATTACAAGATTTGTTATTGTTTTTTGAAGAAGCACAAGAAGAGATTTCTATCGATTAAAAGAATGAGTATACAACAGTTGCTAACATTTATTTGTCTTTAAATGTTAGCTAGTAAATATATTAATAAAAAAAAGATCATTTTTTTGTTTCTTATTCCAACTAAATGAATAGGAAAATAAAATGATCGATTTTTTTATGCACTTTTCAGTCCAAAAATTAAGAGGTTATCTTTTTCTTATCAATAACTGCTTTCAAAATTCGTTCGAAAATTCCTGTAATCATAAATCCCGCTGCGATTGCTCCAGCAGTCATAATTACTTTTAATGCTTCTTGTGATCCAGCAACATAATCACCCAAAACTATATTTCTGACTGCCTGATAAGCGGCACCACCTGGAACCAGAGGAACTAAACTAGGAATATTGAATATTGTCATTGGCATTTTTCTTTTTCGTGAAAAATATATGCTTACTAAGCCAATCCCTACAGAACCTAAGAAATTAGCAAAAATCTCTCCTGTTGATAAATTTTTTGAAAACCAAAAAATCATCCAGCCAACAGCACCAGTAATTCCACAAGCATTTAGGACTCTTCTAGGAACATTCGTAACGATGCCAAAAGTAATGGTACTCAAATAACTGAAGAGAATATGAATAAAAACTTCCATAATTAAACTCCTTATAAAAATAATTTAAAGACGATTGCAATTCCGATACCGATTGAACCTGCCACAAAAATGGCTTCTGTTGCTCGAGCAGTTCCACTGAGTAAATGACCAGCTAGAATATCTCTAAAGGCATTTGTAATGGCTACACCTGGAACTAATGGCATCACAGCGCCAATAATAATATTATCAATAGTAGTTGCTAAGTGAAGTTCTACTGCAAAATAAGCACAAAGTCCAATCATAAAGGCAGCGATAAAATCATCGAGAAATTTAATTGCTAACCATTTTTTTGTGAAATAAGAAACTGAATAGCCAATCATACCAATTACAAAGGTCGCTAGAAAATCAGACCAAGTTCCACCAAAAATATACATCAATGTACAACTAATGATTCCTGCTGCGAATATTTGCAGTGATGGAGAAAAAATAGGTGCCTCATCATCAATATGCTGCAAACGATGGTTTAATTCTTCCAAAGTAATGTTCTTTTCTTGGAATTTTCTTGATAATTGATTGACGACAGCGACTTTTTCTAAATTAATATTTCGTTCAGTAACATTTTCTAACTGAGTATAATTACTTGATCGAATACTCATAAAAAGTCCTGTAGCAGTAACGTAACTCACGCTATTTTGTTCTCCAGCATTAGAAGCGATTCGATTCATTGTATCCTCTACACGATAAACTTCTGAACCACTCTCTGTCATAATTTTACCTGCTAGCAGACAAGTATCTACTATCAATTGCTGTTTTAATTTCTTTGGCATGCGAATAGTCCTCTCATAAAGTATAAAGATTTTATTTGAATCTAAAGTGAAAAAAACAAAGCAACGTTGGTTCAATTTCATAAGAAAAAGCAAATGTTCTTTTTACTTTTTAATCAAATAAAAAACGCTCTATCTGTGTCAATCACTTATATCTCAGTGTATCATTTTTATTCAATAATGAAAATATCCTGAATCCTGATTTACATAAATGCTTAGAGTTTTGTGAGAAAAATAAGAAATCACTCATAAATGTGTCTTTTTTCACAAATCCTTTGAATCCTCTTGATTTTTTTAGTTAAAAGTCCTATCCTATAAGTAACAAAACAAAGGGGTCTAATTGATATGGACAAACAGTGGTCACTCTATTCAGTAAGCAGTTTAGTTTTAGTTATTTTATTAAAGTTAACAATCGATCAAGGGCATGTAGCACTAAGCCTGCTTTTAGGTCTGATATTACTGATTCAAGTGACAGGAACAACCATTTGTGTGTATAGGAAAAAGCATCCAAAAAAAATCCCCACTTCTAAGTAAGAAGTGGGCTTTTTTTTAAATTAATTGATGATGTTTTAAGGCATGAACAATGCCGCCATCTGTATTTTTTTTAGTGATGAAAGTTGCTAGTTCTTTTAATTGATCACGAGCATTTTCCATAGCAATTTTGTGTTCGCAAGCTTCAAATAATGCGATATCATTCAGTCCATCGCCAAACGCAAAAGTCGGGACATCTGCAATGCCTAAAGAATCTAAAAGAATTTTGACTCCAGAACCCTTCGATACATTTTTTCGAACAACATCAATCGAGTAAGGTCCATTACGATAAAAAGTCAATTCAGGAAAATGTTCCAAATAATGTTCATCGCCTTCTTCAGATACGACCAATAACATATTTACTGGTTCTTTTCCTAGAAGACTCATATCAGTACTTGGCAAATCAGAGTGGATAAATCCATAACAATCAATAACCGTTTGATTAATGGCTGTACACCAGATTTTTTTCTCGTTGTAGAAGGATAGTTCATGACCATGAGATTTCGCAAAATCATGCATTTTTTTACATTCCTCATAAGAAAATTCATTAGAATATAATTTTTCACCATTCACTTGAATAAATTGGCCATTCATTACAATGGCTGAGTCGATACCACTTGCTTCCATAATTGCTTCAACTTCTATAAGTGTTCTTCCTGTAGCAATAACGGGTAAAATATTGTTTTCCTTTAGTGAATCAATCGCCTTTTTTACTTCAGGAGTAATCTGAGATTGATGGTCTAATAAAGTACCATCCAAGTCAAAAAAAGTTACAGCTTCAATTTTTTTCATATACATTCGACGTCCTTTCATCTCTCTATCTTATCAAATCTTAAAAAAAAGACAAAGCTTTTTTCAATGTAAGATAGAAGTTATTGGAGAGTAGAGCAATTTAGAGTATAATTAGACTATTAATGAAAGTAAACTAATAGTGGATAGTAAATAAAAAGAGTCAATCAACTATGAGAAAAATTCAAAGGAGCGAATAAAATGAAAGTTTTAATGATAGAAGATAATGAATCAGTTTCGGAAATGATGCAAATGTTTTTCTTGAACGAAGGATGGGAAGCAACCTTTAAATATGATGGAAAAGAAGGATTAGATGTTTTTTTAGAATATCCTGAAAGCTGGGATATGGTCACATTAGATTTAAATTTACCGACAATGGATGGAATGGCTGTTTGTCGAGAGATTCGTAAAGTTTCTAATAGTGTTCCGATTATCATGTTGACTGCTCGTGACTCAGAGAGTGATCAAGTAATTGGCTTAGAAATGGGGGCCGATGACTACGTTACTAAACCATTCAGTCCACTGACTTTGATTGCTAGAATGAAGGCTCTTCATCGTCGTTCTGAGATTGTAGATCATTCTGGTGAAGGAAATGAAGCAAACTCGCAACAATATGATGTACTGACAGATCATTTTAAAATGAATACCAAAACCAGAGAAGCTTATTTGGATGACAAGTTGATTAGTGGCTTAACCCCTAAAGAATTTGATTTACTTTATACTTTAGCTAAAAAACCACGTCAAGTTTTTTCACGTGAGCAGTTGTTACAAATGGTTTGGGATTATCAGTATTTTGGCGATGAACGAACAGTAGATGCTCATATTAAAAAACTGCGTCAAAAAATTGAAAAAGTGGGACCACAAGTGATTCAAACTGTTTGGGGCGTCGGGTATAAATTTGATGATTCCGGAGTGAACTAAATGAAATACTTATACCAACAGTTACTTGCCTTTTGGGGAGTAATCATCCTGATTATTTTGATTGTAGGCACGTCATTTACCCAGCTAACGAAAAAAAGTATGCAAGATTCAAACTATGATCAACTCTTAAGCTATTCAAAATCAGTACTACAAACTACAGAGTTTATAAATTCCAACGAATTATCTAGTTCTGAACGATTAAATGCTTCATTAGAATGGACAGAGATTCTGCTTAGTAAACAAGATGTAAAATTTGTTTTTATTAATTCAGATATGGTTCAACAATACCCCACTACTACAGAAAAAAAAATCGATTATTCGTTTATCCAGGATCAATGGGATAATTTGTTACAAGGTAGAAAAATTTATACAACAATCAATAAAAATATTTATGGGGAAAAACAAATGTCTTCATTTGTAATGTTACCAGTAACTGCAGCGAATAATCCCAAAGACTTTAAAGGAGTTCTAGTAGCCGTACAACCAGCTAAAAACGTTTCTGACAGTGTGAGTGCGGTTACTCAAAATTTGTTTAAAGGATTTATTATTTCAAGTGTTGTTGCTCTTGTTTTAAGTTACTTTTTTGCCAGTTTCCAAGTAAAAAGAATCAATCGGATGAGAAAAGCGACCAAAGAAATTACAAGTGGAAATTTTTCAGTAAAATTGGAAGTTCATGATAAAGATGAATTTGATGATTTAGCAGAAGATTTTAATAAAATGGCAGAGTCATTAGAGGAATCAAGACTAGAAATTGATCGTCAAGAAGACCGTCGCAGACAATTTATGGCTGATGCTTCACATGAAATGAGAACGCCGTTAACGACAATCAATGGTCTATTAGAAGGACTTCAATATGATGCGATACCAGAGGATCAAAAAGCCAATGCCATTCGCTTGATGCAAAATGAAACGTCTAGGCTGATTCGTTTGGTTAATGAAAATCTAGATTATGAAAAAATTCGGACAAATCAAATCAATATTGTGGTGAAAAAATTCAATGCAACTGAGGCATTACAAAATATTGTGACCCAATTAGCTTCAAAAGCAGAGATGGCAGGAGATCAATTGATTTTGGAAGCACAAGCTGAAATCGATGTTTATGCGGACTATGATCGTTTTGTTCAAATAGTTGTCAATATTATTCAAAACGCTATTCAATTTACAACAGATGGTAAAATAACTATCGCTATCGAAAAAGGCTATTTAGAAACAATTATTAAGATTTCTGATACAGGAATTGGGATGTCTGAAGAGCAAATTCAAAATATTTGGGATCGTTACTATAAAGTGGATCCATCACGAAAAAATACTAAATATGGTGAATCTGGCTTAGGGTTACCAATTGTTCAACAATTGGTCCGTCTGCATAAAGGAAAAATAACTGTTGACAGTGAATTAGGTCAAGGGACAACCTTTACAATTTCATTCCCTGATGTAGAAATCGAAGAATAGAAATAGTGTTTGTTTAAAAGTTTTAGTAAAAGCATAAGCTGAAAATTGTAAAAAATGACAAGAAACATGAAATCTTCAATTTTAGATATTGAACGATTCATAGAAAAGTTTCTGTGAATTTTGCGATTCTCAGCTTTTTTTTAATTTTGTAAAAAGGGAGTTAAGTGAGGGTGGGAGAATCATTTTTTGGTTGTTTATTTTTATAATATGTTTCTATTATATATCTCTACGAAAGGTTAATAAATAATAAAAACTATCAATCAAAGCAAGAAAGAATTACTAGTGAAGGCTACGGCAAAAAGCTTTTGGATCAACAAAATGCAGATGGTCAATGGGGAAAATATTATTATCAACCTAAATGGACGTCGACTCACTATACATTATTACAATTGAAAGATTTAGGTATTGAGTCAGTTAATTTGATTTGTCGGAATGTATTGTTAAAGATATTTGAGGATTGTCAATTAGAAGAGAGGGGCTTAAATTTAGCTAAATCAAATTTACCAAGTGATATTTGTGTAGATGGAATGATTTTAAATTACGCAAGCTATTTTAATTTTGATCAAATAAAAATAATTAATTTGGTACGCTCTATTTTAAAAAAGCAGAAAAAAGATGGCGGATTTACTTGGTTAATCGATGAAGAAGGTGATCCACATTCCACGATTTGTGTATTAGAAGGTCTTAATTCTTTTTTAAAAAATTTCCCTACTTCAAATTTACCAGCTGAAATAGAGGAAGCAATTCAAAATGGGCTGTGCTTTTTCTATAAACATCATCTGTTTCAAGATAATAAGACCTATCGAAAAAATACCTATCCATTTCGATACCATTATAGTCTAATTCGCTTTTTACTTTTAGCAAAAGAGTTAAAAGTAGAAAAAAATCAGTTAGTACAAGATTCTATTGATTGGTTAGTCCAAAAACAAGTAAACGGCTATTTCTTATTAGAAAATAATTATAAAGTCCAACAATTTTTTGAATTTTCTTCTATTGGAGCAGTGGATCCCTTTTTAACGATTTACGGAAGATATATCTTAAAATAAATTTTTAGTTGGTTTGATTCGATACTGAAAGCTAGACAAAGAAAAGAGGAGAGAAAATGAAAGTTATGAAAGGCACGGTTAACGCACTAGTTGAGGAAGTATATACAGTGATTCCTGATACACAAAGTAAATTGAATTCAAAATTCGCAATTGTCTCATTTGAACTTGATAATCAAAAATATCTTTCTAAAAATAGAATTCAAGTTCCACTCAATTGTCAAATAGGTGATACTATTAAAGTGAAGTATAATTTAGATGATCCAAGTGAAGTATTTACTAATCATTTATTTGTTATTTAAATGAAGAGATGAAAATTCCGTATTTTCGATTATAAAAAACCAATCCTAAATTATTGTCGTTCAATTTAGGGTTGGTTTTTTTCAATTCTTTTTTAACAATTAATAGATACGGGAGTAATGACTTTATCTATATAAGAGCTTTCTGCTATTTGCTGATCAGAGGTAAATAAAAGGATTGCTTTTTCTTTTTTATTTGAGATTTGTTTTAGTAAAGGAAGTAAATGCTGTCTTTGATAAATACTTAAATCTGAAAAAATATCTTCAATAATGATTTCATTTTTATTGGATAGAACAATTTGCATTAATTGTAGTTGGATTTGTTCATATTTTGTTAATTGTTCATAGGATTTGAATAAAGTATTTGGACTTATTTGGAATTGTAAAAGCAATTCATTTAATGCTGTTTTCCGATTTTTTTCCTTGATTTCACTTGTTATAAACAAATTGTCTTTTAATGAAAGATAAGGGAAAAATATATTCTCCTTAGAAATTAAGCCAACCGTAGATTTTCCATTTTTAGCAAGCAATTGTTCCATAATAAAGGTTAAATCACTTTCAATACTTGTTTGATTTTCTAAAATAACAGTAATTTTTTGCGGCTTGAATAAATTCAGATGTTCTTGTTCAGATAAGGTTTTGTTAGTAAAAAAACTCATTTGACTCACTTCCTAAGTTTATTTCTAGATTTTAGAATAAATAAGCTACTTCCTATAGTTGTTACAATTGATAAGAAAAACAGTAATAGAGCATAAGTTTTAAAAAATGCGGCTACAACGTATTGTGAAGGAAGACGAGTGACTCCTAAATCTAAAAAACGCACATGTTCGATTGAATTTGTTGCTAAAGGGGTCATTTCTTTTGTCACAGTCGTACCGCTACCATTAGTTGAATGAAGTGTTAATGTTTTTAGAAAGCCTAATGACTTAGAAATACCTTGATGACACTGTAGTAACATATAATCATAAGTATGTTGAAAAATTAGAACAAAAATAAGAACAAAAAATGAAACGAAAAAAGTAGGTATAAAAAGTTCTGCCAAGATTTGTTTAATAATATAACCTTTGGAGAAGCCCATTAATTTCCATTTGATGATATCATCTTGTTTTGATTTTAAAAAGAAGTAACTAAAAATACTGATAATCAGTAAATACAGAATTAGAATAGAGAAATAATAGATGAATAGATTCTTTTGAAAATGATCTGCTTGATTCGTATTCATCAAATCCGTATACTGTTTAAATAAAATTTTCTCTATATCAATTAAATTTAAGATACCAGTAAGCAGAGATAAAAATACAAAGAAAATAATACTAATTAAAATTGTTTTTTTTCGATGGTAAGTATTACTTGCGATCGCATAATGAATGGTTCTCAATTTCTTTCACCTCAATTATATATATAGTATAAAAGAAGAATATGAATAAATTATGAAAAAGATACAAAAAAGCTTGAGCAATTTTCGCTCAAGCTTTTATTATTCTATGATTTATTTTCCAGATTTAAGATAACCTTGGAAAGTATCTGTATGATACAAATCAGTTGTTGTTTTATCGTTGTTTTCGCTATAGATACTAGTTGAATCGGAACCTTTATCGGCTTCAATTTTTTCCATTTGCTCTAACTGATTTTTATAATTATATTTGTCAGGTTCGACTGGAGTCAAGCCACTGTTTGTGTAGTAACGCAACAAATCTCCAGTTGTAACACGGTCAGACATTTGTAATTGAAGATTTCCTTTTTGTTTTAAGTTATTGATTTCATTTTGAACTTCTTCAGTAGGTTCAGGAATCAATAGACCTGTTTGTGTATCATAAATTCGAGAACCTAAAATCGTATACTTAGGTGTCACAACACTACCATTTCTAAAAGTAACGATTTGTTCGTTTTCCTTAGAAAATAAGTCTTGACCCATTTGAATATTATTCTTTGTATCGATTCCCATTAAATGAAGCAGGGTAGGTAAAGCATCGATTTGTCCGCCATACGTATGATTGATTCCACCGTTCGTTTGACCAGGAATATGAATCATATATGGAACACGCTGCATTGTAGAATTGTCAAAGTCATTCCAACTAGATTTTGATTTTCCAACCAATTCAGCTAAGTTTTGGTTACGAGAGCTTGAAATTCCATAATGATCTCCATAAAGAACGATAACAGAATTTTCATACAAACCAGAAGCTTTTAAATAATTAAAGAATTCTTCCACAGATTTATCTAAGTAATTCGCAGTAGCAAAGTAACCATTAATTGTTTCATCAGAGGTTTGTGCAATCGGAAACCCAGCTTCATCATTTGTAAATTGTGAATAAGGGTAGTGATTTGATACAGCAATGAACTTAGAGTAGAACGGTTGTTGTAAGTGTTCTAGATATTCAACAGACTGTTTAAAGAATGGTTTATCATGTAAGCCATATTGGAATGAGTTATCTTCATTTACATCATAGTAACTAGCATCGAAGAAATAATCATAACCAAGATGTTTGTAAGTTTCGTTTCGATTCCAGAAGTTTCCAGCATTTCCGTGGAAAGCGGCTGTTGTATAACCTTCTTCTTGACTTAAAATAGCAGGTGCTGCTTCAAAAGTATTTTTTCCACCGAATTGAGTGAAAAGTGATCCTTGGTTTAATCCGAATAAAGAGTTTTCAAACATTGTTTCAGCATCACTTGTTTTTCCTTGACCTACTTGATGAAAAAAGTTATCAAAACTGTATGTGCTGTTGCTATGATAAATACTATTTAAGAAAGGAGTCACGGTATGTTCAACACCATTTTCATCTTTCAATTTATAATCGATTAAGAATTGTTGGAAACTTTCTAAGTGAATATAGATAACGTTTTTGCCTTTTGCAATTCCAAACATATCATCTGATGGCTGAGCATAATGACCTTTTACATAGTCTTCAACTTCCAACATATCATTTGGACTTGCCTCTGCACGGACTTGGTTCGTTTGGTACGTAGTGATTCCATCATAAACTGTAAAAGCATTTAAACCTAAAAATTTAACAATATAGTCACGTGAAAATTGACGTGTCAATAATGAGGGACGAACAGACTCAGCTAAAGTTAAATTACCTAGGAAAAATAAGGTTGATAATAAACTTACTGAAACCGCAACTCGAGCACGAATTGGGCGATCATCCATTTTGATTTTCTTTGTAAGTAGTAAAACTAAAATAGCAATATAATCTACCCAGTAAACTAAATCATAAGGTCTGAATAAACGTAGTGCGCTTTCTCCTAGTCCACTTGCGACTTTACCAGTTCCTAGCATTGTATTTACAGTAATAAAATCTGTAAATTCTCGGTAGTAAACCACATTAGAGAAAATCAATAATGTTAGTAAAAAGTAGACAATCATCATCGTGATGTATGCGCCCTTTGTTCTTCTAATGTAGAGGGCAATCGCTAATAGAAATACGGTAGTTGCGATTGGATTGATGATTAATATAAAATACTCAACTGGGTTTTCAATTCTTATATTGAAATCAATAGTGAAGGCTAAAATATTTTTTAACCAAATCAAGATTGCTACGAACCCAAATAACCCTAAACGCGTATTTAAAAAGTTCGGCGTGTGTAATTTTTTCAAAGTAAACGTGTCCTTTCTGAATAACAAATCTTAAATAAGCTGATGAAACAAGTCAAAAGCTTTAGATATACTCTTACAATTTTACTCTGTACTTGTTTCCATGTCAATTTAAATCAAAATGAAAGTCATCAAGGTTAATAAATTCTTATTTATTTATCTTCCAAAGACAGAAGTTTAGATTTTTGCTATACTAATGGCGTGTCTAAAATTTGCTTCCAGTATTAATTGCTTCTAATCTGGGAATTTTTTGAAAATAAATACTATAGCACTATTTTAAATGCTCATTTATGCTTATTTTAACGTAACAAATTTTTTACTGATAAAGGGCGCGCATGGATAATTGTTGATTATGCTAAAATTAAAAAGTAAGTAAAAAAGGTAGGTTTAATTGATTTGAAAATAAAAGTAAACAGAAAAGCCGAAAAAAAGTTTAAAAGTGGTTATCCGTTGATTCAAGCAGAAGATTTGGAAAATAAATTAACCGTTTTACCAAAAGAATGGCTACAATTTGTTGACAGTAAGAATAAAGAGATTGCTGTTGGTTATCTGGGTGAACAAAATAAAGGGCTCGGTTGGTTGGTTAACTGGAATGGTCCAGTAGATAGCAAATTTTTGCTAAGACTTTTCACGACAGCCAAAGAGGAACGATCAGCTTTTGAAAATGATGAATTGACAACTGCATATCGCTTATTTAATGGAGAAGGAGATGGGTTAGGCGGATTGATTATTGATCGTTATGCTGATTTTGCGGTTTTTTCTTGGTATAACGAGACACTATACCATCACAAAAAGGAAATTATTCAAGCATTCCAAGTTGTTTTTCCAGAAATTTGTGGCGCGTATGAAAAAATTCGTTTTTCTTCTGAAAAATTACCAGAAAGCCAATTTTTATTTGGTGCTAAAGCACCTGAACCATTGATTATAGCGGAAAATGGTGTTTCATTTGCTGTTTACTTAAATGAAGGATTAATGACGGGGATTTTCTTAGATCAAAAAGAGGTCAGAGGTCGATTGGTAGATGGGGAAGCAATTGGAAAATCAGTGCTAAACATGTTTAGTTACACAGGAGCTTTCTCTGTTGCAGCTGCAATGGGAGGGGCGTTTTCAACGACCAGTGTTGATTTGGCAAAACGTAGCTCTGCAAAAACCAAAGAACAATTTGAAGTCAATCAATTAACTTTAGAAAATCAACAAATTATTGTGATGGATGTTTTTGAGTACTTCAAATATGCAGCGCGCAAGCAACTAAATTATGAATTAATTATTTTGGATCCACCAAGTTTTGCAAGAAATAAGAAAAAAGTTTTTTCCGTTGCCAAAAATTATGGTGATTTGATTAAAGAATCAATCGATATTCTAGCAGATCAAGGGACAATCATTGCCTCCACAAATGCTGCAAATATTACAATGAAAAGATATAAAACAATGATTCAAGAAGCGTTAGAAGCCAAAGGGGTTCAATATCACATAAGAGAAGTCTATCAATTACCAGCAGATTTCCGAGTGAATCCAGATTTTCAAGAAGGCAATTATTTAAAAGTATTATTTATTGAGATAACAAAATAGTCATTTCATAGTGAGAAAAAATTAAACATAAAATCGACTAAGGCCGAGATAGAAAATGCTTGAGTAAAAGCAACTTTCTATTTCAGCCTACTTATATAGAAAATAAAATTTTAATCAAAATAAAGTGAATGAGCATAGCTCAAAATAAAGTCCTTAAAGCGGATAGCCGCAGGGGAAAGAAAATGATTTTTCTTTGTTGCCATGTAAATATAGCGTGGAAAGAAATTGTCTTGTAAGTGAATTTCCTTTACTTTATAAGCAGAAATAGACGGGATTTTTGGAATTAAAGCAATTCCAAAATCATGGGCTACAAAACCTAACATTGTATGATCTTCTTCAACTTCACAAATAATATCCGGATCAATAGAAGCAGTTGCTAGTATTTGATCAATATAAGGACGTAGTCCACTTCGTTTATTAAATGAAATAAATGGATAGGAACCAATCTCTTTTAAAGAAATGGAATCACATTCTGCTAATGGATGATTTTCTGGTACAATCATAACAATTTCTTGCTCAGTTAGTATTTCATAGCGTAATTGTTCGTCTTCCTTAAATTTTGAGGTGATTGCAATATCAATATCTTCATTCACTAATAATTCTCTCATATCAGATGAATTTCCTTGAAATAAGTCAAAACGAATTTCTTTATTCTCAGGTATTGCAGAAAATTCTTTCATTAATAACGGAACTAAATAAGAACCAGCAGTATAAATAAAACCAAAATCAATCAATCCTTTTTCTGGACTGACTAACTCTTTTAACGCACGTTCTCCTTTATTCAATTCCTCTAACGCAGTTGCTACATATGTATAAAAAAACTTGCCATACTTTGTAAGTTGAATATTTCTTCCTTTCTTCTCAAATAATTGTGCTTCTAATTCTTTTTCTAATTCTGACATTGAATGACTTAAGTTAGGTTGTGTTGTATTAAGTAGTTGTGCAGCTTGTGTCATATGCTGTGTATCAGCTAATAATTTAAAAAACTCTAATTGTCTTAAATTCATGTTTTTGCTCCTTCATCTAATTCTCATATGATGAGTGTATCAATAAACTAACAAAGTTTCACTAAAAAAATAAATAGTAGAGCTTATACAAATAAAAATCTTTTAATAATTATTTCACATGATGAAAAATCGATTAGATTATTTTTTTTTATCAGTTTCGGAGTAAAGTTAGCGAGTTCAAAGTTGATTTCCAGCTTATGCATAAATTATATTTATCGAAATTATAAAAAACATTCATTTGAATTTATAGATATTATATAATAAAATTCAACTATAGAGATTGTGAATAAAGTAACAACCTAAAAATCAGGAGGCCATTATGAATAAGTATCAAGCAATTTTTGAACCTTTAACTATTAAACGAATGACACTTAAAAACCGAATCGTCATGCCACCGATGGGAACAAACTTCGCAAATATGGACGGAACATTCAGTGTGCAACACTATTCTTATTATGAACAACGTGCCAAAGGTGGAACTGGCTTGATTACATTGGAAAATGTTTGTATTGATTATCCAATGGGAACAAATGGTGCCCGCCAGTTAAGAATGGATAATGATCAGTATATTTCAGGTTTATGGTATTTTAACGAAAAAATGCATGCCTATGGTGCCTGTACTTCTGTTCAAATTAACCATGCTGGGGCTTCAGCTTACGGGTTAAGATTAGAAGGGAATCAACCAGTTTCAGCATCCGATATTCCTTCAAAAAAAGGCAATCCAATTCCTCGACCTTTAACTGAAGCAGAAATTTATCAAATTGTAGATAAATATGCAGAAGCAGCGCAAAGAGCGCAAAGAGCCGGCTTTGATTGTATCGAGATTCATGCGGGACATTCATATTTACTGAGCCAATTTTTATCACCAGTTTACAATAAACGAACAGATAAATTTGGTGGAAGTGCTGAAAATCGGGCACGCTTTACCAAATTGGTTGTTGAAGCGGTGCGCAAAGCTGTCGGACCATTTTTCCCGATTTCTTTACGCTTTAGTGCAGATGAATTGATGGAAGGCGGAAACACATTAGAAGAAACCATTGAAATTCTGAGTTATTTTGCAGATGAAGTTGATATTTTGAATGTTTCAGCTGCATTAAATGATAGTTTGCAATATCAAATTGACAAGATGAATTTAGAAGATGGTTGGCGTGCTTATATGGCAAAAGCGGTTAAGGAACGCTTCCCAGAAAAAGTCGTAGTAACTGCGGGGAATATTCGTAGCCCAAGACGTGCAACCGAAATTTTAGAAAATGGCGATGCCGATTTATTAGCAATGGGCCGTGGTTTGATTGCCGAACCTAATTGGGTTAATAAAGTAGCTAGTGGGCAAGAAAACTTATTAAGAAAATGTATATCTTGTAATATTGGATGTGCAGATCATCGGATTTCAAAATCTCGTCCAATTCGCTGTACGGTTAATCCTGACTTACATTACGAAGATAGCTATAAAATGAAACCAGTTCTTCATCCGACTAAAATGGTTGTCATTGGTGGTGGAACTGCTGGGTTAGAAACAGCTGCCACCGCTGCAGAAGTGGGCGTAAATGTGGAACTATTTGAACAAAAAGATTATTTGGGCGGCTTAGGACATGAAATTGCTCGTTTCCCAGATAAAAAAAGAATTGATGATTTTATTACTTATGAAATCAATCGCTGTAAAGAATTGGATAATTTATCTATTCATTTAAATAAAGCCGCAACGTTAGCTGATGTTGAAGCAATTGGTCCTGACATTATTGTTAATGCTACGGGGGCAAAACCATTATTGCCACCAATCAATGGATTGAAGGAACAATTAGCGAATGAAAATCGAAAGGTCTTTTCTATTTTTGATATTCTTGGTGATATGTCGAAATTTCAAGAGTTTGAAGGTAAAGAAATTGTTGTAATTGGTGGCGGAGCTGTTGGTTTGGATGTAGTAGAATATTATGCTGAACGCGGTGCTAAAAAAGTAACGATTGTTGAAATGCAATCTGAACTAGGAAAAGATTTAGATTTGATTACGAAACTTGCGATGATGGAAATCGTCAAAGAGTATGATGTAGAAGTGTTGGTTGAAACGAAATTGATGCAAGTTAATGAAAATAGTTTTTTTGTTGAAAAAGACGGAGAAATGATTGAGCTACTATTTGATTTAGGGTTTGTCTGCTTAGGCATGCGTGCTGAGGCATTATTAGTTCGTGAGTTAGATATTTATGCTCGTGCGAATAACGCTGTTTTATTAAACATTGGTGATAGTAAAGTTGCTCGTAGAATCATGGAAGGAACTAGGGAAGCAAGAGATATTTTAAAAACTATTGAAGTATTAGAAAATAATCGTACGCAAAAACAATTATTTGAACAAACGAAAAGTTTACAACAAGCAACTAGACAATAAAAAAATGAAATGAGGAATCAACATGTCAGAACGTTTGAATGGTCACACTTTACTTATCAGTTTGATTGCTACACCGATTCGCCACAGTCTATCACCAACCATGCACAATGAAGCATTTGCTAAACTTGGTTTAGATTATGCCTATCTAGCATTTGAAGTTGGCAACGAGGAACTAAAAGATGCTGTTTCTGGCATTCGCGCTTTAGGAATTAGAGGCTCTAATGTTTCTATGCCTAATAAACAAGCGATTATTCCATATTTAGATGAATTATCACCAGCAGCAAAATTAGTTGGTGCAGTCAATACTGTGACTAATAAGGATGGAAAAGGGCATCTGGTTGGTCATATCACTGATGGGACTGGCGCGATGCGTGCTTTAAGAGAAGAAGGCGTTGATGTTAAAGATCAAATTGTTACGATGACTGGAGCTGGAGGTGCTGGAACGGCAATCGCAATCCAAGCAGCGTTAGATGGTGCAAAAGAGTTACGCATTTTTAATATCAATGATCAACATTTTGCAACTGCACAAGAAACAGTAAAGAAAATTAACGAAAATACAGAATGTAAAGCAATAGTTACTGATTTAGTTGATCAAGCAGGTTTTAAAAAGTCACTGGCTGAAAGTAGTATTTACATTGATGCTACTGGTGTTGGAATGAAGCCTTTGGCAGATGAAAGTTTGATTAATGATCCAGAAGTTATTCGTCCTGATTTAGTTATTTTTGATGTTGTTTACATTCCAAAAGAAACAAAATTATTAAAATTTGCTCGTGAAAATGGCGCAAAAAAAACAATTAACGGATTAGGCATGATGCTTTATCAAGGAGCGGAAGCGTTTAAACATTTTACTGGGGAAGAAATGCCTGTTGACTATATTCGTGAATTATTATTTAAAGACTAAAATACTTAGAGAAAGTTAGGAAAAAAAATGAAAAACAAGTATGTACCTACAGCGTTAAGCTTATATTTAAATTATGTCGTTCATGGAATCGGCGTTTTGATCATCATGCAAAATAGTGGTTCGTTGGAACAACAATGGAATACAAATATAGCGGGTGTTTCTCAAGTAGTTGCTATGTTAGGGATTGGTCGATTAATTGCTATTTTTATTTCTGGACGTCTATCAGATAAATTCGGGCGGAAACCTTTCGTTTATTTAGGAATGCTTTTTTACGCATTATTCTTTATTGGCATTCTTTTAAGTCCAAGTGTGGCAGTAGCTATGATTTTTGGGGTACTAGCGGGTATTGCCAACTCATGTCTTGACTCAGGAACGTATCCAGCATTGATGGAATCTTTTCCAAAAACAGCTGGAACAGCAACTGTTTTACTAAAAGCCGCAATCCAAATTGGTCAATTTATTTTTCCGTTTATCATTGCATTTATCGTTAGTAATCAATTATGGTACGGTTGGTCGTTTGTGTTTTGTATTGCATTATTAGTTTTAAATGCATTTATCTTATTTAAAATGCCGTTTCCTGATGAAGATGAGAAAAAAGAACATGCAGATGAAACGGAAACCGAAGCACAAGTTGATGCGACAGACACTGTTTTCAAAAGTAAACCTAAAATGTATATTGAAGGAATCGCCTTTGTTTTATATGGGTTTGTATCTCAAGCTACTTTTTATATTATCACGCAGTATGTTGCAACCTATGGAGAAAAAGTTGCAGATATGTCAGAATCAGCTAGTAAATTGTTGATTTCGTATTATTCTACAGGATCATTAATCTGTGTCGCTGTGACTGCGATCTTAGCAACAAAAGTTCGTCCAGTTAATTTAGTTTTACCCTATACATTGGCTTCGTTCCTTGCGATTACGGCTATGTACATGTTCCCTTCACCAGGAGTATTGAAAATTGGTGCGGTCCTTGTGGGCTTTTTCGCTGCTGGTGGTGTTATGCAATTAGGTTTAACTGTCATGGGCGAAATGTTCCCAGCTGGAAAAGGAACAATTACAGGAATTTTCTATACATTTGGTAGTATTGCTTCTTATGTTGTTCCAGCAGTCGGCGGAGTAGTCGTTAATAATAGTCCTCGTAATATCATGTTATTAGATTCAATTATTGCTGGAATCGGATTTGTACTTGCAATTGTGATCTTTATTCGTTATCGTCAAACTGTGGACACATCAAAATAATTAGTTTAATTCAGATAAGGGAGCTATCAAGATGAAAACAGTTACTGTAAAAAATATTACTTTAGGCACTGGGGATCCTAAAATTATTGTTCCTATTGTTGGAAAAATAGAAACAGAATTAATAGAAGAAGCAAAAAATGTGGCAGAAATTGATTGTGATTTAGTTGAATGGCGAATTGACTTTTATGAAAACGTCACTGATTTTTATGCAGTTGCTAAATTATCAACCAAAATTGCTACAATTTTAGCAGAAAAACCGTTACTTGTTACATTTAGAACCAAACAAGAAGGTGGAGAACGAGCGTTTACAGATGATCAATATTTTGAAGTGTATCAAACAATCTTAAACAAAGGAACGCTTGATTTATTGGATGTTGAATTATTTATGGACGCGAATCGAGTAGCAGAAGTTATCCAATTAGCACATGATAAACAAGTAAAAATTGTAATGTGCAATCATGATTTTGATAAAACACCTGCGAAAGAAGAAATTATCGCTCGCTTAAGAAAAATGCAAGAAAAAAACGCAGATATTTGTAAAATTGCTGTAATGCCTAAATCCTCTGAAGATGTTTTAGCATTATTAGCTGCTACAAATGAAATGAAAGAAAACTATGCTGATCGCCCAATTGTTACAATGTCTATGGGACAATTGGGAATGGTGAGCCGAGTAAGTGGTGCAGTTTTTGGATCAGCTATGACTTTCGGTGCTGCTAAAAAAGCTTCAGCACCTGGACAAGTTCCTGTATCAAAATTACGTGAAATGCTTAAAACGCTATCTTTATAATTAATAAATCGCAGTTTTCTTGTGTTCTTAAGATGCAAGGGAACTGTTTTTTTGATATGTCAGGAGAATGGCGTCACCATAGTTCAAAAATCCATTCAGCCTGAATAAATTAGTTAAGGATAGTGAATATAATTCATCGTACATCCTTGGTTCTCATAGCCAAATATTTATTGTTCCAACCTGTATTTGAAGAGAGTCTACTCATGATTAATTAATAGACTTTGAGTAAAGGAAGCAGTTATAATAAAAGGAAATAAGAATACAAATCAATCAATGAAATAGTTTTGTTTATGAATTGATGGGTGAGGAGAAATAATGGCCAAAAAGAAAAAAAATCAAAAAACAAATGTCATGCGTGTTTTAGAACAACATAAAATTACATATAAAGATTATGGATTTGAGTGGAGCGAGGATCATCTTGGAGCGGAAGAAGCTGCCGAAAGAATAGGGATTGATTATGAACGAGTATTTAAAACGCTTGTGGCAGTGGGAAATAAAACTGGTCCCCTTGTGGCTGTAATTCCTGGAACAAAAGAACTGAACTTAAAAAACTTAGCACAAGCCAGTGGGAATAAAAAAGTAGAAATGCTCCCATTAAAAGATTTAGAAGAAACAACAGGCTATATTCGTGGTGGATGTTCACCAATTGGAATGAAAAAAATTTTTCCGACATTTTTAGCGGAAGAAGCAAAGAGTTATGAACAAATCGTTGTTTCAGCAGGGCAAAGAGGAAAACAAGTAGCATTAGATCCACAAAAAATAGCAGAACTAATCAATGGTAAATTTGCCGAAATTACTGAGTGAGCTAGATTCAATTATTCAACTACTATTGATATTTGTGCAGCGCTTGGCGAGCTAGTGTATCTGCGCCTTTATTTTTACTATCTGGAATCCACTTTGTTAAAAGTAGCGTAAACAAAGGTTCTAATTTTTGGTATTGTTGAAGATAAGGCACAAAAGTTGGATTTTTCGCATGTGCTTTTTCAATTGTTTGGACTACGATTTTACTATCTGAGTGGATTAATATCGTTTCCTTTGTGAAATCATTATCTCTTAACCATTCAAGCGCATAAAGATAAACTTTAAATTCTGCTTCATGATTAGAGCATACCCCAAGCGGAACGTGCAACTGCTCGTGTAGATGATCTCCAGTGATCACAATTCCGCCACCACTAGGACCTGGATTTCCTTTTGTTGCAGCATCGACATAAATTCGTAACATAAAAGACTCCTCTTATTCTTTTCGTTCAAACATTAAATATGTTATTATTATAACACATCGAAAGTAATGAGAGGTTCCTGCAATGAAGAAAAAAATCTACCGCTGGCAACCAGAGGTATCTATTACAATTATTTATTGGTCATGCACATTTGCCATTTTATTTTTAAGTTTGATTTTAACACTTGAGCATACCAAACCATATTTAGCGAGTAATATTGTTTTATGTGTCTTCTTTTTCTTTGTTTATTTAGGGACAAACAGATATTTTTTGATTGGTTCTGAAAATTTGACTATTCATGCTTTATTGCCTATGAATAGAAAAACACTTCCTTTCCAATCAATTAAGGAGATAAAAGTAGGTACAAAGGGGATTAAGATTTACTCCAATTCTTTTGATGAACAAGCCCAATTATTTTTGATGAATAAGAAAACGAAACAAAAATTTGTGGCAGAAATTAAAAAAGTAGTAAATCAAAAAATAGAGATTTCTTATGATGAGAACTTAAAAATGCTCAAAGATTAAAAGTAAGAAAGATTAACTAGTGAAAGAATAAAGGGAAATGAAAAAAGTAAAATGATGTTGGAAAAGAAGTTTTTAACTCCAAGAAATAAGCACAAACTTACGAAAAATCAGAAATAATTTTCGCGAGTTAGTGCTTATTTTTTATATTCAATTCCCTTGTAACGTCGGTTTAGGGTATGATGATTGGTGTATTAGGAATTGTAAAGTTCGCTTCAGAAAGCTCTTTAACATACTGAGCTAAAAAGTCTTCTTTAATGATAGCTTGTTTCCCATTCAACACATACATGGTAGTACGCACCGCAAAATTTCCGTTTCCTAAATCAACCATTCCAAAAATAGTTGGACCATTTTGAATACTATCCTCATATTTTTCTTTTAATCGCTCATTGACACGACTGATGACTGCAATGATTTTGTCATATCCTTCTTCTGGTATAATGCGGACATCAATTTGAATTAGCATATTAGAACGAGAAAGATTACTTATAGTCGTTATATTACGATTTGGAATAAAATGCATGGTACCATCCAATGCTTTTACCTGTGTTGTCCGTAAACCAACGGATACAACTGTTCCCTCAATATTTAAAGCAATCAAACGGATATAGTCGCCCACATTCATTTGTTGTTCTAAAATAATGAAAAAACCAGTAATAATATCATTCATGAATCCTTGGGCCCCTAAACCAATCGCAACACCGGCAATTCCCGCCCCAGCTAATAATGATCCGACTGGAACACCAACTATTGATAGAATAGAATACATGAAAAAGAAAAACAAAATATATTTAAAGGCATTATTCATCAATTTATGCAAGGTATCTAAACGACTTTCACTCAATGTATTTTTGTTACGATAGTTACCATAAGCTCGATCAATCAAAAAGACACCAATTTTATTAATCACTACGAATAAGACACACAATAAAGCAATATAAAGAAGTTTCTCGATAAATGTAGCAAGAATTTGATCCCAATTGATACTATTCCAAAAGCGTTCTAAGGCATTTACTTTTTTTACGGTCGCTTCGGTTAAATTTAAGGTGGAAGAATCTGTTGTTTTTTCAAGTGAAGAAGTGGACGTTGCTTGAAATAAAAACATAATTTACCTACTTTCTTTCTAAAATAATTTATTGCTATTTTACCAGTAAAACTTCCCTCATTAGTTACTATAAACGTAATTTTAAAAAAAAGATAGATTTCTTTCATAAAAATGTAACAAGATAAATGAAAATATGTTACAATATTCTGAAAATAAGGAGTGATATTATGACAATCGATTGGGATAACTTAGGATTTAATTATATAAAAACACCATTTCGCTATGTATCAAGATGGAAAGATGGGAAATGGGATGAAGGAGAACTAACAGAAGATAATCAGTTGAATCTGCACGAAGGTTCAGCAGCGCTACATTATGGGCAACAGTGTTTCGAAGGACTTAAGGCATACCGTTGTAAAGATGGCTCAATTAATTTATTTAGAGTAGATCAAAATTCGAAAAGAATGAATCGTAGTGCGCGTAGATTATTAATGGAAGAAGTACCAGAAGCTAAGTTTATTGATGCCGTTGAAAAAGTTGTTAAAGCGAATGAAGAATTTGTTCCTCCATATGGAAGTGGCGCAACTCTTTATATTCGCCCATTGCTGATTGGCGTGGGAGAAGGAATTGGCGTAAGTCCAGCTCCAGAATATTTATTTACAGTCTTTTGCATGCCAGTGGGCGCTTATTTTAAAGGTGGATTAACGCCTACTAATTTTATCGTTTCAGACTATGATCGGGCAGCGCCACAAGGGACAGGTGCGATTAAAGTTGGCGGAAACTATGCAGCGAGCTTTTTACCAGGTGAAGAAGCCAAAGAAAAACATTTTTCTGACTGCATTTACTTAGATCCTAAAACACATACTAAAATTGAAGAAGTCGGTTCAGCAAACTTTTTTGGAATCACAAATGATGATCGCTTTATTACACCATTATCTCCATCGATTTTGCCAAGTATTACTAAATACTCATTACTTTACTTAGCAGAACATCATCTTGGTTTAGAAGTTGTTGAAGGTGATGTTTATATTGATTCCTTGAATGATTTTAAAGAAGCTGGTGCTTGCGGAACCGCAGCAGTTATTTCACCAATAGGCGGGATTCAATTAAAAGATGATTTCCATGTATTTTATAGTGAAACAGAAGTTGGACCCGTTACACAAAAATTATATGATGAATTAACTGGGATTCAGTTTGGAGATGTCAAAGCTCCAGCAGGATGGATTCGAAAAGTAACTGTTTAGATTCTGATAAAAACCGCTCATTATGAATTAAATAATACTTAAAACAAATGATTTAAAATAGCTAATTGTTATTTATGAATCATTTGTTTTTTATTAAAAGAGCTATTTTCTATTTTTAAGTCGTTTATATCTACCGAAAATCAAGCTGACAAAAGTAATAAATGAACAGATAAAGAAAATAGTAAGTTGTTCAGTATGACCAGCAAATTGAAAATAAATATCCGTAAATGAATAATGAAGATTAAACAGCCACCAAATTGTGTCCAAACAATAGCAAATAACAGTCATCAATAATAATAATTTGTCTCTGAAAGTCCAAGGTGCTTTTCTAGTCAAAAACAAAAATAATCCGATAAAAACTAATGTAATCACAATTACGAGCATTCCTTCACTTAGATGATAACTCAACGTTAGTTCATCCTTTCTATTAGAGAATTGGTTAAATTTTAGTAATCTTTAAAATAATTTTAAACTATATTGTTATATTAAGCGATGATTACGCAGATTATTATCTTTTTTTTGATAAAAAATGTATGATAAAAATAGAAAAAGCAAAAAACGAAAGTGAGTGATTAAGATGGCAAAATTTTACAAGAATCTTAAAACAGGTGCAGTGATTACTGAAGAAGAATACAAAGAAAAAATGATGACTGAAGTCACTGAAACTAGTTCGGATATGGGTGGAATGAGTATGGGAGGCTATAGCACATTTGTTTCCGATGTTTTTGAAGGACAATTAGATGATTTTAATGATTACGTTCCCTTTGATCCAGAACATCCGGAAGAAACAGAATAAAAAATTTCAGAATCAAAAAGAAGAAATAAAGGTGTACTTGAATTTTTGTTTTTAATTGCAATCATCGAGAATATTTTTTCAAAAACAAAAGAAAAGGACACTTTTATTATCAAAGACCACTATTTCTTTAGTTGAATTTCATTGTTCTTTTTGTTATGCTAGAAACTGAATAGAAAGTAAAATGGTTGGGCGAAAGCTTCAAGGATCATGTTCTTCAAGGGGTGAGAAGAACAATTTTTGAGTTTTCGTTTTTTTTTTGCGTTTAAAAATTAAATAGGAAATATGGAGGTGGAAAAAATGGTTTTAGAAGCTTTAGAACAAATTAAAAAGGCTGAAGAGCTAGTAGAAAGCTTAAAAAATGAAAGTCAAATTGAAATTGAAAAATATGAAGAACAAACAAAAAAAGAGTTAGAGAAATTACGTGAAATTAGTTTAAAACGAATGACTAGCCAACTGAAACAAGAACGAGAAAGCATCGAAAAGAGCTTATTAGAACAAAAACAGTGTTTTTCAAACGAGATTCAGCAAAAAAAAGTAGCCTATCAAAAGCAATTTGAACAAAATAAAGAAGCAGCAATAGCTTATGTCTTGGAGAGGGTGGAAAATTTATATGGCAGTCAATAAAATGGAAAAAATTACATTGATTGCAACGAGCAAAAATGAAGAACGAATGCTACAAACGATTCAAGGTCTGCAAGCTGTTGAGATAAAAGAGCTTGCAGTGGGAAACTTAACAAAAAAAGAAGTAACCGATTATTTACATACTGATGCTATTCAGTTAAATGATAACCAGAAAAAAAACTATGAAGAATTATTAGTAAATCTTCAAGAAGCCATGTTATTTATTGAAAGATTTTCAGGAACCAAGAGTAAAAAAAATCGCTTGAAAAGACGAGTTGAACATTTAGAAACAATAGAGGGTTCTTTTGATGAAACGAAATTAACGTTGCAACTTAAAGAAATTGCTGCAATAAAAAAAGAACTTGAAAGAATTCAAACTGAAAAGCAACAAGCCAATAAAGAAGAAACAATACTATCTTATTGGCAATCTTTAGATGTAATTCCTAGTCAAGAACATTTTTCTAGTGTTGATATCTTACTAGGTTCAATGACAAGTGAAAATAAACAAACCTTTATGAATGACTGCCAAAAAAACATGACTATCTATCTTGAAGAAATTTACCAAAATACTAATCACTATTACTTTTGTCTGATATACCCAAAGTATAAAAAGAGTGAGATTTCGCAATTAGTGCAAAATTATTCAATTCAACTTATTGATTATGAATACTCTTGTTTGCCTAAAGAAGCATATAAAAAAGTAAAGCAAAAACAGAAACTTCTAGTTACACAAGAAAGAAAAGTGAAGCAACAGTTAAGTCTGTATAAGCAAAATTTTGAAGATTTTTGTATGGCAGAAGAAATGATTGCTGCTTTTATACAACGGGAGCAAGCAAAAAAACAGTTTGTTTCATTAGATACGTTTTTTATTGCTCAAGGTTGGATACCAGAGGATGAAAAGCAGGCCCTTTTAACTGCTTTTAAACAAAATTCTTTAATGGAAGAGATATACATTCATTTTGAAGAGCCTACAGCAAGTGAAATTAATCAAGATATCCCAATTAAACTGAAAAATAATCGTATTGTTGCTCCCTTTGAAATGTTAACCGAAATGTATAGCTTACCAAAATACCAAGAAGTTGATCCTACGCCTTTAATGACCCCTTTTTATCTGGTCTTTTTTGGCATGATGGTTGCTGATATTGGTTATGGATTGCTGATGTTTTTGGGAGCGATACTAGCTACTCATTTATTTGTCTTATCGAGGTCAATGAAACGATTTGCTGACTTTTTATTGATTTTGTCTTTTCCAACGATTGTTTGGGGTTTTATTTATAGTTCGTTTTTTGGTATTAGTTTACCAACTGAAATAGGAGGTATTCATCTGCCATTCCCACTTTTATCAACAACTGAAGATATTAATACGATTTTGATTCTTTCTGTAATTTTTGGACTGATTCAAATAATTGTTGGTTTAATGCTCAATGGGATAGAGCTAACAAAACAAAAACGATATTTAGATAGTATTAATGAAAGTTTTGCTTGGTTAGGCTTATTATTTGGAGTCATTATGGTTATTATCAGTAAATCAATTATGAGTAGTCAGCTCTTATTTTTAATTGGCTTGTTTTTAATTGTAGTTTCAGCGATATCTATTGTATTAGTTCCGACAGTTCAACATCCTTCAAAACCAAAAGGATTTGCTAAAGGTCTGTATGGCTTATATGGAATGACAGGCTATATTGGCGATTTAGTGAGTTACACTCGATTAATGGCTTTAGGAATTTCAGGTGGGAGTATTGCCGCTGCTTTCAATATGTTAGTTTCATTTATGCCGCCAGTTGCTCGATTTTCAGTTGGTATTTTGCTGATTATTGTTTTGCATATTTTAAATCTATTTTTAAGTTTATTAGGAGCTTATGTCCATGGAGCAAGATTACAATATGTTGAATTTTTCGGTAAATTTTATACTGGTGGAGGACGAGCTTTTCGGCCATTAAAAACTGAAGAAAAATATGTGAATATAGAAAGAAAATTAATCAACAAAATGGAGGAA
This sequence comes from Enterococcus sp. LJL99, assembly GCF_054871725.1. Lineage (NCBI taxonomy): Bacteria > Bacillati > Bacillota > Bacilli > Lactobacillales > Enterococcaceae > Enterococcus > Enterococcus sp. LJL99. The sequence continues at coordinate 140,152 of NZ_JBTXLT010000008.1, forward strand.
AAGAATAAATGATCGATTACTTAATTAATAATAATGGTGGTATTATTTTTGCCGTTTTAGGAATGGTAGTAGCAACGATTTTAGCAGGGATTGGTTCAGCCAAAGGCGTTGGTTTTACAGGAGAAGCAGCAGCAGCTTTAACGACTGAACAACCTGAAAAATTTGGACAAGCACTAATTTTACAACTATTACCAGGGACACAAGGCTTATATGGGTTTGTTATTGCTTTCTTAATTTTTATCAACCTTAGTAATGATTTAACGATGGTTCAGGGATTAGATTACTTTGTAGCTTCGCTTCCGATTGCTTTTGCTGGCTTGTTTTCAGGTATTGCTCAAGGTCGAGTTTCAGCAGCAGGTATTCAAATTTTAGCTAAAAAACCTGAACATGCAACTAAAGGAATTATTTATGCAGCAATGGTTGAAACTTATGCAATTTTAGGCTTCGTTATTTCTTTCTTATTAGTTCTAAATGTAAAATAACAGGAGGAAGAAAATGAATGCAATCGAAAAAATAGTTGAAGAAATTATTGAAAATGGGAAACAAGATACCAATAAATGGGAAGAAGAGCGCATGAAAGGAATCAAAAACTCTTTTGAAATTGAAAAAGAAGCCCTTTTAATAGAAGAAGCAAAACAAATTGAAAAAAATCAAAAGCAACTAACTTTGTCATTGAATCAAAAAAGAAATCGTCAACAACTTGAAACAAGACAAGAATTACTAAATAAAAAACAATTTTATTTGGAGCAATTATTTTCAGAAGTTGTTACTAGGATGAACCATTGGTCAATAGAATCGTTTCAATCTTTTGCAAAACAAATAATCGTTGATTTACCTTTAGAGGGAGAAATAATGGTTTATTTGGGTGAATTTTCGAAAGAAAAAGTTACACAAAAATGGTTTTTAGACCAAAAAAATGAGCAGAAACAATTTATACTTTGTGATGAAGTCATTTCTGGAGAAGGTGGGTTACTTTTTTCAAAAAATGGTGTTGAGTACAATTGTTTGTTTTCAAATTTAGTTGAAGAAATAAAAAAAGCTGAGAGCTTTAATGTTGCAGAAAAATTATTTCAGTCGGAGGTACTAAATGAAGATTCCCTCATATAATCAACTAAATCCCTTAGTCCGTATTAAAGAAATGGAATTGCTAACTGAAAAACAATATGAGCAGCTCTTGACTGCTAAAAATGGTGAAGCGCTCGAGCGCGTTTTTCGAAGTACTATCTATGCTCCTTATCTCACAGATGGTTTTCTTAATCGTTTTGATAACATTTTAGGTGTTGAAAGAGGACGATTTTATGAGTGGTTGTATAATTTGGCTCCTGAAGCAGAGATTATTTCGATTTATACTTCTCGATTTACTTTTCATAATTTAAAAGTATTAACAAAAGCTCAAGTACTACAACAAAATTTAGATTATTTGTTTGTTTTTGATGGTTGTTATTCAATCGAAACACTAAAAAGTGCAGTTCAAACTAAAAAATCTAGTGAGTTGGATCCATTTCTATTGGACGCGATTATCGAAGTATTTGATTACTTGAAGGAAGCTACCGATTATCAAGCAATTGATATTATCTATGATCGACTGTTTTTGACCTATCAACGTCAATTAGCAGAAAAATTAAGCTATCCAGAAGTCTTAGAAGAAGTACAAGCGTTTATCGATTTAACTAATATATCAACTATGGCAAGAGGAATCAGGCAAAAACAACATAAATCATTTCTTTCGACTGTTTTATCAAGTTCAGGAACGATTCAAAAAAAAGAATTGCTGAATTATTCAGAGCAAAATTTGACACAATTTAGTCAGTATTTATTAACAACAAAATACCATTCATTAATTGCATCAATTTTGGATACAGAAACGCAAACGGTAAATCTAATTGAATTTGAACAAAAAAAAGATGAATATTTAGCGAAAAAATTTGAAAAATACACTGTAGTTGCATTTGGTCCGTTACCACTTTTAGCATTACTTCACGCGAAAGAACTTGAATGGAAGAATCTACGATTACTTTTAGTTGGTAAACGAAATAATTTTCCAGTAGAACAATTGCGAGAAAGGATACGATGAGGGAATGAATTATAAAATTGGTGTGATTGGGGAGAAAGATTCAGTAATGCCTTTTAAATTATTAGGATTTGATGTGGTGTATCAAGAATCTCAAAATCAAGTTCGCTCAACGATTGATCAAATGGCGAAAGAATCTTATGGACTAATTTTTATTACTGAAAGCACTGCTGAGATGGTTTTGGAAGCAATTGAACGATACAAATCTTCTTTAGTACCAGCAATCATCTTAATCCCTAATCAAAATGGTAGTAAGGGAATTGGTTTAAATGAAATTCAACAAACAGTTGAAAGAGCAGTCGGTCAAAATATTTTATAAAAATCGGTTCATTTGATTGAGAGAAGAATTTAGGATGAGCGAATTTATGGATTAATCGTTTCGATGAGATTGTGATTGATTTACATTATGAAAGAGTTATCTAAGCAATCAGTTGTTTTAGATAAACGATTAAAGTAGGAGGAAAGAACGTGCAAAAAGGTGAAATTATCAAAGTTTCAGGTCCTCTAGTTATGGCAAAAAATATGGCAGATGCAAGTATTCAAGATATTTGTCATGTAGGTAATTTAGGCGTGATAGGCGAAATCATTGAAATGCGTGGAGATGTTGCATCTATTCAAGTATATGAAGAAACTACGGGAATTGGACCTGGCGAACCAGTGGTCACAACTGGCGAACCTTTGTCAGTTGAATTAGCTCCCGGACTTATCTCACAGATGTTTGATGGGATTCAACGTCCTTTAGATACATTTGCGCAAGTAACAGATAGCTACTTTTTAGGTAGAGGAATACAAATTACGGCTTTAGATCGAGAACGTAAATGGCTCTTTGAACCAATTTTGACAGTTGGGATAGAAGTTGAAGCAGGTGATGTGATTGGGATTGTTCAAGAAACAGCCATTATTCGACATAAAATTATGGTTCCATTTGGAGTCGAAGGTATTTTGATGGTAGTTAACTCTGGTGAATTTACTATTGAGGATACAATCTATACTATTAAGACCCCACAAGGAGAAAAAAACTTTTCCATGTTACAAAAATGGCCAGTACGAAAAAGTAGACCTATTTCTGAAAAAAGAAATCCGACCGTTCCTTTAATGACAGGGCAACGAGTGATTGATACCTTTTTCCCTGTAACTAAAGGAGGTGCTGCCGCAGTGCCTGGACCTTTTGGCGCTGGGAAAACGGTTGTTCAACATCAAATCGCAAAATGGGCGGATGTTGACTTAGTTGTTTATGTTGGTTGTGGTGAACGTGGCAATGAAATGACGGATGTTTTAAATGAATTTCCTGAATTAATAGACCCTGAAACGGGCGAATCGCTGATGAAACGAACGGTTTTGATTGCTAATACGTCAAATATGCCTGTAGCAGCCAGAGAAGCTTCGATTTATACTGGGATAACCATTGCAGAGTATTATCGCGATATGGGGTATTCTGTTGCGATAATGGCGGATTCAACTTCACGTTGGGCAGAGGCTTTACGTGAAATGAGTGGTCGGTTAGAAGAAATGCCAGGGGACGAAGGATATCCTGCTTATTTGGGAAGTAGACTGGCAGAATATTATGAACGTGCTGGTCATGCAATCGTGCTTGGAAAAGAGCAGCGTGAAGGAAGTATTACTGCTATTAGTGCCGTTTCTCCATCTGGCGGAGACGTTTCAGAACCAGTGACTCAAAACACACTACGAGTAGTAAAGGTATTTTGGGGCTTAGATGCGACTTTAGCGCAAAAACGCCATTTTCCATCAATTAATTGGCTTCAAAGTTACTCACTTTATGATTATGAAGTTGCTAACTATTTAACACAAGAATTGGGAACAGACTGGTCCAAAATGGTAAGCGACGGGATGCGGATTCTCCAAGAAGAAGCACAACTAGATGAAATTGTTCGTTTAGTGGGAATCGATTCTTTATCGGACAAAGATCGTTTGACCTTAGAAACAGCTAAATCAATTCGAGAAGATTATTTGCAACAAAATGCTTTTGATGAAATAGATACGTTTACTTCTAGAGAAAAGCAAGTTAAAATGCTACGCTTAATTTTGACCTTTCATAGTGAGGGACAACGTGCGTTAGATTTGGGTGCTTATTATACCGAAATTATGAATGGAACAACTGAATTAAGAGATCGAATTGCTAGAAGTAAATATGTACATGAAGAAGAACTTGAAAAGTTGGCTCTTCTTGAATCCAGTATCAAAGAAACAATCATGAAAATAATAGCTGATGGAGGGATGACGAATGATTAAGGAATATCGAACAATCAGTGAAGTCGTTGGTCCTTTAATGATTGTTGATCAAGTTGAAGGAGTAAAATACGAAGAATTAGTAGATGTTCGTTTGCAAAATGGAGAAAGTCGTCGAGGACAAGTTCTTGAAGTAGCAGGTGATAAAGCCATGGTGCAAATATTCGAAGGAACAAGCAACCTTAATATTCGTGATTCAAAAGTCCGTTTTTTAGGTCATCCTTTAGAATTAGGCGTATCAGAAGATATGATTGGACGAGTTTTTGATGGGTTGGGAAGGCCAAAAGATAAAGGACCAGCAATCCTACCAGAAAAAATGGTCAACATCAACGGAGAAGTCATCAATCCAGTTGCTAGAGATTATCCAGATGAATTTATCCAAACAGGAATTTCAGCAATTGATCACTTGAATACTTTAGTTCGTGGGCAAAAATTACCTGTTTTTTCTGGATCTGGACTTCCACACAAAGAATTAGCGGCACAAATTGCTCGTCAAGCAACAGTCTTAAATAGTGACGAAGAATTTGCTGTTGTTTTTGCGGCTATTGGTATTACGTTTGAAGAGGCAGAATTCTTTATGGAAGATTTTCGACAAACGGGTGCAATCGATCGCTCTGTTTTATTTATGAATTTAGCGAATGACCCCGCAATTGAGCGAATCGCAACACCTCGAATGGCTTTAACGGCAGCTGAATATTTGGCCTATGAAAAAGGCATGCATGTATTAGTGATTATGACTGATATGACCAATTATTGTGAAGCCTTACGCGAAATTTCTGCTGCTCGGCGAGAAGTTCCAGGTCGTAGAGGCTATCCAGGCTATTTATATACGAATTTAGCAACTCTTTATGAGCGTGCAGGAAGAATTCGCGGAGTTAAAGGATCCGTTACACAAATTCCTATTTTAACGATGCCAGAAGATGACAAAACACATCCAATTCCTGATTTAACCGGCTATATTACAGAAGGGCAAATTATTTTATCTCGCGAATTATACAAAAGTGGTATTCAGCCACCGATTGATGTATTGCCTTCCTTATCACGCTTGAAGGATAAGGGAACAGGGGCAGGAAAAACGCGTGAAGATCATGCAGCCACGATGAATCAGTTATTTGCTGCCTATGCACAAGGAAAACAAGCGAAAGAATTAGCTGTTATTTTAGGGGAGTCGGCATTATCTGAAATTGATAAAATCTATGCTACTTTTGCTATTAGATTTGAAAAAGAATATGTAAATCAAGGCTTTAAAGTTAATCGACCAATTGAAGAAACCCTTGACTTAGGTTGGGAATTGCTGTCTATTTTACCTAGAACAGAGTTAAAACGAATTAAAGATGATATGTTAGAGGAATTTTTAACAGAAGGAGCGTAATAGAATGGTCCGATTAAATGTAAATCCAACACGTATGGAGCTTAATCGTTTAAAAAATCAATTAACAACAGCTAAAAGAGGCCATAAGTTACTAAAAGACAAGCAAGATGAATTAATGCGTCAATTTATTATTTTAGTAAAAGAGAATCATACATTAAGGATTCAAGTTGAAAAAGAATTAAGCTCAGCATTGAGTCATTTTGTATTAGCCAGTGCCACAATTAATGAATCTTTCATCGAAGAATTAGTAGCCATACCTGCGACCAACGTTTTTTTAGATGTTATCGAGAAAAATATCATGAGCGTGGCGGTCCCAATAATGAATTTTGATTATGATCAGACACTTTCTGAAACACCGCTTTCCTATGGTTATCTTAATTCAAATGCTGAATTAGATACATCATTTACTAAAATAACCACTATTTTACCAGAACTTTTAAAGTTATCGGAAGTAGAAAAAACGTGTCAATTGATGTCATCAGAAATAGAAAAAACGAGAAGAAGAGTTAATGCACTAGAATATTTGACGATTCCTCAATTAGAAGAAACGATTCATTATATCAAAATGAAACTAGAAGAAAACGAACGTAGTGAAATTACTCGCTTGATTAAAGTTAAAAATATGTAAGGTAAGCTTGTATCGAATTCAACTGCAACTCTAGATTTTTGATGGAGATGACTCTAAAAAATAAGCACTAAAAGTTAGCAACATCGCTAACTTTTAGTGCTTATTTTAGGATATTCATTTTGTTGTAATTCCCATAATTGATCGGTTAGCTCAGAAATAACTGAACTACCATTTTTCCCATCTGTATAGATAGCTAAAATAAATGGATGGTCTGTTTCTAAAATACCAATATCATGAATAAAATTATCATAAGAACCTATTTTATGGGCTACTTTACCACTAGTAGTTGCCGTATCCATTCGTTCGTGAAAAACGGTTTGTTTCATATAATCATAAATCGTTTGGTATTCAGAATTTGTTGCTTTTTCTTGATACAGCTGAGATAAAACTTCTGCTGCTTCGTTTGAGGATAACTCCGTATTCTCAGGATCTGTATCACGTTGGAAAAAGTGCTGTGTGATTGCTTTTTTTCCAGCTTTATCTCCACCAAAAGTATCGTAAAGCATATTTTTAGCAATGTTATCAGAATAAACAATATTGTATTCCTGCAAAGTTCTTAAAGAGTAAGTGGGTTGAATGTTATTAACAATAATCCCCGTTCCTTCCTCGTAATCATCTTTTTCCTTGTAGATTAATTGATCTTCCCATTTCAGCTCACCATTGGCTACTTTGTCTGCAATCATCATAGCTAAGGGGACTTTAATCGTACTAGCGCTAAAAAAGCGCTGCTCACCATTTACAGCTATTTTTTCACCTGTAGTTAGATCAATATATGTGATTCCAATTTTCCCATCAAAAGAAGTAGCTGTTTTATTGATTGTTGCAGCAATATTTTCATAAAAAGTAGTCAATTCAGTGGATTTTTCTTCCACTATACTATTTTTTTTCTCTTCAATTGGTATGACAGCAGCTTTTTGGGAAAAAGCCAACTCATGCGCTAAATCAGTCTCTTTGGCATAATCAACAGTATGTGGGGAAAAAAAGAAAGATAAAATCAGGAAAAAGCTAAGAGAAAAAATTATTCCGTACAAAGACATTCTCTTTTTTTCCAATAAAATAAGTTCCTTTCTATTTTCTATTTTTATCAAAAATATTAAAGAGGTAACCACAACTATTTAATCATTTTTCTATTTTGATTGCAAGTCGAAAAGAAAAAAATTTAATTTCTCTCCTTTAAGTTCTGTTTAAGTTACAACCTTTATAGTTATGGATGTCAACAAGTCATTATTTAGGAGGAAGAAAAACATGGATTTTATCAAACGAGCATTATTAAGTATGAAAACGAAAAAAGGGCGAACCTTTTTATTATGTTTGGTTTTTTCAGCCATACTAATATTTGTTTTAGCTGGGTTAACGATTCGAAGTGCAGCATTGACTGCCACTGAAAATGCAAAAAAAAGTGTTGGAGCGACCGTCACGTTGTCGGCTAATCGAGAAGCGGCAATGAAAAAAACGGAAAGTTCTGATGGAGAAAGACCAGATCCTGGAAGTTTCAGTTTAACGCCTGTTAATTTGGAGGACGCAGAAAAAATTGCTGCACTAGATAACGTGAAAACTTATTCATTTATTTCCTCATCGTCTGCTGGAGCAACAGATGATATTACCCCCATTTCAAATGAGGATACATCGACATCATCTTCTACAGAAGCAAATTCAGATACGAAAACTGAACAAGGAATGGGCGGTGGTCCAGGTGGAGAGATGCAAGGAGGTGTGGGTGGCGATCAATCAGCGATGACACAGAGTGATTTCCAAGTCAGCGGTGTTTTAGACCTGTCAATGCTAGCAGCCTTTTCTGAAGGGACTGCAACATTAACGAGCGGTGAGTTGATTACTGATGAAGACAAAGATACTAACAATGTAGTAATTGAAAAAACGTTAGCACAAGCAAATGATTTAAAAGTAGGAGATACGTTTAAAATCACTAGTCCAGAAAATGAAGATACTACCTATGAAGTGACGATCAAAGGCATTTACGAAACCTCTGAAAGTGGCGATAGCATGGGAATGATGTTCAACTTTTTGAATCCATCTAATACGATTTATAGTTCTTATACTTTTGCGAATACTCTTAAAGGAGAAGATTCTGAAAAAACAATCGATTCAGCTGTTTATACTTTAAGTGACCCTAAAGAAATGGATAGTTTTGTAGCTAGTGCTGAAAAATTAATTGATACAGAAAGTTTTAGTCTACAAACCAATGATCAAGCCTATCAACAAATGTTACAACCTTTAAATAATGTAGCAAGTTTTGCAAAAAATATCGTGATTTTAGTTGCGATTGCTGGAATCATTATTTTGACTTTGATTGTTATGATGACCATTCGTGAAAGAAGATATGAAATCGGTGTGTTACTGTCACTAGGAGAGTCTCGCTTCAAAGTTATTTTACAATTCTTTAGTGAAATTATTGTTTGTATGGTGATTGCTTTAGCGATTGCATCGTTCAGCGGAAATATCGTTGGGAATGTGGTAGGTGAGCAATTGATCCAACAACAAACGGAATCTACACAGCAAAACACTCAAGGGAACAATGGTGGCCCTGGTGGTGGGCAAGAGCAAGGTCGAGGCAATGGTGGAGGTGGAATGATGGAAGGCGGATTTGGTGGAATCGGCGCAAGTTCTAAAGAAGCTGCAGCAGAAATCCAAGATTTAAATATCTCAGTAAAACCAGCTGAAATCGCAACCTTAGCGGGCTTAGGACTCCTAATCAGTTTCTTTTCAATTTTATTAGCATCTGTTGGGATTTTACGATTACAACCGAAAAAAATATTGACGACCTAGATAGGGATATAGAAAAGAGGAATGGATATGTTACAAGCACAAGAGATCGGTTATTGGTACCAAAACGAAGAAGATTATTTATATAAAAATGTCAATCTTGATTTTCATCGAGGAAGAATGTATGCAATTTTAGGAGCCAGTGGTTCTGGTAAAACAACTTTTTTGTCACTAATTTCTGGATTAGATGTCCCAAAAACGGGAATGATTTTATATAATGGAGAATCACTAAGTAAAATTGGTTTGCGTAATTTTCGTAAAAATGATGTATCGATCATTTTTCAGGCATATAATTTACTACCGTATATGTCTGCTTTAGATAATGTTCTTACGGCAATGGTAATCTCGGGATCAAAACAGGAAAACCGAGAAGTTTATGCACTTGAGAATTTAAAAAGTGTCGGGATTGATGAAACGTTAGCCCGAAAAAACGTTACACAGCTTTCAGGTGGACAACAACAACGAGTAGCAATTGTACGAGCATTATGTTGTGATCATGAATTAATCGTGGCAGATGAACCCACAGGAAATTTGGATGAGCAAACGTCAAAAGATATTGTTCAACTTTTTCAAAAAGTAGCGCATGAACAACAAAAGTGTATTATCGTCGTCACTCATGAACAGGATGTCGCAAAAGCATGCGATGAAGTGTACGAACTAAAGCACAAAGAATTTCACTGTATAGAAAATAACTAATCTTTTGAAATTCAAACAGTACAGAAAAACAAGACAACCTCTGCTTAAAAGTAGTAGGTTGTCTTGTTTTTTATCAAAATAGTATTTCTAGTTTTTATATGTGACCGTAAACAATCACGAAAACATCTATGACTCTTTTATTTCATTGTAGAAGTTACTTTTTCATCGATTCTTAAAAATGGCAGGTAAATAAATACACTAGCTGCAATAATTACTATTTGAAGCACAGCAGCTCGCCAATCCCCTGCAGTTGCTAGAAAACCAGAAATCACAGGAGGGGTAGTCCAAGGGATTTGAACAACCACATGATTGATTAATCCAGCAGCTGTCGCAAAATAAGCAACAGTTAATGAAAAAATTGGTGCTAAAACAAATGGGATAATCAAGCTCAAATTAAATACAATCGGTAAACCAAAGATAATAGGTTCACTAATGTTGAAGACAGCTGGTGCCACAGAAAGCTTGGCAAAATCTTTATAATCTTGTCTACGACTAAAAATAAAAATAGCAATTAATAAAGCAATTGTATTCCCTGATCCGCCCATTACAGCAAAGGTATCTTTAAAGGCCATATTAATGATGTGAGGAATTTCTTCTTTATTTGCATAAGCAGTCATGTTTTCTTGCATATTTTGCAATAAAAATGGATCAAGTAATGAACCAGAAATAACTGCTTGATGAATACCGAAACCAAAAAATAGATTTGCGATAGAAGTAATCAGCAAGAAACCTGGCAAACCAGTTGTTACTCGACTTAATGGACCTGTAATGACGTTTGTGATCAAGGTATTGACATCTTGTTTAAATAATTGATTGACACCAAAAGACAAAATTGCAAAACTTGTAACGGTTATCATAATTGGGATCAAAACATTAAATGATTTGGTAACAGCCGGAGGAATGTTTCCAGAAAGATTGATTTGTAGTTTTTCCATTCGAGATAACTTAATGAATAATTCCGTTGCAAACAAACCAATAAAAATTCCAACAAACATTCCAGAAGCCCCTGTATGACTTAAAGGAATAACGCCAGTCACTTCAATCGTGTCAGTTGCTCCATCTGGTAAAAACATCGTTTTCATTGGAGTTAGCACAATAAATGTCGAAATTGCAACTAATACCGCTGCAATTTGGTTCAAATAATTACGACTCATACACATATGGTAAGAGACTGCTGCAACGACAAGTAAGGTTGTGATACTCAACGTCCCATTTCCGATTGAAATACCAATTTCTTGAATCGTTGTTAACGTGCTCGGTGCGATTATTTTCCCCATAAATCCAGTAGGTTCTAAAATGACATAATTGATCAATGTTACAAAGCCAGCTAACATCATAAAAGGCATAAAAGTTGCAAAAGCATCGCGTAAGGTTCTTAAATGGATTTGATTCCCTAATTTTGTTGCAACATAACCAAATTTTTCAAAAACTTTATCTTTTTTAGTTTCTCCCATTTTATTTGCTCCTATACAAGTTTATTTTTGTCGTAGTAAAAACCATTTTCATCACTTAATTGTTTATAGAATTCACCACTTTTTTTGATGGTTCGTTTTTGTGTTGCTAAGTCTAATGAGACTAAACCGTAACGGTTTTTATAAGCGTTGATCCAAGACCAACAATCAATAAATGTCCATAGATGGTATCCTTTGATATTTGCGCCTTCTTCAATTGCTTTCCATAGATAAGCAAGGTGGTCTTTGATATAGTCGATGCGGTAACTATCAATAACTTGACCTGTAACCTCATCCATAAAACGTTCTTCATTCGCAACGCCCATTCCATTTTCTGAAATAAATGATTCAATATTGCCATAGTTGTTTTTGATATCCATACAAAGATCATAGATGCCTTTTTCGTAAATTTCCCAACCACGATATTCATTCATTTTTCTTCCAGGCATGATATGAAGCTCAAAAAACCAATCAGGTAAAAATGGACCTTCTTGATTAATAGCGGTTAGTCGTGCTTTCACACGTCTTGGCTCGTAGTAATTCAATCCAAGAATTTGCGCAGTATTTTCTTTAATACAAGTTAAATCAGCTGTTGTATAGTCACTAGGTAATTGATCATACTCACGTAAAAGGTCAACTAATTTTTTAGGAAAAACACCTTTGACCATCGGATCTAAAAAACTTCGAGTATAAAATAAATCCGCAATCTCAGCTGCTTTTACATCGGCTGAATTCTGACTTCTCGGGAAAGTCGGACTAAGATTTAAAATCACACCGATTTTTCCTGAAACTTCTTTTTCTTTGAAAACTTTGATGATTTTAGCATGGGCTAAAATAGTAAAGAAGGCTGCTTGTGCACCACGTTTGAAATCAACTAAATTCGGGTAATGAAAATCTTCTAAATAACTACCTAAAATCGGTCCTAATGGTTCATTTGATGTAAACCAGTAAGAAACTAAGTCACCAAACTCTTCGAAACAAGTTGTTGCAAAATGAACAAAAGCATCAACGACAATTCTAGATTCCCAACCACCTTTATCTTGCATGGCAGCAGGCATATCAAAATGATACAAATTAGCAAAGACCTTGATTCCATTCTGATTCATTTCAGAAAAAAGATTTCGGTAAAAAAGAATCGCTTTAGGGTTCACAGCTCCCTGACCACCATTTGGAAACATACGAGCCCAAGAAATCGAGACTCTAAAAGAATTATGCCCTGTTTGTTTCATCAACTGTACATCTTCTTTATAGTGATGAATATGATCTGTAGCAATTTCTGAACTAATTTGATTGTAAAAGCGAGTAGGTTGCTCACTAAACCAGCGTTCCCAAACTGTTTCAGCTTTTCCTGTTTCGCCACGGCCTTCTGATTGTTCGGCAGACCATGCTGATCCCCACCAAAATTCTTCTGGAAAATTTAATCGTTGTTTATTCATGATAGTCTCCTTTAGTTGCTTTAATACCCAAAGAATAACACCGCTTTCAAGAAAGTTAAACAGTTTTTTGACGAAACAATACATTTTATTTTAAAAGTATATATCTTTGTGTTTTTCAATTTGACAGAAGTTATTATATGATAGATAATTTAGTTATATTCGAATAAAAAGATATAGCTTTAACTATATCTTTAACAGTGAGGGCATATAGATGAAAATTGATTCAAAATATATGAAAGTTTATATTGATATAAAAAATAAAATCACGAATGATTATTATTCAGTCGGACAAAAGCTTCCAGCAGGAGGGGAGCTAGCTCAAATTTATCAATGCAGTAAACTTACGGTCAAAAAAGGATTGGATTTATTAGTAAAGGAAGGGATTTTGCGTAGTCGAAGCGGGTATGGGACAGAAGTGTTGAGAAAACCAATGGATACGACGCATGTTTTCGGGCCAAATGCAGGATTGCTAAATATTGTTGGAGAGGAGCATGTGACATCTAAAATTCATAGTTTTTCTATTGAGATACCAAGTGCAAAAGTTGCTAAATTACTTAAAATCACCAATAAAGATTATGTGTATAATATTGTTCGAAGTCGATACATTGATCATAAACCTTATTCGATTGAACAAACATTTATGCCATTGTCACTGATTCCAGGTTTACAACCAAAGCATCTAGAAAAATCAGTTTATAACTACATTACGCAAGAATTGGATTTGATGATCCAAACCTCTCATTTATGGATCAAGGGAGATGTAGCAAATGAAATGGATAAAACGTTTTTGTCTGTTGCAGATGGTTTTTTTATGATTGAAGTTGAAAAAATTGTTTCGTTAGAATCTGGAAAACCGTTTGAATACTCTGTCACTCGTCATTTATATAGTGACTTTGCTTTTGAGGCTGTTTTTGTTCAAAATCGATGATTTTTGCACATGCTAAACGACTTTTTTTAGGAAGGGAAAAATTATGAGTAAAACAAAATTAACCAGAGATCATATTGAAAAGTCTGGTCTTCAATTGTATAGCTTGAATTCAGGGCAGAGTGCCGTTTATAATATTGGTAATACAACCACAATTAATAGGGGGGCGATTGCATATCTATACACCAAATGAAATAGTTAAATTTGTAGAAGGAAAAGTAAATCTTCATGAAATAACTGTTGATGATATAAGTAAATCATTTATGGATAGTTTGAAATTTAATGCGTGGGCATTCACAGGCTTTTTGGCTGATAAAAAATCGTTTAAATTTAAACTTTACAAAGTAGAAAAAGATGTAAATAGTGAAAATTATTTCTCAAAGGAATTAACAGATTTTTCTCCAATAAATGATGATGACGAAGACTTACTACTAATTGTTGATGAAGCCTACGGTTATTTCTATACTAATAATTCTTACCTCCACACAGAGATAACTATAAATATTATTGAGGCTCAAAGAATTGATTCTAACAATTACTTCGAAGTAAACTTCTTAAACTCATTAAAATCTTATATTACGCAAAATAGGACGTAAGTCCGAATAAAAACAAACACTTTTATATATTGGTGTTAGTATTAAATCTTAGACAACTTTTCGTAGAGACAAAAATAAATTAAACTTATCTACGAGAGGATGAATTTTTATGACCCAATATGAAGAAAATTTTAAACAGATGATTGTTGAACTGAATCAAACTGGACGTTCAGTTCGAGGATTGGCGAAAGAATATGGCTTATCTGAAGCGACGATTTACAAATGGAAGAATTTATATTTACCTAATCAGTCCACAGGACTGACTGGAAATGAAGTAGCTGAACTAAAAAAAGAAAATGCTCGTTTGAAAGAGGAACTTGAAATCTTAAAAAAAGCCGCAGCCATATTCTCTCGAAAAACCTAAATTCGCTTATTCAGTTTATTGAAAAATGGTGTACGGACTACACTGTTTCTTTGTTATGTCGGTTATTAGAAATCCCTAGAAGTGTCTATTATTTTTATAAAAACAAGCCATTGACAGCTACAGAAATCAGAAATAATACGCTGAAAGAGACTATTTCGACAATTTTTTTTTACGAATAAACAACGCTATGGTGCCTCCAAAATCCATCAAGTTTTATTAAAAGATGGCATTTCAGTATCTCTTAAACATGTCCAAAAGCTAATGAAGCAATTAAATTTAAGATCGATTGTAGCAAAAAAATTTAGACCTCAACAGTCAAATAAAACGATTATTTCAAAAGAGAACATATTAAATCAGGACTTTTCTACTCAAACTATCTGTGAGAAATGGGCGGCTGACATTACTTACATTCCTACTAAGAAAAACGGTTGGTGTTACTTGTCTTCCATCATGGATCTACACACGAAAAAGATTATTAGCTATACATTTTCAAAAAGAATGACTGTGGATTGTGTCATTCAAACGTTGAATAAAGCAAAACTACACTATCACATTCCGGAAGGAATGATTCTACACACTGACTTGGGCAGTCAATATACAGCAACAAAAGTAGAAAAATGGCTTGAAACCAACAAAATAAGGCATTCCTATAGTAGAAAAGGAACACCTTATGATAACGCAGGAATCGAATCTTTCCATGCCTCATTGAAAAAGGAAGAAGTTTACACGACTAGCTACTCAAATTTTGAAGAAGCAAATCGTGCACTATTTAGCTATATTGAGGGATTTTATAACCGGAATCGAATTCACAGTTCCATTCACTATCTAACCCCTCAGGAGTTTGAAGAGTTGACAAAAGAAAAGATGACATAACTGTCTCTACTAAAATGTGTCCAAGATATTGACTCTAATCCACTACTTATAAAAATTTTACTGAAGTAAAGAATAATGGAAATAAAAATACTTCTTATTTTATTGGCTTTTCTATATGGTATAGCTTATTTTTCGGAATAATATTATTAGGTGTTGGAGTCAGTTTAGTTTTCCACTTATTCTAATTGTTAGCTATTAAAAAATTTATTATATAGCAATTAAATCAATATTCAATTAATATTTTTCACAATCTTTTTAGATTGAAAAGATTGTGAAACCAGGAGGTGTTTAGGTAGACCAATCGAAAATCACAAAGTAAGCCCACCAATCGCTTGACTGGTGGGCTTACTTTGTGATAATCGGGATTATGTGACCTTGTACTTTTAATAACATACTTAACTATTTTTTTTAATTTCTTTAATGAAATTTATTATACCTAACAGAGAAACTGACAAAGCAAAATAATTTATTTCTTCAAAATTACTTTTGAAGGCGTTGTAAGTAAAATATCCGAAAATTCCTAAAAAAAAGATTAAAATGAAACTACTTAAATAGACAGAGATTTTCTTCTCAACTTTTTTATGAAGTAATTCTTCCTTAAAATTTATGTCCTCTTTTATCAACTCGTCTAAGGTAACATCAAATAGGTCAGATAGTTGTATGATATTTGATATATCAGGATAACTTTGTCCTCTTTCCCAGTTTGAAATTGCTTGGCTAGACACATTTAACATTTCAGCTAATTTTTTTTGAGACCATTCTTTTTCTATTCGTAACACTTTTATTTTTTCACTTATAGACAAGATTGTTCACTCCTTTTTATAAGTAAAAGTATACAGGGCAGTAAACTTAGATGTCACTAAACTATTAAGTGTTTAGGGTAAAGTGTTGCTTGAGTTGTTTTAAAAATAGCAAGTGTGATACGAATAGAGATGAAATTTTTTTACTTAGAATAATGCGATTTATGTAAATTAAAAGTAATCTTCATCATTTATTGTATAGGAAACACTTAAAAATTGAAACAAGAGAAAAACGTCTATATTTTGTAGATGTTTTTCTTTATGTCAAAAACGAAGAATTTTGGTTAGATTTTGGAAGAGTGGATACTTTAGATAAATTTGTTTCGTGTATATAAAAAATTTTCCTTTTGATATACAATCAATGATACTATTTCCAGTTTTTGGAAATATATTGTTTTAATTTGAAAACGATTTAAAATAATAACTAACCCGGGAATACGTTTTCAAGGAGGAAAAAATGGACAACAAACAAATAGCAAAAAAAATTCTTCATATAATTGGGGAAAGTAACGTCACGTATATGACCCATTGTGCAACTCGACTTCGTTTTAATGTAAAAAATGAATCAGAAATTTCTTTAAATGAATTAGATCAAGTTGAAGGCGTCATCAAATCTCAAAAGAAACATGGTCAGTTGCAGGTAATTCTTGGAGCAAAAGTTACTGGGGTTTTTTCGGAACTTGAAAAGATGATTCTTATTGAAGAGGGAACTACCATTGAACGAAGTGAAATAAAGAAAAATCCACTATCTCAGATTATAGAAACAATCTCGGGATGCTTTAGCCCAATTATTCCTGTTCTAATTGGTTGTGGTATGGTAAAATCTGTAACTGCAATTTTAACTACATTTTCTTTGGTCTCACCAGATAGTGATACACTTAAAATTTTTAACTTGATAGGAGATCTACTTTTTTATTTCTTCCCATTCTTTTTAGCAGTCAGTGCTGCAAAAAAGTTCAGAACAAATGAGTATTTAGCAGTTGCTCTTGCAGGGGCATTGATGTATCCAACTATTATGCAAGGAGCAACAATGGCCGCAGAAACAGGTATTTCTTCACTTGATTTTTTAGGGTTACCGATATTATTAGTTAGTTATAAATCTACAATCATCCCTATAATCATTAGTGTATGGATTATGTCTTATGTTTATAAATGGGCCAATAAACTTATCCCTGATACCTTTAAAGTACTCTTTGTTCCTATGATTGTGTTATTCATCATGGTTCCATTAGAGTTGGTATTAGTTGGACCATTTGGGTCTTATGTTGGGCAATGGGTAGCACAAGGAGTTACATGGTTATACAATGCAAATGGTGTATTAGGGGCCTTTCTATTTGGAACATTTAGACCATTACTTATTATTTTCGGCATGCACTATGCGATAACACCAATCAATACGCAACTGATTGCTGAGTATGGATACTCTGTAATTTCTCCAGCAAATTTGACTGGAAACTTGGCACAAGCAGGAGCTGGTTTTGCTGTATTTTTCTTATTAAAAAATAAGGTGGAAAAGAGTGTAGCATTTACTAGTTCTATTACTGGATTGTTTGGTGTCACAGAACCAGTTATGTTTGGGTTTAACCTTAAATATAAAAAACCGATGATATTTGCTATGTTAGGCGGCGGAATTGGTGCAGCATACATTAATTATTTTGGCGGAGGTGCAACTGCCATTATATTACCAGGTATTTTAGCATTGCCAACTTACATTGCGGATAGCTATATTCATATTATTATTGGTATTTTGATTAGTATTATTTTTGCATTTATTGGAACAATGTTAGCTGGCATTAAAGAAAATAGTCTCCCGATCGAAAAAAATACAAGTATTGATCAATTATCTAAAGAAATCAATCTAACTCAGCCGGTTGAAGGAGAAATAGTTTCCTTAGAAAAAGTCCCTGATGAGGTATTTTCTAGCAAGTCACTTGGGGAAGGATTCGCTATTATTCCATCTGAAGGAAAAGTGTACTCTCCGTTTGAGGGAACTGTGACAATGCTTTTTCCAACAAAGCATGCGATTGGTTTAAGAAGTAAAGAGGGACTGGAAGTTCTTATTCACATTGGCATTGATACAGTTGAGATGAATGGTGATGGATTTAGTTCCTATGTTAAAATGGATGATACTATAGAAAAAGGACAATTATTAATTGCATTTGATTTGAAAAAAATTGCTGATCATAATTTGAATTCTATTATTCCAATATTGTTTACAAATTTTGAAGAATTTTCTAATGTAATAGTAGTCAATGAAGATAATGAATTATTAACTGATTTTCAAGGAGCATTAATATGATGAAATCGAGTTTTTTTTGGGGTGGGGCTCTTTCAGCGAATCAAGCTGAAGGAGCTTACTTAGAAGGTGGCAGAGGACTTTCAGTGATGGATGTAGTTCCACTTTCTGATGAGAGGAAATTGATAAAACAAGGAAAATTAAATTATATGCACCAAAAAAGTGAAAATTATTTTCCTACACACCATGCGATTGATTTTTACCACACGTATGAAGAAGATTTGAAGTTGTTAGCTGAACTTGGTTTGACATGCTTTAGAACAAGTATCTCTTGGACACGTATCTTCCCAAAAGGAACTGAGCAAAAACCAAATGAAGAAGGATTAGAGTTTTATCGTAATATATTTGAATTATGTAAAGAATATGGTATGGAGCCTATCGTTACGATTAGCCATTTTGATATTCCGCTATATTTAGTTGAACATTATGGTGGTTGGGATCATCGGGAAATGATTGATTTCTACGTGAAGTATTCTAAAACGGTAATCAAAGAATTTAAAAACTTAGTAAAGTATTGGATTACATTTAATGAAGTTAATGTCATTTTGCACAATTCATTTTCAGGAGGAGGTCTTATTCTTGAAGATGTTGAAAACCCAGAGCAAATAAAGTATCAAGCGGCTCATAATCAATTAGTAGCAAGTGCATGGACTACTAAGTTTGCTCATGAAATTAATCCTTCTAACCAAATTGGATGCATGTTAGCTGCTGGGGATTATTATCCTTATTCATGTCATCCAGAGGATATTTTTAAAGCACTAAATAAAAATAGAGAAAGTTATTTTTTTATTGATATTCAATGTCGCGGTAAATATCCAAGTTATGCTAAAAGGTTGTTTAATGAAAAGAAAATAAGCATTGATTCTAAACCAGAAGATTTTAAATTACTACAGGATTATACATCAGATTTTATTGCTCTAAGTTATTATACGTCTAGGTGCATATCTAGCAAATCACAGAAAATGAGCGAATCAAATGTTATGACTTCTATTAGAAATCCCTATTTGGAAAATAGTGAATGGGAATGGCAAGTTGATCCATTAGGGCTTCGAATTACGTTGAATACTTTATATGATCGCTATGAAAAGCCGTTATTTATTGTAGAGAATGGTTTGGGTGCCCGTGATAGAATTGAAAATGGAAAAGTAGAGAATATATATCGAATAGACTATCATCAAAAACATATTGAGGCTATGAAAGAATCAATGATTGATGGTGTAGATGTTATTGGCTACATCGCTTGGGGATGCATTGATTTAGTAGCAGCTTCAACAGGAGAAATGGATAAACGCTATGGTTTCATATATGTAGATCGAGACAATTATGGGAGAGGAAGTAACAAGAGAATAACAAAGGAATCCTATAATTGGTATAAAAAGGTAATCGAATCGAATGGAAATAATCTGGAGTAATTTTCAAAATTTGAAAATGAATTGTTTAAATAATCATAAACGTGTACGATAGATTTATAATAAAATTACGGAGGGAATCATTATGCAAAAAGTTGCTGTTATAGTAGCCCCAGGTTTTGAAGAGGGCGAAACCCTGACAATTATTGATATTTTAAGAAGAGCTGGTATTACTTGTGATTCAGTTGGATTTGATAAAGAAGTGATAGGGGGACATGATATTGCTATTCAATGTGATCGTGTTCTAGATGATTCAATACAGATGTATGATATGGTCGTTCTTCCTGGTGGATATCCTGGAGCTACAAATTTGAAAAATAATGATAAAGTAATTAAGCTGTTAAAAGACATGAGTGCTGATGGAAAGTGGATTGCCGCAATTTGTGCTGCACCAATTGTGTTGGAACAAGCAGGTTTACTGGAAAACAAGAAGTTTACGGCCTACCCAGGATATGGTACTAAAATAAATAGCGGGCACTATTTGGAAAATATCGTCGTAGTTGATGGGAAATTGATTACTAGTAGAGGACCAGCAACTACATATGCATTTGCTTATGAATTGATAGATATATTAAATGGGGATTCATTGGCAGTAAAAAATAGAATGGTATACTTTAACTCATTTGAAGAGAAGGAGAAAGCATATTATGTATAAAGTAGCAGTATTAATGGCAGAAGGATTTGAAGAAAGTGAAACAGTTACAATTGTGGATATTCTAAGAAGAGCAGAAATTGAATGCCATACATTTGCTTTTGATGAACTTGTTGTTAAAGGAATGCATGGAATTCTAGTTAAAGCTGATAAAGTATTTAGTGAAGATATTAAAGAATATGATCTTTTAGTATTGCCAGGTGGCCGACCAGGTGGAGAAAATTTAAGGAATAGTGTGGATGTCTTGAATTTGGTAAAATACTTTAATGAGAACAACAAATACCTTGCGGCAATGTGTTCGGGAACGGTAGTTTTATCTGAGGCAGATGTGATAAAAGGGAAAATGGTTACTGGCTACACGGGTTATGCCGATAAACTTGTTGGCGGCATTTTTAAAGATGAAGTTGTAGTATTTGATCAAAATATTATTACCAGTCAAGGTCCAGCGACTCCATATCCCTTTGCCTATAGGATAGCTGAAGTTTTAGGAAAAAATGTTGATCATTTAAAAAATAGAATGTTGTACAATTTTGCTGGTGGAAAATAGTTAGGAGGGATCCCATGCTTTATAATAAGTTGCCTATTGTCTTTTTGAGCACAATTGCTAGTGAGAAAAAGGGATCTACTAATTCAACGATAGCGTCGTATGTTCTTTCTAATTTAGATGAAATGAAATACTTAGGTATTAAAGAATTCGCAAAAAATTGTAATGTATCTATTAGTTCGATTTCTCGTTTCTGCAAAGAAATTGGATTGACCGATTTTGCCGAATTAAAACAAATTTTGATAGAAAAAGATCTTGAGCGAGATATCAGTATTAAAGAAAACTTATTTTCTACTAGAATAGACCACTATTCAACTATGATAGCTGAAAGTATTGCTGAAGTATCTAAGTCAATAGCAGAAGAAAAAGTTACTCAACTTATAGAAGATATGGAATCCTATAATAAAGTAGCTGCATTTGGATTAATGAAAGCAGAAACAGCAGCTCTAATTCTGCAATCTGATTTGCTTACATGTAACAAACAAGTGTACACCAATCTTTCCTATAAAGAACAAATGGATTATATTGAAAATTCAGCACAAGATACATTAATTATTATATTTACGTACACAGGTTCTTATTTCGACTATAGTACAAAAAGAAGTTTTTTGAAGAAAAAAAATAGACCCAAAATATGGTTAATTAGCGGAAGTAAAAAAAATGTACCAGATTATGTGTCTGATTGTATCTACTTTTCTTCTCAACAAGATCATATAAGCCATCCTTACCAATTAGATTTTGTTGCAACAATTTTGGCGAAAGAGTATGCTAAAATAATTGAGTGACTGAATATCGCCTTCTATAATGAGATTACAAATAACTTATTCGTGTTTTCGTTATAGAAAAACTATTTATTCAGAATGAAATTATAGAATTTCTTGAAGTCATGATGGGACATAGACAACATAAATATAAAATTGAGTTTGACAAATGAAAATTGAAAACTATGATACAAGTAAATCGCGAAATATTATTATAGTTTGAGAGGGCCATCAAATAAAGGTTCTATGTCAAATTGTGTTGGTGATATAAACAACTGAATAAAATCGTAAAGCTTGGAATAAAAATCAGAGACCTTCTGGTTTTATTCTGAGCTTTTGTAGTAGTTTATGAGGATTCCGCCAATTATCAGAGTAGCTGGCCGGAAGCGACTTGGCGAAACCCGTGCCAATTCCATTCCTAAATAGAGTCAAAGCAGCTGTACTTAACCCGATAAAACAGCTGCTAATTCCCGATTTGCCTTTGTAGCTGCGAAGATATTGGCTACATCCTCCTTTACTCTTGTGAAAAAATAAGACCTTGAATAATATAAATACGTGAACGAAAATGATAGAAATTACGATACCCATAAGCCACTCTTTTAATTACCTTGATTTTGTTGTTTAATCCTTCTGTAATGCCATTTGAAAAAGGATGACAGAACGCATTTGTGATTCCTTGTTTGTGTTTCTTAAAGAAGGTGAGTTTCTTTTTGAACCAGAAAGGTAATCGGACGTCTAAGGTATCCAGTTCTTCAAAAAAACGTTTAGCTTCTCGATGAACGAAGGCGTATTTTAGAAATTGAATCGTGTCGTAAGCTAAGCGTAAGATGGGATCATAACTGAGTAATTCATCGACAATGTCTGTTTGAGTCAATGGACGTTTAAACAATGGATGGTAAGGGCGATGCTGACTATCCAGTTCAGTTGAATCCTTTAACAATAATTTCCAATAGCGCTTTAATCGTCGGTATTGTTTCTGTTCCTGAAGAGAAGAATGCCGAAAGGCATTCATTGTCTGTATTCGAAGCTGGTTCAAGGCTCGATTCATCTGTTGTACAATGTGAAAACGATCAGTCACTAGTTGAGCATTTGGAAACACAGACTTGATTAATTGGTCATAGCTAGCGTTCATATCCATGACCAGATACTTCACACTTTCTCTTGCTTTTTTTGTATAGCGCATAAAATGCCGGGTTAAGTAAGTTAATCGCCGATCTTCAAGGACTTCAAGAATCTGGTTGGTTTCTCCGTTCACACAAATGAAACTCATCGCTCCTTCACAGGATTTCATTGATTTGAATTCATCAATACATAGAATTTTTGGAAGGAATCCCAATTAGGAGAATACGAAGCAGCTAACTTACTCATTAAGCGAAGAACGGTCACATCTGGAACAAAATGCTTTTGAGCAATCTGTTTTCTAGAGATATTCTTTTTTAAATCAAGCATGATTTGAAGACAAAGTTGTTTTGATAAATGATGATGTTCTTCAATCAAATCAGTATGTGCATGAAAGGTTTTCCCGCACTCATGACAAAGAAACCGTGAGCGTCTCAGTTCTAAGAAAGTCAAGCGCCCATTAAACACAGGCAACTGGGCACATGTCAGATGATGCCCGTTCTTAATAATTTGTCCTTGATTTTTTACCCCACAATGTTCACAATATGTCGGAATATAAGTAAGCGTTGCTTTGATGACTTGAGCTTGAATCCCCTTTGTTTTTCTGTATTCAAGCCAATCCTCTCCAAAGGAGAGATGTTTATCTGTTAGTCCAAGTAATTTTCTGGTATTCTTATCCATAAGGAATAGCCTTTCTAATAATTTGTGGTTTTAGACGATTTCATTTTATCAGTTTGTTGTTCCTTTTTTGTGTTTCAACACTCAAAAAAGTGTTGATGGGTTTTCCTTTAGGAATATCCACCAACACAAATTATTATAGAGCCCAAAAAAAATTGATGGTCTTTTTTGTTACTATACAATCTATCAAACATGATGTTTTCGAAAAACGAATGTATTAGAAAGAAAAACGTCTCTTCATTTATGTGAAAAATGGGTAGACCTTAATTTTACAATAAAAGCTATCAAAACTTAAAAGTATTGATAGCTTTAAGGTGGTGTGATAAAATAGGGGTTGTGAGGCTATCATATCTTACTATCATAAATAAACTGAAAAATGAGGTGAAAATTCTGATTTTTGGTTATGCAAGAGTTAGTACATGGGGACAAGATTTAGAATCTCAAATTATCGCTTTAAAAAAAGCAGGGTGTGAAAAAATTTATACTGAAAAATTCACCGGAACAAAATTGGAGAGAAAAGAGTTTCAATCGTTGCTTAATGAATTATCTGAAGGCGATACATTGGTTGTGACAAAGTTAGATCGATTCGCACGTTCCACTGTTCAAGGACTAGAAACAGTTCAAAACCTTTTTAGTCGAGGAATCAAAGTTCATATTCTGAATATGGGAATAATCGAAAATACACCAACAGGGCGCTTAACATTTACAATATTTTCAGCTTTTGCCGAGTTTGAACGAGATATGATTGTGGAAAGAACACAAGAAGGGAAAGCAATAGCGAAATTGAATCCTGATTTTAGAGAAGGCAGACCAAAAAAATTTAGTATGGATCAATTGGACTTAGCAATGGATTTACTTAAAATCGATACAACAAAAAATGTATCACGAAAAACAGGGATCAGCGAAGCTTCTTTATATAGAGAAAAAAGACGAAGAAAATACCAAAACTCATAGCAAAATCTATCTATCATAAATATACGATAATGAAAGAGCGATTTTAAGAGCATTTCAAATTTTTAGCAAGGTAGTTAATGAAACAAATGAACTGAGGATTATCAAAAACGACGTTTTTGGCAAAATAAAAAAGCTATCCCAAAACTAGGATAACTTACCTAAATATTCTATATAATATTTAATGTTAGATTAGATAGCAATTTTTGTCAAATTACTAAAACAATTAATAAAGGAGAAAAATTATGAGGAAAAAAAAGAAAATTTCTGATCCGGTAAAAAAACAATTATGGTTATCGTCAGGAGGATATTGTTATAAATGCAAAAATCCATTGATTACGCGTGAAGGAGTTTACATAGGTAAAATAGCTCATATAGAGGGAGAAAAACCAAATTCAGCAAGATTCAATAAGAAACAAAGTGAAGAACAAAAATCAGGATTTGACAATTTAATTGTGGTTTGTGGAAATTGTCATGATGAAATAGATAAAGGGGACATTCAAGAATATAGTGTAGAATATTTAAAAAAATTGAAAACTAAACATGAAAATAAAATGAAGGATATCATGGAAACTTTTACTGTTACTGTTGGTAATCATGACTATACAGCACCACAAAATTTAAATGCATATTACAGAAACGCAGGATTAACAACTAATGAAATAGAGCAATCCAGATCAATTGAATTGAAAGAGATTAGTACGCTACTAGAAATTTTAGACACACTGTCTATTGAAACTAGAAAGATTATTTTATTGATTATTAATTATGGAAAAAGAGGTTATGGAGATGTTTATGAAATCGATTTCGATTATTTAAACACTACAAATAGTCTTGAAGCGAATAAACTAGCAATGTATTTAAATATTCTTTCAGATAAAGAGTTAATTTATACCGATGAAGATAATCCAAATAAAATATGTCTCCAGTTTAGAGGAAGTGAAATAGAAAACTGGTTTAGTGAAATTTACAAATTTTATAAAGAGTTTTCTTATGATATTAATGAATTTATAGTCGATTTAGACTTATCATTAATGGATGAGTAGGAGTGATAAGAGATATTTATGAGTAACTGCTAGACGAGGACGATTAATTTATCAAAAACGGTCAATAAAGGAGATGTTTATAATGGAAGATTTGAATATTGTTAGAAGTGGTATTGGAATGTCGCAAAAAACAATTGGCCCTTTTGTAAAAAAAGATGCTGAAATGATCATTGATCCAAAAGGTTTTTTGAATAAGGAAGAACTTGAAGCACAGGGCTATACTGTTAAGGAGTTTAATTTAGAAGATTTAAACGAGTCTAACTCATGGAATCCATACAGGGCATTAGAACAACTTGAAAAAGAAGATCCTATTAAGTATCAAGAAGTTATTAAAGAATTAGAATTCCTTATCAAAAACGATAATTAGAAAGAATACGATTAAAGCCTAGGGGGAGAAAAAGAGTGGATTTTAGACTAATTGATAAAGAAAACTGGAAGCGATCAGAATACTTTAATCATTATTTAGAAAAGATTCCTTGTTCATATAGTTTTTCAATCAAACTAAACATAACAAAGATAATTAAAAATAAAAATAAATTATATCCAACATTGCTATATTGTATTATTAAGACAGTGAATCAATACGAAGAATTTAGAACGTCTTTCCGATTGGATGGAAACCTTGTTATCTATGAGGAAATGATGCCATTATATACAATATTTGATAAAAAAGAAGAAACCTTCTCTAATATTTGGACAGAGTATACTAATGTCTATGAGAAATTTATTGAGGCATATAAAATAGACCTAGAAAAATATGGTGGCGTGAAACAATTATTTGCAAAACCTAATATACCAGAAAATGTTGTTACAATTTCTATGATTCCTTGGATTGAATTTCAAAGCTTTAATCTTAACGTAAATAATGATAGTTACTTACTTCCAATTTTTACAATTGGTAAATATTATAAACATGAAAATGAGTACGTAATTCCAATGTCCATACAAGTACATCATGCTGTATGCGATGGATTTCATGCTGGCAAATTTGTAAAAACATTACAACGAGAACTTGCCAATTTTTAAACAAATCAGAAAACTAAAATGTATTCTCAAAAAGGATAGTAATAAAAAAATTAGAAAGAGATGTTGTATTTTATGTATGATAAGAAAACAAAGAAATTTTATTGTAACAGATGTAAAAATGAAATTGAAACTTATGAAAAATGCTGGACTAAATGGCAATTTCCGCCAAAAGTAAATTCATCTCAAGATAAACCAATCAAATCATTAGAATACCAAAATGCACCAATTATATGTCTTGATTGTGAAAGTAAAGTGTTTAGAGAAATATTTTGAGCAAAATTTATTTTTTGTCTAAAATACAACGTTCTGTCAAAAAGGATAAATAAAGGTGGGGTATAAATAATGGTGAATAATATAATAAAATTTCTATCCTTAATTTTTGTTGTGATATTACCTTTTATTAGTTATAGAAATCTTAAAATAGAAGCTACTGGGAAAAAAAAATAATGCTTACTACTTTTGGAAGACATTGTTTATTGTTAGTAGTATTATTCTTGTCTCTTTAATTCTACCTACGTTAATCTATTTCATTATTAGTAGATAAAAAAATGCCAAAAACGAAGAATAAGGAGGAAATGAATTGTGGAATTAGAAAAAAATTTGTTTTTGTTACGTGCAAAAGATACAAAATAAGCATACGAATCACTTAAATACCTTGAAAGTCTTTCAGATAATGAGGCCATTCTATATCCATATTGCAAAATGTTCTCTGAGATGGTAAATAGTGAAAAATACGTAATTAGAGTACGAGGATTTCGTTTACTTTGTAGGCAAGCAAAGTGGGATGAAAGTGACATTATTGATACACTCCTACCAAAGTGTTTACTCATTTTGAATGACGAAAAGCTTACAGCTGTGCGTCAAGCACTTGCAGCTTTACATTATATAATGGAGTCTAAGCCACAATTGCGAGGACTAATTATGGAGTACATTACATCAATGAATATTTTAAAGTATAAGAAGGATAAAATGCGTCCATTGATTGAGAAGGTCATATCCAAGCTTCAAAAACTAATTCTCAAAAAGGATCAGAAGTGAAGGAGATTGATTATGTCACGGTTAAGCAATTTTTTAGTACTATTAATGTTTGTCGGTTTAGGAAGTTTGATATCAAATGCACCAATAAATGGTTTTGTTGTTTTATATATTATGGTAGCTATTATATTAGCAATCTGTTTTTCA
>NZ_JBTXLT010000009.1:0-154267 GCF_054871725.1 Enterococcus sp. LJL99
GGTATTTTCACAAAACCAAAGTCTAAGGTTAAATCATGTTCTCCGTCTTCTTCCAATAAGCGAGATGTGGCTTCCCAAGTAGATGAATCTTTTTCTAGGTCTCCTGCTACTTCTTTCGTTGGCTCATAGCCTTTTAATGCTTCAGATGATTTTTCACGATCTATTTTCACTGTATACGTATGACCTGCTGGTAAGTCTTTGAATTCATACCAACCTTTTGCATCGGTGATCGTTGGTTCTACATTATTTCCATATACGTCTTTGACAGGTTTACCCGTTTCGTCTGTTAAAACTAAGACGACCCCTGCTATTGGTTTGTCTGTTTCATCTTGTAACCCATCTTTATTTTCATCAAACCATACATAATCACCTACACGGACTTTTTTCGGTTCTTCTGGTTTTTCCGGTATTTTCACAAAACCAAAGTCTAAGGTTAAATCATGTTCTCCGTCTTCTTCCAATAAGCGAGATGTGGCTTCCCAAGTAGATGAATCTTTTTCTAGGTCTCCTGCTACTTCTTTCGTTGGCTCATAGCCTTTTAATGCTTCAGATGATTTTTCACGATCTATTTTCACTGTATACGTATGACCTGCTGGTAAGTCTTTGAATTCATACCAACCTTTTGCATCGGTGATCGTTGGTTCTACATTATTTCCATATACGTCTTTAACAGGTTTACCCGTTTTGTCTGTTAAAACTAAGACGACTCCTGCTATTGGTTTGTCTGTTTCATCTTGTAACCCATCTTTATTTTCATCAAACCATACGTAGTCACCTACACGGACTTTTTTCGGTTCTTCTGGTTCTTCATTTTTATCTAGTGGATCATTTTTAAACAATAAACGACTAATTCCTGTTGAACCATTCTCATCGACGGTTATCTTCATTGGCGTTGTAGACAACTTGTATCCTTTAGGTGGAACTGTTTCGGTAAGTAAATACTCGCCAGCTTCTTTTACCATAATACTTGTACCATCAGAATTTACTAGTTGGCCTTGTGAAATTCGAATTGAACTTGTAATAACATCATTTTCTTTTGTTAATTTAAAGCGAGCCACACCTTCTTCATCATCAATTAGCTTGTTGGTTTTGCTATCTACTTTAGTAATTGTGAGTGGGTAGCTATCCGGATCACGTACCGTAATAACTGCAGGTGTATCTCCTTTAATTAGGTTCGTGATTATTTTTCCTTTCTTTATCGATTCAGGATCTTTCAAACGTACTCTAAATCGAATAGAGATAGTACCAGAACCAAAAATCGACCCATTATTATTATCGATACTTAATCGACCTGATTCGTAAGAAACATGAACTTTACCGCCATTATTAGTATAGTCAGATACTGTATTCGATGGAGCAATCGCATTGTCTGCTTCATTAACTGAAAGCAAACCAACAAATTCTAGTTCTGCTGGAATCAAATCCTCAATCGGTAATATTTTCGTTGACTTAAAGTCCTCTTGTGGAATCAAATCGATTTTATAATTAAATTCTTTTTGTTTCGGAACACCATTTTGATCTAATTCTAATACATAATTTTTCTTATATTCAGTTGAATCAATTCCTGTTACTGTTTTTCGAACTAAAAGTTCTCCACCAATCGTTTCGCCAGAAGTTTGAGTCGTTGAAGAATAAGTAATTCCAGTATCTGTTCCCTCTAAAGTTGCTGAATTCTTAATCAATGATTGTGATTGTTCAATAATTGGAAAGGTAGTCAATTCTAGCGTTAGCTTCCAATAAGATTTTTTCATGTTTTCGGGCATATTTTTATCAAATTCAACAGTCAATACGCCATTTTCTAGTTTAGATGTAACATACTCATCAGCATTTTGATAGTTTCCTTCTGCATGTACCTTATAACCTTGACTTAAATCAAAGCTGGCTGTATCAAGTTCATCGGTCAAGATCGATTTAGAAAGATCAATTTTTTCTGTACTATAGTTTGGCACTTCAAATGTATAAAAAACTTTTAGCGGCTCGCCAATTACCGCATATTCTGGTTCAGTTCGATGACTTTTTTTGAATAATTGTTCATCGGTCACCGTATCTTGCCCTTTACGATCGATCACCGTCGTTTTTGTCGATGTTTGTTCTTTAAAATCATTGGCATTTCCTTCAACACGATTCGTAAATCCATAATAATCAAAAGCTTGGTTACTTCCCCATTCTTTGGTTATTTTTGAAATATCAGTGATCATCGCATCAATTGTAATTGTATAATTCTTAGGCTGTTTTCCTAAATTGATTGTAAAACCTGTCTCTGTTAGTTCATAATGACCAATTGTTTCATCTGTTGTATCAACAGTCCCCTCTTTAATAGAAAGTCCAGTCACTTTGATACTCTTATTATCTAATAAAACGCCTTCCGGCAGTATATCCGTTACAATAAAATTATCTGTGAGCGATTTTACGCCAGTTTCATTGAATTTGGTAAGATCAGCAGTAATTGTATAATGTAATGGAATCGGGATAAATTTACCATTTTCATCTTTTTTCACATAAGTTGTCGCATGATCCACTGATTTAGTCAGTATTCCTGAAGGGTAAGACATTTCTTTTTCACCAGTAACTTCAATAGTTTGTTGAATATTCCCTTCTTTTACTTCACCATTGATTGCAGCTTGGTTACTCAGAATTTGTTGAATACTTCCAGCTTTGCCATTTAATTCTTGATTAGCTAGTGTAGCATTGAGCTTTTCTTCAAAAATAGTTGGATTTGCAATTTTAGCTTTATAATTAATCGTTACTTTAGAATTAGCAGGAAGATTATACCCACTAATCGTAAATGTATTGTCCTTGATTGTTAAATAATCTAGGGGAATGATATTTTTTGTTCGATTCCAGCCCGCAGCATCCCATGTCTCCACGTACATTTCGAATGACGATGGGTCATAGACCAATAATTCGTCTAGTTGATCCGTAATATCTAATGGTGCTGCTACTGGCGTTTCAAGCGTGAGTGAATAATTTAATCGGCTTGTTCCAATTCTAGTAGAATTAACTTTTATTGTTTGTTTCTTCGTCTCTTCATCAAAAATTGATATGATTCCATCTAACCAGCCATTTGCACTTTTATTCGTATTTTTTTGAGTAATCACATTTTGTTGATCAGCCTCTTTTTTAATGAAAAGAATTTTTGACTCTTCGTTACCGTTCAGTTTCCATTTCAATTCATATTCTTTTGACTCTTCAATCGTTTTAATTGTTGCTTTGATTGTCAGTATCCCTTGCTCAGAACCATTTACTTCTTCATTGAATTGCACTATATATTTATTGCCATCACGGATTATTTTATAATTCACGCCATTTTGCAACTCTTGAAGATCGACAAATGTTGTATCGATATCAATTGTATAAGTTTTTCCATGAACTTTATCTAATTTGTATTTAAATTTATATTCAATTGTATTTCCATTAATTATTGGTGAATTTTCATCGGTATAAAAACTATTATCCGTTTCATTCACAGATTGTAACACCATTTTATTCGTAGAAACGAGCGTTTCATCATTAAGCGCTTCCTTAGTCGACCAATCAAATGAGTCCTTCTTAATAGCACTTTCATTTTTCTCATTTTCATCGCTTATTTGAATCCATTTTTCTTGTTCTGTTTGATTAACAGCTTTAGTTTTCTCAACTTGTTTATTCTCGTTTTCTTCAATAATTTGTTGTTTCTCAGGTTCTTCTGACTGTTTTTTTTCGAGTGGTTGATTCTTTTCTATTGATCCTACTTCAATTCCTTCAGCAAAAACCATCCCAAGCGGCATAAATACTTGTAAAACGAGTACAATGATTGCTATGATCACTGATACTTTTTTCAGTAATCGAAAGATACTTTTGTTCATTTAACTAACTCCTTGCATTATTATTATAAGTCAATTGTTATTTAAAATTTAATAACAATTGTTTCCCCAATTAGATACTTTACTTGGATTATTTATAAAAAACAAGATAATTGCTCGATTTTTTCTAATTTTTATCAAATTTATTTTTTATTTTTTTATAAGAAAACTAAAAAAAATAGTCTTTTCAAAAATAACTGTTCAATAAGTAATTTTTACTCATCTTTATTTGCAAAAAATGCACATTTCCCTATCTAATAACCCAGTATCCAAAAATTAATCTTTTATACGAATTAATCTACACTACGTAGTTTAATTATTTATTTTAACTAATTTAAAGACAATTTGATGGAAACAGTTTCTGATTGACTAATTGAAATAGGAAATGGCTGGATGAAACCTTTCTTCTTTTTATCTTAATAGGAAAACAACTAAATAAATATAAACTATTCAAAAAAAAATAAGACAATCAATCATAACAACGTTACAAAAACACTTTTATGTACTAATCGTTTATTTTCCAATGATTCTAGTTGTTACATGTTTGTTCTTAGTTGGTAAATATTTTGATACGTGATTTTTTTATTGGATGGTTCTTTGTTATTATGCATTTTTTTACTACCTCATTACTTTTTCTCTTTAAAAATATAATGGTATGATTTGTTCTGATTATTACAAAATGAGAAAACAGTACTTAGCAAAATTACTAAGTACTGTTTTCTCATTTTACTTCATTTATCAATTCCATCAACTCGATACCCGTATTCATCTTAGAATAAATCGAGCAAACAACAAACAATTTTTTTCCTGCAAATTCAACTATTTTATATCGCCCTGATGAAGCTGGGATACGATGATGTCCGTGAATAGCTCCAATAATATTATAGGTTTCAAAAAGTTTTTCAATTTTTGGTTCAGAGCACGTATACTCTTTGTTATAAGCTTTACTTTTGGGTGAAAGCAAACTTAATTCATTAAAGATTGGAGCATGAGAAACAATCACCGTTGGGATATCAAAGTCATTGGTTAATAGTTTCTTCAATGTTTTAAAAATAAATCGTTGTTGCTCTTTTTTTCGTTGCGTTAAAACAACTGGTACCGTCAAACCGATATAACGAATGCCTTCATAAATTAAACTTTCATTGTTTAATATTTTCATTTTTACAAATCTTTTTTCAAGTACTGTTTTTACACATTCATAATAATGCGCATCACCTACTGGTAAAAGATACCACGCATCGTCTGGATAACATAAAAGAGTTTGGAACCATTCTGTTTTAAAAAACGGACGCCAAATATCCCATTGTTCTCCCTCTTTATTGCGATTATCTGGAATCACATCGACCAGATCATGATTTCCTAACACATAAAGTCCTTGAATCTGTTCATCTGTTGCGTGAGAGTCTGAAATATTTCCGGCAAAAATATTAAAATAAGGGTTCGTAAACGGTAATTTCCCGTTATTTGTTTGAACATCAGAAACTACATTGACATGATTAGTATTATCAGTGGCATGAACATCTTCAAAGTATTTCTCTAATTCTTTCGGATTGACACTATGCGCTGTATAGTTTTTACGAACTTCTGATAATTCTTTGCCCACTTCGGAACGTAAAATAGGTTTGGTACTAGCAACAACTAATGCTTCTGTATAAGTCATTGATTCTTCTATCTTTTGCTTCACTTCTTGCGGCAACAAAGCTAATGCTGGCTGAATATCAGAAGCAATCGTTAAGCGACTGGACATTTCAGTTTCGACCAATCGTGTTTTCTGTTCATCATTTTCCAAAAATTGAGTCGTACGTCCATCTGTCATAATTGGCAAAGTTTTCGTTAACTGAACAACAAAATTCAAATATTCAGAAAGATAGGCTGAAATTCCTGTTTTGGCATTTTCACTAAATAGAAATTTTCCTGGTAAATTGGCAGAAAGGGGACCTGTTTCATCATGTTGCAGTAATCGTCCGAGAATTTGAATTTCAAATAAAGGATTTTGACGAATTTCTTGATACGCTTGAATGACTTCAAAAGAATGTTCATCTACACGCTGATTGGTCATTTGAAAAATACTGAGTTTTAAATACGTTTCTATATTCGGTTTATGAGCTTCAAGGTACTGATGAACAGCTTCTGGATGTAACAAATATTGAATCGCTGCTCGTTGAATGTAATTTCGTGCTGTATCATAAGGAATCGCTGAATAAACAAGATCTCCTCGGGATGAAATAGCCATCGTTTGGTCCCTTGTATTGTATGTCAATTGAAAATAATCATTTTTAAAAAGTGTCTTATTGATTGGACGACGCTTATTTTCTGGGTATAAGTCAAAACGTTGTGTTAAGTCTGTTGCCAACGTTTTTCCGGTTATTGATGGTGTCTTAATCGATTGTTTTTCAATAGGGAAAGATTTATCTGTTCTGTCTATTTTCATACTAATCCCTCGTTCTATTTTATGGATACCATTCATAGTTACTATTTTAGAGGTTCAAAATTCAGTTTTACTCAATTCATTTTACCACGATTATTGAATGGAGTGGAATAAAACTAAACTCAGATTACTTAATCATGCTAATTTTCTTGTATTTATTTTTGATGAAAAAAACACTTTGAGAACATTTACAAGAAGGCTATCATTTAGCAAATTAAGACAGTGTTTCTCTTTCCATTACAAAAGTAGTTTTATTTCTCTCTAAAGGTAGTTTCACTATGAAGCTTGTTCTGTCATCATTACTCTCAGCCTGTATTTCTCCTTTATGTAACTCAACGATTTTTTTAGTAATAAGTGTAATTTTTTTCTTTTTTTAATGATTTGATACAATTAAAATAATAACTGAAGTAACAATCAAAGTCACAAGAAACATCAGTTGTGAAAAGAATTTGAAATCGATCCAATTAAATTTACTTACTTCTACACCTGTTTAATCATCGAGATTAATTGTAATAAATGTCTGTTGTGCCCAATTCTCAAAAAAATGATTGCTAGATAATTTTACCCAACAGAAAATCAATAGTATCAAGCAAACACCACAGAAATAGACTATAATGATTTTTTTATTTTTATACATCACTCACATCCTCCACTCCCTAAACTGTTTTTATATAACTAATATCCTCTTCTATTTTTCATTTTTTGACGTAAATGTCTGATATGAGACATAATCGTATTATTTGCGCAATCATAATATTTTTCTCCCCAAACTGAATAAAAAATATCTTCAGATTTCAGTACAATACCTCGTTTGCTTAATAACAAGGATAAGATAGCGAATTCTTTCGGAGTTATCTCTATTGATTCACCATCTATTGTCACTTTATGATTATTTATATTTAAACTGATTCCGCCAAATTCAATCTTATCCTCTGCTCCATTTTTTAAATCCTCTACACTATACTCTTTGTAACGACGCAAATTGGCTTTTACTCGAGCAACTAGCTATAGAGGTTGAACCTCCGGGATCCGAGTATGTACGATGCTTCAACGAATCACTAGTTTCTTCTTAATTTATCTCAATAAGAAAGAAGTTCCGAAAATGACAAGAAACACGAAAGAAACCCTTTTGATGGTGAATGATTCCTACTGAGGGTGTTTCAAATTTTTGGTCACCAAGTAGGTATTGTGCAACATCCGTTCATTCACTGTGTTTTATAACAATTTCGACTTATTTTATAAGAAAGTGAGCAATTCACTTTCTTAGTCGGGCTTGTGGCTGAGACAAAAGCAAAAACCACTTTTGTTTTATCCTTTAAAACCGAACAAACGATGGTGCAAAAGAGCTACTCATCTACTTGAATATTTCGCTTCGAAAAGAAAAATACAATCAAACATTCCTATGTCACATCTGAAGTGCTACCGAATTTTTGCAAATGTTCAATTCCAATAGAACTTGAAAAGAAGTTGCTTTTATAAAAAAAATTCATTTTATTTTTAAGTAATCAAAAAAGATTCACTCTGCCTTGTAGACATGAGTGAATCTCTGTTTAGGACATACTTTTTCAGGTTTTATTTTCGTTCATAGTTATTTTATCCTTTATTGTTTTTTTTACGATCAAACCTAAAAAAAACGCTACAACCACTAACACGATCATTCCTTTAGCAAATATTTTTAAAGGCTCACTTAAGTATGTCACATTCAAATTAGAAAGATAATAAAATGGAATATATTCAACAAAAGTTGCCTGTATTTTTAAAACGTCTAAGGCAACAGTTGGAAGAGCAAAACATATAGTAGTAAGAATCAGGACTAATAAACTACTCTTTGTTGTTAACGATAAACTAACCATGAAAAACAGTACGATAATTGACCAAATAATTGCAAAGAGAAACATCATGAGCAAATATTGCCACAAAAAAAGGATGGATGAGCGATCAAAAACGATTGGATAGGTTAGATTTCCAATATCTTTCGATAAAAACCAAGAAATGAAAAAATTGATAGCAGTCAATACCGGTATCATTACAATCACTGACAAAACTGCTAATTGTATTTTGGTTTGAATGAACCTACTTCTTTTGTATGGCTGAGTGAAAAGAAGATTCATATTAGTGTATTCATATTCACTGCATAAACAATCAAAGAAAAGAAAAATAAACAATAAAAGAAATACCAATCCCGATCCATTTTCAAAAAAAAGTTGAGTGCTATTCATGGCAGAAAGTTTAGCTTGATATCGGATAGGTTGAATCTTATGTTTCAATAAATAGTTATCTTGTTTGATCGTTTCAGTTATTTTTGATTCATTTACATTGGTTGGTGGAGTCATACCAAGGTCAATCAGTTGTGAAATTGCTTCTTGATAGGTAATGGATCCTTTGATTGCTCGCTGCCACTCTCCATTACTTATCCCAATATATTCTTCGTTCAATCCTTCTATGGCTTGCTGATATAATGGAATTTGTTGTTTCGTTACTTCTGTTATATCAGATTCTTGTAACTGAATAAGAGTATCATTTAAATTCTTATAGATCATCGATGATTCTGCAATGTACTTTTCGCTTTCTTTGTTATGCTCGTAATTTTTAAATGAACTAAAACTCATAGTACTCAATAAAACAAGTAAGAGAATAACTCTGTTCTTAGAATTTTTACGCCATTTTTTCCATTCAAATTTAAGTAATGTCATTAGTTGTACCTCTAAATAAATCAAAATATATATTTTGTGTACTTTCTTTATTTACTGAACAATCATGGATCTCAATTTGCTTCTCATTACAGAACTGGATAAACATCTCGTATTCTGTAGGCGATAAAGAAACACTTATTTTTTTCTCAGCTATTTTTTCATGCTCTAGGTCATTTTCCTGAAAAAAATCGACTGTTTGATCGATTGCTTCTAGCACAAAAGTATATTCTAATTTAAACTGCTGGTATTCTTTCGAAGAAATCAATTCTCCTTCATGGAGGAAAAGAATATTATCTGTCAAACGGTCAATTTCATCTAAATTGTGAGAAGAAAATAAAATCGTGCTTCCTCTCCTGTATAACTCTTTTAAAATCGTCCTGACTTTCATCACACTAGAAGGATCCAACCCATTCAATGGTTCATCTAAAATGATCAACTTTGGATCTGGTAGCACTGACATCGCAAATAATAGATGTTGTTTCATACCTAAAGAGTAATTCTTCACTTTTTTATTTAAATAATCAGTCATTCCTAATGATTCGGTAACAGAACTTATTGTATCAGTTGAAAGATTATGTACTGATCGAACAAACTCTAAATGATCATAACCTGTTAAATCTAGATAAAGAACTGAATTGTCTTGAAGATAGGTCACTTTTTCAAAAATCATTGGATCTGTGTGCGGTTTGTCTAAAACAAAAATCTCTCCGTCATCTGGTCGTTCAATATTTGTTAAAATATTTAATAAGGTTGATTTTCCCGAACCATTTGGTGCAACTAATGCTAATATAGTAGGTTCATGTATCTCAAAACTTATATTATTCAAAACGCAATGATCGCCAAAGTACTTAGAAATATTGTTGATACTAAGTATACTCATATCCCTCTCCTCTCTTTTCAACTACACATTCTCTTCATAAAAACTAGTAGGTTACCCAAGAATAAACAAGCATTCAGTATAATCAAACTAATAATGCCTTTTGTATAGTGAATCTTTCTATTATTCGTCATTTTTAAAAGATTATTTCCTGAATAATAATCGATATTTTCGGGATAAAAAATCGATGTATAACTAATGAAACTATCGTTCTCATTATCCGAAATGCCATACGATCTATTTATTTCATCAATAGGGACATAACTATTCCCAATGACTACTTTACTCGGTGAGTAGTAAAGTAATGGTTGCCAAGCAGTGATTTCTTTTAGAGGCTGGGGTACAGCCTGTGCACTCATTACTGATATCAGCGTTAATAAAAAAACACCTACAAAAACACTAGTGAAGCTTTTTTTGATAAATGAAAACAGACATTGAACAATTAAATAACTAAGACTAAGATTTAATAAAAATAAGCCGGAAACAATAACTAAATACCGCGAAACTTGAATAAGTTCAAAACAATCGAGCGTATCTGCATAAGTCACTAACGGATAAGTCAATTGGCGAACTTTTCCGAAAACAGAGGCTAATAATGCACCAAAAATAAGCAGAATGACGTAATATAAAAGTGATCGAGTCATAAATTCAAGATAATCTACTACAAAAATCACTTTTCTAGATAATGGTTGTGTAGCAAACAATCGATACTTTTTCATCTCACGGTTTTTTAACTTTTGAAAAGAAAATAAAAAGATAAAATAGACGATACCAATCACACTCGTCACATACAAACTCATAGATACCAAAAAGGTAGCCGTATTCGTTCCATAGCGAATAGAATCAGGAGTAATATTTTGTTCGATCAATTTATTATTCAATAGCTCTTTTCCTTTTATATACTCACTAGGAAGAAATCCATATTCAGTAATCGGATCACTGGTTTCAATATTACTAACTAATTCAATTTCATAAAAGTGTTTAAATTCTTGATTTTCAATTTTCAGTAATCCCAAATAGTTATTTAAACGAAACATAGATATAGTGCCCAACTCATTCTCACTTGCTTCAAAAATACCTTTTTTAATTTTAGGCGTACTGTCCCATTCGCCAGTATTTAAACTTTCTTGCCAAGAATTCGCATCCTTTTCTCTCAAATTGTATTGCTTTTCTCTATATGTTTGTTCTTGTTGGCTCATGACCGAATTAAAAATAAATAACATGATAATCAAAAAGAATGGTACTACCAAAAGTATTTTTCTCGTTTGATCGTTTTTCCTTAGTTTTCGATCAAACTTAATATAATCACTGAACCTCATTGATGCACCTTCTCTCAATACGCTTGTACTTTGAAATAGTAATATAAGTTACTTTATATTACTAAATTAATTAATATATCATTATCATAGCTTGTATAAAAGGAAAGTTCAATCGATTTCTCAACAAAAAAATCATCTATTCCCCAAATGTTTATTATTTAATTTTTAGTTTTGCATTTTTAAATTTATTTCTACACAATTATTACTTATATGATATTATAAAACCGACTAAGGTCTGTTTGCTTTATTTTGGAGGCTAAAACAAACGAAAAAAGATGACATTATAAAAGTAGCCCTACAATTATTTTTAGAAAAAGGTTATGAAAAAACAACGATCACGGATATTATGAAAAAAACAAATTTATCTAAAGGCGGGATGTACCATCACTTTTCTTCTAAAGAACAAATCTTAGAAGTAGCTTTAAAAAAAGCTCTTCTAGAAGAATTAGAAGCGCTTGATATTGCCCTAAATAGTTGTAATACATTGGCAAGTAAATTTACCTTGCTCTTTGCTCCTGCCCTAGCACAATCTAATTATGTCAAAATTTTTACGCAATTCACAAGAAACCAAAAAAAATCTCTTATTTATTATAAAATCAGAGAAATTGCAAGCGAATTTTGGTTTGAGCCCTTGAAAAAATTACTTTTAGAAGGGCTAGATGATGATACTTTCTCATTTGAAATCAACTATATCGATCAAATCACTCGTTTATTGTATTTATATGGTGATGATATTATTTTTAGAACGCCAAATGACGAGATGAAAACAACTTATTTAGAAAAAGAATTTGCCGCATTTGTTTACAATGTGACCGTTTTAGTTCATGCAAAAGAAGCTTTTGTAAAAGAATTTGAAGAGAAAATATTTTCACTCATATAAAAATCAGTAATTAATTGTTAGGAGAAAAAATGCTACTTATCTTTTTAAAAACTATTGGGATCTTTCTTATGATCATTATTCTTATACTTATTATTTTCGGTATCATCAAAGGAAGAGGCGCACCTGTTAAATTATCACCTACTAAAAATGAAAACAAACCTAATGAATCATTTTCAATACGAGAAAAAATAAACATAAATGACTCAGAACAGTATGTCTTTATCACAAGTGAAATAAGAAAAATCCAGTTTTACTATTTTTACACGGTGGACCCGGTTCTCCAGAAGTTAGCATGCATAGTTTCAAATTCGATGAACGTTTAGAAAAAAGATTTACTGTCTGTTATTGGGAACAGCGAGGAGCTGGTCTTAGTTATAATGCTCGTTTATCACCAGAAAAAATGACGCTGGACGTAATGATAAATGATACGATCGCGATAACTGAACATCTTTTGAAAAGATTTGGTAAAGAACAGATTTATATTATGGGGCATTCGTGGGGGAGTTTTTTAGGTGTCAAAGTGATTCAAAGAAAGCCAGAATACTATAAAGCTTATTTTGGGATAGGCCAAATATCACATCAAAAAAATCTGAGCTATTAGCTTATGATCACATGATAAACTATGCAAAGTCTATTAACGATACAAAAGCAGTTAAGTCATTGAACAACTTTGACCCTGATAGTGCAGATTTTCCTTCAAATAAATACATGGTGTCAACTCGAACAAAATATATGAATAAATATGGTATCGGTGTGAAACATGAGAAAAATTTTCGGATGACCAAACTTTTGTTGGATATTCTTTTATTTCCAGGTTATTCTCTTTTAGATTTTGTTAAATTTGGTTTGGGAAGTTCATTTTCAATGAATTTGAATACTATTTATCTAAACGAAAATCTGATGGAAACTAGTATAGATATAGAGGTTCCAGTATATATCATGCATGGCCGATATGATCACCAAGTTTCTTATGATTTAGCTAAAAAATATTTAGATAAAATTCAAGCAACTAATAAGGCGTTCTACTCATTTGAAAATTCGGCTCACTCTCCTAATTTTGAAGAAACAGATAAATTTCTTGCTATTGTATTTTCATTGTTGGATAAACATGAAAACTATTGTTGATTTACTTAGGTCAGTTGGAGAACTAATAAAACTATCGAATCGAAACAAAAGAAGGTCGGGACAGCTATGACTGTCCTGACCTTCTTATTTTACGACTAAAATAAGTTTCATTCGATTTTATATGGAATCAAATCTTAAATCTATACTATTTATGCTGCATCTTCATCAAATTTTCTTCTAAAGATAAAGACGCCTGTTGTAGCTAATAGAATGACACCAAGTAAACCATATACTTCTGATTCTTCACCCATTTTCGGATAATTTTCTGTCGGTTTTTTAGTTGTTCCTGACGGTTTTTCCGTGCTAGTTGAGGTTTTCTTGACTAATTTCTCTTTCATTGATTTCAATGCGATTTCACTTGTAGCTAGTTGTTCACGAGTAATATTGTTTTCTTTAGATTTAGCTTTTTCAAGCAATTCTTGCGAAGCAGTCAATTGTTCCTTAAATGGCTTCCAAGTTGCTAGAGTATAATCTGTTTCTTTTAATTCTTCACTTTCAGCAACTAGTTTTTGCAACGATTCGATTGAAATTAGTTTTTCTTTCGCAGCTGTTTTTAGCGTTACCAATGCTGTTTTTGCAACTTCTTCATTTTCAGCTTTCAACGCTGCTTCCGCTTTGGTCAAATCTTCTTTGAAATCTACCCAACTATGCGCTGTATATTTTTTCTCTGAAGCTTTATATTCTGCTATCGCTGCTGCTAATTTTTCTTGTTCTATTGTTTCTGAAGATGTCTCTTTTTTCACTAGCTTTTCTGCTGCATTATTTAATTCTATCAATGCAGACTCAGCAATTTGTTCATCTTTCAATTGTAATGCCGCTTCCGCTTTGGCTAATTCTGGTTGGAAGATTGCCCAACTTTCATCTGTATAAGTTGTTCGTTCATCTTTATACTTTTTGATTGCAGCTTCCAGAGCGTCTTGATGCTCTGTTCCTGCCTCAGCCATTTTTTCTGGAATAATTCGTTGGTAAGGGAACTTTTCACTATAATCTTCTAAACTATAGTGTGAGG
Source organism: Enterococcus sp. LJL99 (assembly GCF_054871725.1). Classification (NCBI taxonomy): domain Bacteria; kingdom Bacillati; phylum Bacillota; class Bacilli; order Lactobacillales; family Enterococcaceae; genus Enterococcus; species Enterococcus sp. LJL99. The sequence continues at coordinate 14,174 of NZ_JBTXLT010000009.1, forward strand.
CTACTAACGGTACAACTCTTGCTATCCTATTCGTACTAATTGCTTGTAAGAATTCTGTGAAGATTACATCCATTGAAGGGCCTTCTTCACGTTGTCCTCCTAACATTGTATAGCCGTCCCCACCAGCAGCTAAGAAATCATTGGTTGCCAATTTATAAACTTGTTCTTCTTTGATTTCTTCAAATTCGCCTTTTTTATTCTTGATTTTAATTGACCACACGCGTTCGCCTGCTTGGTTATCTTCGGCTTTATTTCCAGCTCCTGTTCGGTTTGGATCATAACTTAGTTTAACCGAATTAGACACTTGTAGGAAACCACCATTTCGTCCAAGTAAAGGCATCTTTGTTGTTTCGTCTATAATCGGTTGTCCGTTTTCATCTTTTTGAATATCGGAACGTAAAGAGTATTCAAACATTTCTTTTAGTTGTTTCCCAGTCACATCGATTTGTGCAATCGTGTTTCCAAATGGTAGCACGGCTAAAATATCGCCTTTCGTTACTTTCCCTTGATTGATACTTGTACGAATGCCGCCACCGTTAATGACTGCTAGATCAGTTTGACCATTTGTAAAACCAGTTTGACCGTAGTCATAAAGAGCATCCGCAATAATATTACCAAGATTTGTTTCACGGGTACGTCCATAAGCACCATCACCTTCTAGGAAGACTGGATTATTTTCTAAGACTACTTCATTCATTACTACTTCAAAGCGACTGACCGTATCATCTACGATTGCTTTGACTTCTGGATTTTCAGCAACTTCTTTAAAGTCAACAGCTGGAACTAGCTCCGCTTTAAACGTCGATGTTTCTCCGTTATAAGAAACAGTGATCATACCAACATTATTTAAATAGTTGCCTGTTTGTGCTAGTAATACATTACCAAATTGTTGCCCTTCTTTCAGTGCGCTATGAGAATGACCATCTAAAACGACGATTTTTTCTTTCGGATATGCCTCAGATAATTCTTTTGCTAACGTATCCCCGCGCCATTCCGTTGGCGTTGTTTTATCGATTCCTAAATGAGCGACAAAGATAAATGCATCAGCTTGTCCTTTCAATGAATCGATCATCTCTTTGGCTACAGGGATCGGCTCTTTAAACGTAACATCTTTGACATTTTTCGGATGTGTTTTAAACGCTGTTTCAGGGGTTGATAAGCCAATCAAAGCAAATTTCTTGCCCTCTTTTTCTACAATTTTATAGGGTTCAAATGACGATTGACCTGTTTTTTCAACATTAGCTGAAATCATTGGTAAAACCTCTTTATAAGCCATTGCACGATCATAACCAAAATCAAATTCATGGTTTCCAACGCCAACAGCATCATAAGGCATCAAACTCATCGCCTTTGCCATATCCATCCCTTCGCTAAAGTTTGAGACAGCTAATCCTTGCATGGAATCTCCAGCATCGATCATCAATGTCGGCTGTTTGGTATCTTTGTATGTTTTTAATTTTGCTAAACCAATTGCTTTATTCTTTTCATCGTATTGCATCCGGCCATGCATATCATTCGTATGCAAGATACTAAAGCTAAAGTCTTCTGTTTGAGCTTCCGATTTTTTAGAGATAATTCTTGAATAAGGAAGTTCTTCAGCATAGGTTGCTAATTCTTTGGTAGATAAATTCGTTAAATAGTCCATAAAGACTTCATCCATAGATGGACCTTGTTCTACTGGTTTGCCAGCTAACATTGCATAACCGTCACCACCAGCAGCTAAAAAGTCATTCGTAACCATGTTGTAAGTGACATCATCTTTTCTAGGAACTTCTACAAATTCACCAGATTTATCTTTGATTTTAATACTTGTTACCCGTTTACCTGCAATATTATTTTCAGGTTGAGCGCCTTCTAGATTCGAATCATACGTCACTTTGATAGAGTCAGATACTTGTAAGAAACCACCATTTGCCCCTAATTTAGGCAAACCGTTTTCGTCTAAAATAACTGAACCGTCTCCATTTGTAGCATGGATTGAACGTAGTGAATGCTCAAACATGGCATAAACTTCATTTCCAGTCACTTTGATTTGAGAAACAGTATTTCCAAATGGCATTACACCAACGATATCCCCTTTTGTTACTGTTCCAGGTTTGATCGTTTGTCGAATACCACCACCATTCATAATGGCAAAATCAGAAGCTTCTTTAAAGCCAGTCTTACCGTAAGCAAGTAAGGAATCACCGATTACATTTCCTAAGTTAGTTTCACGGCTACGTGCATTTTCGCGTTCTCCATTAAAGGTAATTTGATTATCTTCTAAAACAACAGCTGACATTTCTTTGTCAAAATTCTCTTTTGCTGTTTTAACGATTGCTTCTACTTCCGGATCTGGTGTTAAATCTTTTAATTCTGAAAAAGGATGTAGTATAGCTTTTGTTTCAGTTTTATCATCGGTATATTTTCCAGTCATCATCCCAACATTGTTTAAGTGATTACCAGTTTGACCGATCAACACATTTCCTTCATGAATCCCTTCTGGTAGTGCTGTATGAGAATGTCCATCCGCAATAAAGATTTTTTTATTTGGGAAATTCTTCGCTAATTCTTTCGCTAAATAGGTACTTGTTTCATCTTCTACTGTTGTTTCATCGATCCCTAAATGTGTCATGAATACAAAGTAATCTGCTTTATCTCCAATTTCGTTAATTACATCAATTGCGACTGGAGCCGGTTTAGCAAATGTAACTTTCTCTACATTATTTGGATGTGTTTTAACTGTTGTTTCTGGTGTCGTTAGACCAATCAAAGCAAATGATTGTTTCTTTCCATTCACTTCTTTATCAACAATAGTGTACGGTTTGAATGGTCTAGTTTTATCCTCTTTATAAAAAATGTTGGCTGAAACAATTGGAAAGTTCAATTCTTCTTGATATTTCAATGCTGTTTCTAAACCAAAATCAAATTCGTGATTTCCTAAAGTCATCGCATCGTAACCAACCGCATTCATTGCTTTAACCATGTCCATCCCTTTAGCATAATTAGAAATTGGCAATCCTTGCATAGCATCTCCAGCATCTACTAAAAGAGTTGGTTTTTGATTATCTTTAAAAGTTTTAACACGCCCTAAACCAATTGATGGACTATACTTATCTTCTAAATACTCCATTCGACCATGCATATCATTGGTATGCATAATTTTCACGGTATTTTTATCCGTTAAATATTCGTCTGGAATTAATCCTTTTTCAATCAAGTCATTGATATTTATTTTCTTGACATTTGGCGTCCGACCATCTGCAGAAGATTCAATTTCAAACCCAGGTGTTCCAGCTTTGATTTGTTCAATCACATATTCACGTGCTGGATGATCCAAATCAGCTCCGATAATCTCAAAATTCTTTTCTATTTCTGATTCAGGTGAGATTGTACCTTTTTCTTTGATATAATTAACAATTTCGCCACGTAAAGTAACTGGATCTGATTCATAGTAAGGTACTGGATTAACCAACCCTTCGCCAACTAGTCCTTCAAATCGATAATTGTTCATTGCAATTTTAAAGGTTTGATCATCACTTACTGGATTTCCTTTAAAGGTTAACTCTTTGATTCTTGATCCTTCTGGTTGCGAAATATCAATTTTATAATTCACACCAGAAATAATATCATAGTTATAGACACGAATATTCGAATTAAATGCAATTGTTAAATCACCTTCAGCATATTGTTGATAGTATGCACCTTGTTTTTCCAAATACGTTTTTAATTGCGCACCTGTCATCGTTGTTCCAACCAATGTATTTGGATATTTATAAATATTGAAAACATCTGAATACTTGATTGGACCTTCATTTAACCGACTATCTGCTTTAAATAAAGCCGCGGAACCTAAATCAGCTTCGGTTACTTTCATTTGAACATTATTGATCAATGAAATCATTGCTGTTGGTTGAATTTGTGCTTCTGGAATTCCCGGAATTCGTTCAGTCGGTAAGAAATCACCACTTGCAGTTCCAACGACTCCATTAACATACTCTTGTGTTTTTTCATGTGCTTCTTTTGTTGCTTCCTTAACCGCTTCATCTCCAGCCACACCTTTTACTGAAATCGTCGTTGGTGTAGATTGTGCTACAGTCCATTTCGCATCCGTTGCATCTTCAGATTTCTCTAAATCTAAATCAATTTTAACCACACCTGAACCAGTATCCTTAACCGCTGCCACTGGTTTTTTGTTTCCATCATTATCGGTAATATGCTCAGAAAATTCGCGATGATCATGTCCTAAAACAAAGGCATCAATTTCAGGAACTTCTTTTATCACATTGCGCGCTGCTGCGCCTGGATCATCATTATCTAATCCGGCATGAATTGCTGCAACAATAACATCTGGTTTTTCTGTCGCTTGTAAAATTTGTACTTGTTTTTTGGCTTCTTCATTTAATGGTTTAAACTCTAAATGAGAAACTTTATCTCCGTCCCACATCACTACATGGGGAATTGTTAATCCAATAACCGAAACTTTAACTCCATCGATGACTTTTGTTTCCGTTGCTTTAACAAAATTGGTATTTGTTCCTTTTAAATAAGTATTTGCTGATAAAAGCGGAAAAGTTGCTTCTTGTTCCACTTTTTTTATTAAATCCGTGCCAAAATTGAATTCATGGTTCCCTAATGCCATTGCATCATAACCAATCGTGTTCATCGCTGCAATTACTGGATGAGTAACATTTTGAAGGCTTGCTTGCGAACTATATAAATCATCAGTTAATAGAGTGCCTTGTAAGTTATCTCCAGCATCAACTAAAATCGTATTAGGATTTTTTGCTCGTTCAGTTTTAACAACTGTACCGATTTTTGCAAAACCAAGATCTGCCGCTTTATTATCTTCATACGACCAATCCCAGATATTTCCATGAACATCAGAAGTTCCTAAAATAGTTAATTTTTTAGTTTCTTTAGTCTGCTCCTTTTCTGGCTGATCAGCTTTTGGAGTGACTTTTACTGGTTGTTCTTTTGTTTGTGAGATATCAGTATCTTTATTTTCAATTTGAACATTTTCAGTTACTTTCTCTGATTCATTTTGCTCTATATTTGCTGTTGAATCTGGTTCACTTGTTTTTTCTGTATCTTGTTGATTTTTCACTTCTATTGTACTTTCAGGCAATTGCGTTTCAGCAAAAGCTGAAATTGGCGGACTCACCGTTCCCAAAACTAACAAAAGTAACGCTGAAACATTAAACGATTTTAACCATGATTTCTTCTTCACCCTATATCCCCCTAACTTTTCTTCAACACCAAACCATTTTCTAACTCCGTATATAGAAAATATACTATAATACCTCTTCTATTCTAACAAAAAAATGTAAAAGTTTCATAAAAAATACGTAAATTTTATGGAATTATCATTTAAAACGTTCGTCTTTCAGAAAGAAAAAAATTTTTTCAGTAAAAAAGAAAATGATGAAAAAAGCGAGATGAAATTTTTCTTAAATAATAGCACTTCTTTTTAATGAAAAATGCACAGGTCATCGACTATTAATTTTCTTTTTTATGATAAATTAATAAAATTAACTATCTTAAACCATTTCATAGATTTGATAAAAAACAAAATATATGCTAGAATACATTTAGGAATTTCGTTATGAACGTTATCGTTGCCTTTCGTCAATACAGAGAAAGGAGAATGCTATATGACATTCAATAACAAAAAATTAGAGTACCGTGTAACTTTAGATACTAACTTAAATCTATTTGTTGTTTTTGCTAAAAACGATGAAAACTTAGTTGCTACAGGTACTACAATTGAAAAAGCAGTACAAGAATTAGAAAAAATTTCATAAGGAGTGACACTCTCTATTGGACGATTACTGTTCGTACTGAAAGCACCTACTGTGGGAAAATAGTAGGTGCTTATTTGTTGTTTATTTTCTTGCCACAGAAGATAAAACTTATTTTAGACTATATTAATAATTATTCTCATATATACAATTAAAGGAGTTGACTTAAGTCAATGAAAAAAATATTTTGTAAAAAGTTTGTTTGGATTTTTTGTTTATTCATGATCAGTGGTTGTGCTGATAAAGATAAGGAAGCCAATCAAACCGAAACTAGCGAATCCTGGATTACATTAGATAGTACGACTGTCGAAGCAGATGAAAACGGCCAATTTCAACTAACAGGGAAAGCGAATTATAGTGGTTTTTCCGCTAAGGTTGGAGTAAAAGATATTCATGATAACATTTCTTACTCAAAAAGAGGTATCTTAAAAATTGATGATGATGGAACATTTATTTGGAGAAATATTTATACTGACGGTAACTCTCCGAATATGCCTGTATCATTTTATAACTATAAAGAAAAAGAAAAACCTGAATTCCAAATCAATGTTGACTATAGTAAATTGATTGCCAAAAGAGAAGAAGATGCCGCAATTAAGGAAGAAATTAGACAAAAAATGCCTAATATATTAGAAGAAATTATTAAAACAAGTGAAACTCCTATTATTCAAATCACCAATAAATCCAAAAATTATTCAAGTTTAGTCGTGACAGTCCCTCTAGATATAAAGTATGAAACGAATGGAATGAAAAAAAAATACATGGATTCTGCTGGTTTCTATATTCAAGAACAAATAGCAGATAAGCTTTATCCTTTAAAAAAAAATGCACCATATTTGACTTTTAAATATGAGAAAACCAATGAATTTTTAGGAGCCTCAGAGTTTTTCATTAGAAATAGATTTAGTTTATATGATAAAGATACAAATTACTAGATAAGTTGGTCAAAAGCGATTAGCTCAATAAACCGATTAGGTACAATATATTATTGAATCACTATGTTTTTCATGATTTATCGTAATAAGAAAGAATTTCAGAAAATAATAAGAAATGCGAAAGATTTCCTTTTGATGTTGAACAATTCCTACTCGGTATCTTCAAATTTTTGGTAACTGAGTAGGTATTATGCAACATTAGTTCATTTCATTCGCTGTATGTTAAAACAATTTCGATTTATTTCCGAGAAAACTGCTTTTGCACCATCACCCCTTTGCTCAGTTTGAGCAGATAGAACAAAAGCAGTACTTATGTCCATTTGCTTTTTATCTTTTTTTCGCTTCTTCCACAAATTGAGTCATTTCTTTATATAAAACTTCTCTTAATTCAGCTACAGTTTGATTTACTAACTGCTTTTCCTCCACTAGTTGTCGGCCATTCACCCAAACAGAAGCAACATTTCCAGCATTTGCGGAATACACAATTGCAGAGTATGGATCAAAAATGGGAAACATATTCACTGAATCCGTTTCGATCAAAGTTAAATCAGCTTTTTTTCCGACTTCAATCGAGCCAATTTTTTCAGCCAACCCCAGTGTTTCAGCGCCACCCATAGTAGCTATCCGAACAATTTCTTTAGCAGGAAATAATGCTCGGTCTTGATTGTAGGTTTTGTGCGCATTCGCAAATAATCGCATTTGGATAAACAAGTCTAACGTATTGCCACTACTTGGTCCATCTGTTCCTAACCCAACAATAATCTCTTTTTCCAGCATCTGTTTGACAGGTGCAATTCCTTTAGCAGATTTCGTATTCGCTCCAATACAATGAGCTACACGCCCGTTGCCATCAGAATTCGCTAAAATTGCTAAATCATTTTCAGTCACTAAAATACAATGAGCTAAAATAAATTCTCGTTCAAAAAAGCCAAGATTGTTTAAGAATTCAATCGGTGTTTGATGATATTTTTCTTGAAATTCTGCAACTTCATAGGTCATTTCTGAAACATGCATCGTGATTGGTGCATTATATTTTTTGCTTAATTTAACGATGTCTTTTAATATTTCTGGACGATTCGTGTTTGGTGCATGAGGCGCAATAATCGGTGTGATTAACGGATTATTTTGCCAACGAGCTAAGAATTTTTCACAATATTCATAGCCACCAGAAGGTTCAGGACTATCACAAGTTGGCATATCGATAATTGTTTCCCCAACCAAGGCACGAATGCCCATTTCTTTACAGCTTTGTGCTACTTCCTCTTCAAAATAATACATATCACAAAATGTCGTGACACCACTTAACAGCATTTCACTAATTGCGTACTTACTACTAGCTTTGACTAAGTCTTTCGTCATAAATTGTTCTAAAGGAAATAAAAAACGACGCAAACGATCGGGTACATCATCTCCTAAAGAACGAAATGGAATCATTCCAGTATGCGTATGAGTATTAACCATTCCAGGTATCAACAGCCCTTTTTTGCCATCGACTACTCGATCAATGGTTCCTGAAATTTTTTCAATTTCACCAATGGGTCCAATCTTAGCAATCGCTTCCTCATCGATTAGTACAAAACCATCCTTAATTTCATTAAACTCATCATCCATGGTCAACACATGAACATTTTTAATTAGCGTTCGCATTTATCAACACTCCATCTTCTGGAAAAATCAAAGGATAAAATTCTTGAGTCTTCGTATCCATCATGCCTCGATCTGTCACTTTAATTGCCGGTGATACAGGCAATGATAAGGTAGAAAATGACATGATTTCATTGCCGTTTTTATACCCTAATGCTTGCATACTTGAACGAACTTCTTTCAATGCATTTCCTAACTCTTCAATAGGAGCTTGTGATAAAATGCCCCCGATTGGTAATGGACATTTCCCTGTTACTTTCCCATTTGAAACAACAATATAGCCTCCTTGCATAGCTAAAAGTTCATTTTGAGCACAAACAATATCTTCACTCGTATTTCCCATAACCATTACATTATGGTGATCATGCGCCCAAGTCGTTGCAATAGCACCTTTTTCAGTAACCGGTTGATCCATTAGAGCAAAAGCAATATTGCCATTTTTGCCATAGCGTTCCATCACAAGCAATAAAGCACAATCGGCTTCTTGCCATTGCAAAATCCCGTCTTTTACTGGAATTTCTTTAGTAATTCGTTCAGTAAAAGTTCCAATTTCTTGTTTTTGGATTACATTGCAACGAACAACATCTTTGTCTGTATCAACTTTTAGTTCTAATTGTTCTAAAGTCAGTTTTTGGCAATGAACTGAATGCTTATATTTTTCAGGAAATTGTTCAATAACGTCTGGATAAGCAATGGCTTCGCCTTGTTGATACACTTGATTTCCAGCTTTATATACAGAATCAATTTCAAAAGACTCAAGATCATTAAGTAAAATAAAATCCGCAATTCGACCTGGAGCTATTTCTCCTCGATCATGAAAACCCATTCGTTTAGCTGGCGTTGCAGTTGTCATGTAAATGGCTTGTTCAATTGGCAAACCAGCGTTAACTGCTTTTTTTAAATTCTCATTTAAATGACCTTGTAATAAATCATCTGCCATAACATCATCTGTAATAATACTTGCTTTTTCAACCCATTTATTTTCAATGATTACTTGCATATTCTCTGGCGTAATCGATTTATTTTGAAATTGAATAAAGACACCTGCTTCGATTCGCTCTTTTAAGGAATCAGGAAATTGGTGCGTGTGATCTGAAGTAATGCCGCTAGAAAGGAATGCGGCTAATTCTTCGCCAGTTATTTTGGGGCAATGACCTTCTAATGGCATTGTTGGACGTTCTTTTTTGCATAAATCAATAATTTGGCGAATCAAAGAATCCGGTTCATACGCAATACCTTTAAAATTCATGGCTTCCCCTAAACAAACAACTCTTGGTTCTTTCAGCAATTCTTTGACTTCAGCGAGCCCAATAACTCCACCTGTTGTTTCTAATTCTGGTGTAGTAGATGGAACTGATGAAGGAATTGCATGAAATATATCTAATTCTGTTTTAGCCTTCATAAACTCATCTAAGCCCTCTAAACCAAAAACATTTGCCATCTCATGTGCATCAGCCACAATCGTCGTTACACCATAACGCAGAACTGCTTTTGAAAAAATTGTTGGTGTCGTCATTGAACTTTCAATATGCATATGAACATCAATCAAGCCGGGAATCATGTACTGATTCTCGGCTTTGATGATTGTTTTTGGCGTTAAGTTTTTTAGCTCTGACTCACTGATATAGTAAAATTTCCCATTATTAATTGAGACATTCCTTTTAACAAATGTTTGCGTTGCTGTTTGAAAAACCCAAACATTTTTGATAATCATATCTACATTCATACTTATCGCCTTTCTCTATTTCGTTGTTTACTGATTCATGGTGCGATTCCATTGATCGACCCAATCAGACATATTTTCATTAATGAAAACAAAATCAACTGTTTTCGCACGTTCAGCAACCGCTCCATAGGTTTTGTTTTTCGCTTGTTCTTCATCTAGTTTTACTTTGCTGTTCGTTGGTCCTTCGTTCAATGAAATAGCTTTTGTTTTTTGCGATTCTTCACTAATTCGATCATTAACAAATTTATAGGCTAATTCTTTATTTTTAGCATTTTTCGGTACGTTGATGGTATTGTAGTTGGCATATGTTCCACTTTCAGGCACCACATAGACTGCATCTTCAGAAGCTACTTGAATAATATCAACCGCAAAATCAGCTACAACTGCAACTTCGATTTCACCAGACTGGAACATATTCGCTAAGTCAGATGATTTAGAATATGTTTTAACAACATTCGGTTTCAATTCTTTCATCGCTCCAAAAGCAGCTTCTCCTTTATCCGTAGTAATATCCACACCCGCATGGTCGCTCGCAACATAAAGCATTAATGGACCTGCTGTGGTAGAAATATCGGGAACTGAAATTTTACCTTTTAAGTCTTCTGACCATAAATCATCCCAACTAGTAATTTCTTTTCCTAATTTTTCTTTATTGTAAACAATTCCGATACTGTTAACAGCAATCGGTACGCCAGCTCCACTATCATAAACTTCTTTAGCACCTGTCGTTAAATCTTTGATATTTGGCACTTCTTTTTCAGTGATTTCTTCAAAAAGACCTTCTTCATTCCCTTGAGTTGCATTTGCTTGGGCTAATTCGATTACGTCAATACCAGTATTGGGATTATTCAACAATTTTGTATAACGATCAGCGCTATTCCCAACTTCTAATGTCACTTTTGCATCATTTGCTTTTTCAAAAGGTGCGATAATATCTTTTTTTACAATATCTTCACTTAAACCAAATGTTGATACGACAAGCGCTTCGCTACCTTTTTTCGTGTCACTTTTTGTATCTGCCTCACTATTGCCACATGCTGCCATTAAAAGTGTCGTTGCTGCTAATACACCGATCATTACTTTCTTTTTCATCTTTTTAGTTCCTCCTTCATCTATTTTTATTTTTCTAAAATAACTAGTTTATCTGCGGGAAACGACAATTGAATGGCGTCACCTGTTTCATAAATCTGTTCACTCGTTCCATTGACCAATAAAGTACCCAAAGAGGTCGTTACTTCGTATTGATAACTTTTCCCTAAAAATGTTCGAACAATGACTTTTCCACTCACTGTTGTATCAGAAATGGTCTGAACAATTTCAATATCCTCTGGGCGAATCGTTGCAACCAGCTGATTTGTTTCAGGTTGAGGATTCGTTGTTTTGAAATATTGACCACTTGCACTAATGTATTGCCCTTCTCCTTGTTTTTCTACTTCAAAGAAGTTTTCGAAGCCAATGAACTGGGCGACAAATTTTGTTTTTGGCAGACGATAAATCGTTTCAGGTGAATCATACTGCTCAATGACGCCATTATTCATGACTGCAACTTTATCCGAAATCGAAAAGCATTCTTCTTGGTCATGAGTAACAAAAACCGTCGTAATTCCTAATTGTTGTTGAATTCGTTTAATTTCGATACGCATTGCAACTCTTAATTTTGCATCTAAATTACTCAATGGTTCGTCCAATAAAAGTAATTTCGGTTCAATAATTAACGCTCGTGCTAGCGCCACACGTTGTCTTTGACCACCAGAAAGTTGTTTTGGATAGCGATCCCCTAAATTTTCCAGTCCACAGACTTCTAGCATTTTTGCCACTTTTTCTTTCATAGTCGCTTTTGATTCTTTTCTAAGCTTCAATCCAAAAGCAACATTTTCGGCAATCGTCAAATGAGGAAATAGCGCATAACTTTGAAATACCATCCCAAAATTTCGTTTATGCACAGGAACTTTTGTTAAATCGTCTTGATCTAATTCAAATGTGCCATCGTTTGGTTTAATCAACCCAGCAATCACTCGTAACGTTGTTGTTTTCCCACAGCCACTTGGTCCTAAAAGAGAAACTAACTCTCCTTTTTCCATTGAAATGCTTAAATCTTTTAAAATATCTTGTTTTCCGTCATAACTGACGCGTATATCCTTTAAATCAACAAAAGTCAAAACATTCTCCTCTTTCTAAGTTGCATCTAATAGCTATTTTTTTTATTAATCAAGCAATTGAGGCTAATCCTAAAGTTTTTTCTATCAAAAACATTAAGCCCATTGTCAATAACATCAACATAACCGAAATTGCTGATACAGTTGGATCGTAATTATATTCCATATAACTCAATAATGAAGTTGGCAGCATTGTCACCCCTGGTCCAGATAAAAACATTGAAACCGGAACATTATTAAATGAATTAACAAATGCCAACATAAACGCCGCAAAAATTCCAGATGAAACATTTGGCAAAACGATTTGAATAAACGCACGCATTCGAGTGCAACCCAACGTCCAAGCGACTTCTTCCATTGAGTAATCTAACTGCTCCATACTAGAACCAACCACTCGAATAATATAAGGTAGGCTGATTAAGAAATGTCCCATCAATAACCCTTGAAAAATTGGCAATCCCAATTTAATCACAATATATTGAAATAAGGTATACCCAACAACAATACCGGGAATAACAGTCGGAGATAAAAAGAAACTTTTAATGAAATTTCGACCTCTAACTGAATATCTTGCTAATGCATAAGAAGCGGGAATTCCCACAATTAAAGCCAAAACAGTTGCTAAAACGCCAATAATCAAACTCAACTTAAAACTACTCATAAACGTATCTGATTGTAAGGCTTTCGCATACCAATCCAACGTAAATCCTTTGATTGGAAATTGAATCGCTGCAGCAGTCCCAAATGAAGTAACTACGATTAAGCATAAGGGTAAAAATAAAAACAAGAAAACTAAAATTGCAATGAACGACATCCCTTTTTGTTTACGCATGGGCAGCTTCCCTCCGATCCACTTTTTTAGCTAATACATTTAAAAGTTGCATCACAATTAATGTGACAATAATCATGATTAACGCTAGTACACTAGCGGCATTCCAATCGCCTAATGTGTTTGCTTTTTGATATAGGAAAGTTGACATCATCATTTTTTGATTGCCACCTAATAATTGTGGAGTCGTATAAGCTGTTAACGTTCCAGTAAAAACAAGGATACTTCCTACAATGGTTCCTGGGATAGACAACGGTAAAACTACTTTACGAAAAGCGGTCAAAGGACTTGCGCCTAATGTTTCTGCCGCCTCTAACATTTCACCTTCGATATTTTCCATTACACCGACTAAAGTCATAATCATCGTTGGTAAAAACAAATAGACGGAACCAATAATAATCGCAAATTCTGTATAAAGTAAATTCAATGGTTCGGAAATCAAACCTGTTTTCATTAATAGTGAATTAATCACACCTGTTTTTCCAAGAATATTAATCCAAGCAAAACTACGGATTACAGAATTAGTCAATAAGGGAAATAATGTCATCGCCATTAAAATGCCGCGCCATTTTTTGCTAACGCCAGCAATAAAATAGGCAGTTGGAATTCCTAAAATAATTGAAATAACTGTAACAATCACTGAAACTCTAATAGTTCGCCAGAAAATCGATAGATTATAACTATCTTTAAAAAAATCAAAATAATTGCTTAAAGTAACTCCTTGATCTGTAAAAATTGTTGGTAAAATACTGGTTACCAATGGGATCATTAAGAAAAATAATAATAAGATTATCCCTGGTGCTACGATCAAATACGGAACATTCTTGTTCATTTATACACTCCTCGTTCGTTTTTCCACTAATTCAGTATACTCATAAGTCCATTATTTTTCAATATGTTTTTTACCAACCCAATGTTAATATTCGGAAATAAAAATAAAAACCAGTAAAACAATAAGTTAATCTCATTATTTTGTAATAATAACGAACATTAGCTCAGGGGTCTTCTGACAAAGAATAATATCACTATTATCAATAAAAACAATGATTATTTTACTCTTATATTTTTTCATTTTAAAGGGTAAATAAAAACTTAAATATAGACAAACTAAAAAATAGATGATAACTTCGAAAAAACTCGAAATTATCATCTATCAGAATCTTTTTAACGATTAATAAATCGCAGCTAAATTTTAAATTTGCTAGCTTTTTTGCTATTTATGCAGGTTATTTTGTATTACAAATTCGCTCCATTTGAAGCAATCACTTCTTGATACCAGTGAAACGATCTTTTTTTATATCGTTTTAAAGTCCCATTTCCTTGATTGTCTCGATCGACGTAGATAAAGCCATAGCGTTTATCCATTTCTCCAGTCCCGACACTAACTAGATCGATACAGCCCCAAGCCGTATAACCCATACAGTCAACACCATCTTCCAAAATAGCAGCTTTGATTGCTTCTATATGTCGTCTTAAATAATCAATGCGGTATACATCATCAACTGTCTCATTTTCAAATACATCTTGAGCACCTAACCCATTTTCAACCACAAAAAGGGGAATTTGATAGCGGTCATAAAGATTATTTAACGTAATTCTCAAACCAGTCGCATCAATTTGCCAGCCCCATTCACTAGATTCTAAATACGCATTTTTCAACCCTCTGACCATATTACCGCCAGATTTTTCTCCTGTAGATTCTGCTGCAGCAACTAGTGACATGTAATAACTGAATCCAATAAAATCAACTGTCCCCGCTTTTAAAACCTGTTCATCGTCAGCTTCCATCTCAATATTGATGTTATGTTTATTAAAGTATCTTGTCATAAAGCTTGGATAATAGCCTCTTGCTTGAACATCTGAAAAGAAGTAATTTTTATTCATTTTCTGATTCGCAATGAGTACATCTTCTGGATTACTAGAATTTGCATAGGTCAGTGGATACAAAAGCATTGAACCAATTTTCATCTTTTTATTGACTTGATGCCCCAGTTGAACAACTTTTGCACTAGCAACAAATTGATGATGCGCTGCCTGATAGATGATTTGTTCCTTATTCTGATTTTCAAGAATACGAATTCCACCTGCAATAAAAGGCATTTGAGCAAGAACATTTATTTCATTAAACGTCATCCAATACTTTACACGTTCTGAATAGCGAGTCAATACGACTTCACAAAACTTCACAAAATAATCAATTACTGCTCTACTTGCCCAACCATTGTATTTTTCAGATAAATGATAGGGCATTTCATAATGCGAAAGAGTAACCACTGGTTCGATACCATTCTCTAAGCAACAATCAATTACCTCATCATAAAAAGCTAATCCTTTTTTATTGGGTTCCGTTTCTTCACCTGTAGGAAAAATTCTAGTCCATGCTATCGAAAAGCGATAACATTTAAAACCCATTTCAGCAAACAAAGCGATATCTTCTTTAAAATGATGATAGTAATCAATTGCTTCATGTGTTGGATAAAAGGTATCAGCTAAAATACCTTCCGTATATTTTCGTCGGATTTCTCGGTTTCCTGCTGTTCCAACATCAGCTGTGCTTACTCCTTTTCCATCAAGATTATAAGCACCTTCAATTTGATTTGCGGAAGTCGCTCCACCCCACAAAAATTCTTTCGGTAAATTATTCATTAGATTCCCTTCCAAATATACTAGAAAGTATTAGAAACGCTTCATTTATAGGTTATCTTTTTTGATTTCCAGTCAAGCAAATCTCTCAAACGTTTGCCAACATTTTCTAGCATTTATTTCTATTAATTATATTTTTTCTATTGAACTGTTTCTTTATTTTCATTTTCGTTTTGAAGCGCAATTTTATCAGCAATTTTAAAGAATGGGAAATACAATAAAGCATCTACTATAATTACGATGAAAGCAGCTAAGGCAGCTAACCAACCGGTTTGTAAAAATTGAATAATTGGCGCTGGCATAGTCCAAGGAACTTTGATTGTTGGATTATACGCTGCAAACCAACCAGCTTTAGTCAATAGTAATCCAATAATTCCATTAACGACTGGCACTAAAGTCATTGGTAGCATAAAGACTGGGTTGTATACAATCGGCGTTCCAAAAATAACAGGTTCATTAATGTTAAATAAGTTAGGAATGATGGTTAATTTACCTAGCATTTTAAATTGATTGGATTTTCCAAAAAGCAGCATATTGATAACCAGACCTAATGTCGATCCAGTTCCACCTAACATGATGAATTGATAAATAACAATCATTGATAAATACGGTAATGCTTGATTTGATTGGAAAGCTTCAATATTTCCTGTAATTACTGCAAGTAACACAGGAGTGTAAAACGACGTTAATGCACTTGGATGAATTCCGAATGTCCAGAATAAATTTACTAAGGCATAGAGTGTAATCAAGGCAGTTGGCGTTGCACCAAATTTCATAACCGGCGCACCAATAATTTGATTGATGGCATCGAAGGCGTTCCCATAAGAAGTAAAGCCAAAAAGAACTCTTACAGCAAAAATAATAATAAAAATAATCATTGCAATAAACGTTGGACTTAACGATTGATTTACCATTTCAGGAACACTATCAGGTAGTTTTAGAGATAAGTTTTTTTTCTTTAAGAAAACATAAATACCTGAAATCAAGATCCCAGAAATGATCGAAACAAAGACACCTGAAGCGCCTAAATAAGTACGAGCATAACCATCAACCACCGTTCCATCAGTAGCAACAATTGTTTGCGGCATCAATATTAGAAATGCGGCTAAAGATAAAACTCCAGCTGTCATTCCATCTGCATTTCTAGCTTTAGCATGATAAAATCCAATGATAAAAGCTAAATATAATGCAATAATAGTCGTTGAACCACTTATCACTGCAGCCGCATGTTCAGCAAGACCAGTTTCAGCCAGCCACGTCGTCCAAATTTTGTTTGGAAAATTAGCAATAATGGCTACAATACTCGTCCCTAATGATAATGGCATAGTTGCCATCATTCCATGCGTAATCGATTTTAAGACAATATTATTTTCGATTTTCCCCATTGTTGGAACGACATTTTTTTCAATAAATCCATTGAAATTATTCATAAATATTTCCCTTCTATTTTGTTTTTTGTAAATTATCTGTTTGTTTAATCTACTCCTAGATAGTAATTGATAGCCCTTACACTATCAAGAACATAACATGAAATTCACTTTCATGTTGTGAAAGTAAATTTCATGTTTATTAAAATACTGATATACTACGACTATATAGGAGGGAATTTTATGAAAAGTTCAGAAAAAACGTACTACATTTTTTTAAGGATGATCAATCATTTTAATATTACTTTTTCCAATAAGAGTGACTTTTCAATTATAGTTGAACTGATTAATCGTTCTGAAATCAATCGTCCCATTTCAATCAGCGAATTAGCCGATATTTGTCACGTATCACAATCTACAATCAGTAGATTTGTCAGGAAATTAGGATTTGTTGATTATCAAGACTTTAATTATAATTTTTATCGTTCCGTTGAATTAGCTCAGCTTAAAAGAAAAAGCGATCATGAAAACTTTAGTAATGTCGATGTATTAGAAAAAGCAAAGATGGAAGCGATTCAAAATCTTGAAACAACCTATAATTCACTTGATATCGGGCTATTAAATACTGTGATTGAAACGATCAAGCGTTCAAAGAATACTATTTTTCTAGGAACACCAGAAAATATTGCTCATTTTGCTCGTTTTCAAAAGGATTTAATTTCAAATTCAATTCCAGCTTTTATTTTTTATGATCCAGAAGCACAACTAGAATTTTTAAAACTGGTGAATCGTTCTACCTGTGCGATTTTCTTTATTTTGAATAATAGCTATCTTCGTGTTCATCGAAAAAAAATTGAAGAATTAAAAAACAAGCAAGCAAAACTTATTTTATTTACGCAAGAATTTTACGAAGATTCTGATCACGAATTCGACTTAATTTATCAATTTGGTCACTCTAATTCATTTCGTTATGGGGAATATTCTCTAGAATATTTAGCTGATGTTTTATCTAGCTTGCTTTATAAGGATAGTTAACCAATTCTGGTTCAATCTTCTTTTCATTTAACGATAAACAAAAAAATCTTGTAGTTACTCCAAAAGAGTGTTTACAAGATTTTTTTATTTCTATTTTGCCAAGTACGATTTAAATAAATTCTACTTTCTCAAGTACTTCAATCGAAGGATCTAACGATTGAATCACTGGGCAATTTACGGCAATAAGTTTCAACGCTCTAACTGCTCTTTCCTGTTGTTCTGGCGCCACATGAACATCAAAAGTAAGGGATATTTTTTTGACTGGTTCACTTTTTCGTTCTTCATCTCGTTCATAATTGATTTGCACTCGTTCAAATGTATAATCAATCTTTGAATTTGTTAATATTGACTGATAAACATAAGCACCGCAAGCTCCGACAGCAGCCACTAAACTTTGGACTGGGGAATAACCATAATCCCTTAATAATACCCAGTTTCCTGTAGCTACTGGTAATTCCATTCCTTTTTCTCCTTGGATCAACTCGATTTGATTCTCACTCATGTTTTTTACTCTCCTTTGCGACAAAATGATCTGGTTCTATTTCCACCCATTCAGTTTCATTGGTGATATCAATAGGTGTTACTGACTCAAAATTTTCATTACTAAGTGCTTTTCTTGCTTTTACTGGATCGGCAATCGGGATAGCGGCCAGTAAACGTTTCGTATATGCATGTTGAGGATTATTAAAAATTTGTTCGGTTGGTCCTAGTTCAACTAGCTTGCCTAAATACATCACAGCGATACGATCTGAAATATAACGAACCATTGAAAGATCATGAGAAATAAACAGGTACGTTAATGAACGTTCTTTTTGTAGATCAATCAACAAATTGATAATTTGGGCTTGAATTGACACATCTAAAGCTGAAATCGGTTCATCACAAAGGATAAACTCTGGATTGACTGCTACAGCACGAGCAATCCCGATCCGCTGTCTTTGTCCACCACTAAACGCACGTGGATACTTATGAATTGCCTCATCTGTCAAACCAACTTGTGTCAATATTGCTTTTGCTTTTTTCGTTGCTTCATCTTTTGGGTATATCAAACTCAAAGGTTCTAACACTTGTTCCAAAGCAGTCAATCTTGGATTTAAAGAAGAATAGGGATCTTGAAAAATAATTTGCATTCGCCGCTGTATTTCTTGTCGTTCTTTTTTTGATAGATGAGTCAAAGGTTGATTATCAAAATAAATTTGCCCCTCATCGATTGTTTCTAGTTGTAAAATACTTCGGCCTAATGTCGTTTTTCCACTTCCAGATTCTCCAACCAACCCAAGTGTTTCGCCTTTACGAATAGTAAATGTCACATCGTCAACGGCTTTGACGACTGCTTCTATTTGACCGAATGAATTTTTAACTGTGAAGTACTTTTTCACATTGTTTACTTTGACTAATTCACTCATAACTGACACTCCTCTTCAAAACGCGATGTGTTTCTGTTAGATTAACCATTTGGTTGTTCTCATTTAATTGTTCGGTAAAGGATTGCTGCGCCAATGAATATAACCGTTCTCCTTTTACTCCTGTTGGAATTGCCTTAAGTAATTCCTTTGTATATGGATGTTCTGGCGTATAGAAAATTTCATCCGTCGTTCCTTCTTCAACAATTTTTCCATCATACATCACTTTGATACTTTGACACATTCCTGCCACAATCCCAAAATCATGTGTTACTAAAATAACAGATAGTTCTTCTTCTTTTTGTAATTGACGAATTAATTGTAAAATCTGTGCTTGGATAGTCACGTCAAGCGCTGTCGTCGGTTCATCAGCGATCAATAACTTTGGCTTTGCTAACAAGGCCATTGCAATCATAATACGTTGCCTCATACCACCAGATAATTCATGTGGATACTGTGACATTCTTTTTTCTGGCAAAGCAATGCCGACTTTTTTTAGTTCAGCGATTGCTAATAATTCGGCTTGTTTTTTTGACTGTTTTTCTCTACGTTGAATCACTTCAATCAAATGATACCCAATTGTGCGCAACGGATTCAATGCAGTCATTGGATCTTGAAAAATCATTGCTGCTGGTATTTGTTTCTGTCCATTTGGAGCAAGTTCTTCTTCCTCAAATTTAAAACTTTCATAAGCAAATACGGCATTTTCTGGTAAAATATTCATAATCGCTTTCATTGAAATGCTCTTACCACTTCCAGATTCACCAACGATTCCGACAATTTCACCTTTTGGTATGACTAAATCAATCGTATGGATGATTTCTTGGGCTGGAGCATCTTTTTGCTCAAAGCGTACATTTAGCTGATCAATGCTTAATAGTGTCTCTTTCATATTAATCCTCCACTAAGATAACTTCTCGTAAAAAATTACCTAATGTATTAAACGAGTATACGGTCAAAATAATAAACAAGCCTGGTAAAATAGCCATATAAGGAGCTTGCTGCAAACTACTCTGCGCATTTTGCAATAAACTTCCCCAAGAAGCCACAGGTGGTTGAATACCGATCCCTAAAAAACTCAACGCAGATTCAGTCATGATAGCTCCTGAAATACTTCCGGTAGCTGCAACAATTAACGTGGATAAAACAGCTGGGAAAATATGACGTCGAATGATGCGCGTATTCGTTTGTCCAATAAATTTGGCGTAAATAACATATTCTCGTTCTTTAGCAGATAACGTTTCTGCACGTATTAATCGAGCAATCGGCATCCAAGAAAAACACCCAATCACAAAAATAATGGTCACAAGTCCTGGTTTCAATAGGACACTCAATACAATAACTAAAACTAACCATGGAATGGATGACAAAACATCAACAAAACGCATTAAAAGATTATCAATCCAACCACCAAAATAGCCTGAAATCAAACCAACTAGTGTACCAATTGTTGTAGAAGCCAACATCGCTAAAAAGCCAACAAGTAACGAAATACGTCCACCATATAAAACACGAATAAAGTAATCACGACCAATTTCATCCGTCCCAAAAATATGTTTTAAACTAGGACCTGCTGACATATTAGCCACATCTGTTTGATTTGGATCAATAGGAATCAAAGGAGCTAGAAGCGCTAATAGAATTAGCACACTCAAGAAAACAATTGCGATCCAATAGTGAGGTTGACGACGCAAGATTTTGCGCCATTTTTGACTTTGCTTCATTTTGCACCTCCCTGTTTGATTCGTGGATCAACTAATGTGTACAAAATATCCGACAATAAATTACCTAAAATAACTAAAGTTGAAGATAGTAGCATCACTGCCATGATCACAGGATAGTCTAAACTTTTCGTTGCAGATAATAAATAGGGACCAATTCCTGGCCAAGCAAAAATACTTTCAGTAATAATCGCCCCAGTAACCAGCATCGGTAATGCTAATCCAATTTGAGTTACAATTGGTAATAGAACATTTTTACTAACATGTCGAAAGAAAATTTCTTTTTTGGTAGCTCCAAACGATTTTTGCACCATAACATAGTCTTCTGATAATTGAAGCATGGTTGAAGAACGAACATAGCGTGTTAAATCTGGGAAAAAGGCAACGACTAACACGGTATAAGGAAGAATAAAATGCTGCATAAAATCACTGAATGAGCCTTCTTTTCCTATCGTGTGCATCCCAATGATTGGTAACAAATCCAATTTGTAACCAAACAAATAAATCAAAATCATTGCAAACCAAAAGGTTGGCATAGATATCCCAATTGCACAAATCCCATCAATCAAGCGATCCAAAAATTTCCCTTTATTGGCTCCCGCTAGTAAACCTAAAACAATGGCTAATCCCAAAGCTGTTATGTATGCAGGTAAAATTAACTTAATCGTATTTGGAATACGAGTCATTAACTCAGTTCCTACACTATTTTGACTAACAAGTGAATAGCCAAAATTCCCACTTAAAATTTGTTTTAACCACAATATATATTGAACGAAAAAAGGTTGATCCAAGCCATTTCGAGCTCGGATAATATCAATTGTTTCTTGTGACATATTTGGTGTGGTAATTGCGTCAATCGCATCATATGGTGCTAACTGAATCATAGTAAAAACAATAAACGAAACAACGAATAATAAAGGAATTACTTGTAAGATCCGTCTTATTATATACTTAGCCAAAATCAGTTCACTTCCTTTATTAAAATCTTTTCAATCTATATTTCCTTTAACTGCTCAAAAATCGAACAATGCAAAAATGCATTGTTCGATTTTTTGTTTAGTCATTACAATGAATCATCTAATTATGACGTAAATTTAGAGCAATTCGTTTATACCATTTACTGCTTCTAATTAATTTTTATTTTTGATAAGTCTTCAAATGTATAAATTGGGATTAATCCTGCTTCCTTAACATTACCAATCGCTTTATTTACGGCTAAAACTTTTCGATTATCTACGATTGGATAAATAACGGCATCCTCAGCGATTTGTTTTTGTAAATCAACATAAATTTCTTTCCGTTTTGCTTCATCTAACTCAACTGCCCCTTCATCAAATAACTGGTCAGTTGCGTCACTCTTATATTGGAAATAATTTGCCGAACCATCCGAAGCAAATAAGCTTGAATACAAATCAGGATCATTCCCCATGATGTACCCACCCATGAAAAGATCATATTTTGTAGAACCGGCTTTTTTCAACTCAGTGAAAATTGCTGATCCATCTCCACCTGCTAATTCAACTGTGATTCCTGCTTTTTGAAGTTGTTGTTGAATCAAGGTTGCTTGGATTGTTTGAACAGGGTCATCAGATGAAAAAGCTAAATTCAACTTAAGGTTATCGACACCAGCTTCTTTTAGTAATTCTTTTGATTTATCAACATTTGTTTCATATTTTTCCACGTCATCTGTTGCATAAGGATTTGCTGGCGGTAAAATAGAATAAACATTTTCATAATACTTATCCGATAAGTAACCCGCTTTATTTAATTCGTCCTTATCAAGTGCATAAAGCACTGCTTGACGAACTTTCGTATCTTTTAATGCATCAGAATTGTTATTAAGACCTAGATAACCAACCCGATTTTCACTATATTCATACGTATCTAAACCAGCTTTTTCTAGTGATTCAATATCGTTTGGCAATACAAAACTAGCATCTACTTCACCTTTTTGCAAAGCTACTTTAGTTGTATCTGCATTACCGATAATTCTTAGCGTAACATTCGGAACATTTGGTTTACCGCCATAATATGAATCATTGGCTTCAAATTGCAGATATTCGCCACGTTTATACTCTTTTAATTTATAGGGACCTGTTCCTACAGCAGCTGCTTTAAGCTCATTTGCTGAAAAGTCAGGTTCATCTTTAAAAACATGTTCTGGGATAATATAAGTTTCAGTTGCAATGTTGTTAATTGCCGCTGCACTCACAGAAGGTAAGTTAAATTTGACAGTTGAGTCATCAACTTTTTCGACTGTAATAGGTTGATCACCTACCCATAAACTATCAGCATTCCCATTCTCTTTTTTAGCTTTTTGATTATAGGTGAAGACAACGTCATCCGCTGTAAAATCTTCTCCATCTGACCACTTAACATCTTCTTTTAATTTAACGACTAATGATTTACCATCTGCTGAAGGTTCTAAACTTTCGGCTAATTCCATTTTTTGGGAACCATCGCCTTCAATTCGAACCAAAGGAGAATAAATCATATTTGTCGCTGTTAATCCCCAACGATCACTAACATTAATTGGATTCATTGAGGTTGGATCTGATCCAATTACATAAGTAAAGGTTTCTTTATCTTGTTTTTCTTTTGTTGTTGCTTCTTTGTCTGAATTAGCATTAGACCCGCAACTTGCCAAAAATACCCCTGCAATTGCTAATGCGCCAAATAGCCACTTTTTCTCCATCAAATCTCTCCTTCTAGGCTGATTAATTGATTTAAAGGATCGCTTAATCATTTATTATTGTAACAGTTTTCAGTATAATCAATTGATAAAACGAACGTCAATAAAATAAGCTTAAATCTTGCTTCAATATTGAAATTAGATTGTGTGATAGTTTTTGACTATTACAAAAAAATTTAAGATTTATATGTGATGTGTTCAAAAAATAAGCTTTAAATCAACAATATTTCTGAAATGAATCTTGTGATTTAAAGCTTATTTAAATTATAAAATTTGAGAGAGCTTTTTTCGAGTCTTAAAACTATTTTTATTCAGTTTCTTTTGCTCTTTCATCTTCATATGGTTCATAATCATCTTTCGAACCAAAGACATCGGTATTTAAATCCATCCCTGTTTTTGCCATATCTAATGAATTTGTTTCTACATTATCTAATGTTTCACTCATGTATTCGTCATTTGTGATAATTCTACCTGTTTTTTTATGTTTAAAAAATTTATGCATCATATTTCCTCCTCAATTCATTTATTCTAGTTAAACTATACACTGTTTTTCTAAATTTTGGAATTCATAGCTATTATTAGTATTTTTTTTGAAATTCAACTAGAAGTCAAGAAAGTAAAATTAATAGTTGATACAAAGGTAAAACTCATTTTATCTCAATCTTGAAGCCTTACGACAATCCGATTGAATTAAATTATAAAAATTTTCATCTCTATAACATTCAGGTAATCACTAGTATGATAAAAAATGCATTACATTTTACAACTAGTTTCAGAAGCAAAATGTAACGCACTGACTTTCTATTTACTTGTCAAAAAATCGGTTTATTTTCAATGATTATTTTTTTATTTGTCCAACAAGATTTCCATAGTTCCCCGAACGATTTTCTGCATCTTCTTTAGTTTTCGTTAACAAATCTTCAACGATTTCTTGGTCATCTTTGATTGTATGCAGTGCAGAGAAACGTGTTTGTTTTTCAAGGAAATCGCGCATTTTAGTAAAGTCTGCTTTCTTATAATCAATAACCATCGGATCTTTACCTTTTTCGATCAACAATGGATTATAGCGATACAATTGCCAGTATCCTGAAGTAACTGCTTCTTTCGCCAAAGCTAATGTTTCACTCATACCACCCTTGATTCCATGATTAATACATGGTGCGTATGCAATAATGATTGATGGCCCTGGATAACGTTCGGCCTCGTCAATCGCTTTGATTGTTTGCATTGAATTAGCGCCCAAAGCGATTTGAGCCACATAGACATTGCCATATGTCATCGCAATCATTCCTAAATCTTTTTTGGACGTTTGTTTTCCACCTGCGGAGAATTTTGCAATAGCTGCAGCAGGTGTTGCTTTAGAAGTTTGTCCACCAGTATTTGCATAGACTTCATTATCCATAACAAAGATATTCACATCAGCTCCACTCGCTAAAACATGATCAATTCCGCTAAACCCAATATCATAAGCCCAGCCATCACCACCAACAATCCACTGACTTGTTTTGACAAGAAGATCACTTTGTTGATAGATTTTTTGCAATAGAGGATCATTTTTAGCTTCCTCATTTAACGCTGCGGCTAATTTTGTCGCACGTTGTTGAGTTCCATCCCCTTCTGAATAGTGAGCGAGCCAATCTTGAAGTAGTGCTTGAAGTTCCTCTGAACCCAATTTTTTATCAATAGCTTCTTGAACCTGATCCGCAACATATTGTCGTTTCGTTTGATTTGCAATATACATACCATAGCCATATTCCGCATTATCTTCAAATAAGGAATTACTCCAAGCGGGTCCTTGTCCACATTCGTTTGTCGTATAAGGCGTAACAGGTGATGATCCGCCCCAAATCGATGAACATCCTGTTGCATTTGCAATCATCATGCGATCACCAAATAATTGCGTAATCAACTTAACATATGGTGTTTCACCACATCCTTCACAGGCACCAGAAAATTCCATTAATGGTTGATTAAATTGTGAGCCTTTGACTGACAATTTTTTAACTGGATTTACTTTCTGCTGCAAGGTCATAGCAAAAGCCCAATTAACTGCTTGTTCTTTTTGCTCTTCATAAGGTTTCATCAGGATAGCTTTTTCTTTTGCAGGACAAGCTTGCACACATAGTCCGCAACCCGTACAATCTTCCAATGAAACTTGAATACGATACATCAAGCCATCAGCCCCACGCATTTCTCTTGCAACAAAGCCTTCTGGTGCTTCTTTCATTTCATTTTCATCAATCAAAAATGGTCGAATCGCAGCATGAGGACAAACAAATGCACATTCATTACACATTGTACATTTATCTATTTGCCATTCAGGGACTTCTAAAGCAATTCCCCGTTTTTCAAACGCAGCCGTTCCCATCGGCATTTCACCAGTTTTCATGCCATTATTGATTAAATCACCAACAGTAAGCTCATTTCCTTCTTGACGATTGATTGGTTGCAGAATATTTGCAACATAATCTGGCAATGTCGAATCTATTTTTTCAGGCTCGACCTTAATTGTTGCCCACTCAGCAGGTACTTCAACTTTTTGTAAGGAAGCAAATGTTCCATCTATCGCCTTGTAATTCCGTTCAACAATTTCCATTGATTTTTTACCATATGTTTTTTGAACTTCAGCTTTTAACAAAGGTAAATATTGATCTCGCGTCATTAAATCAGTCACTTCAAAGAAAGCAGTTGACATTACGGTATTAATTCGACGCCCCAAGCCAACTTCACGAGCTAATTCTACCGCATTAATTATATAAAATTGAATATTATGTTCAGCGATATATTTTTTTAGGTTTGCTGGTAATAGGCGGTACACTTTTTCTTTATCCCAAATTGTATTTAGTAGGAAAACTCCACCATCTTTCAAACCTTTAAGCAGATCATACTTATGAATATAAGAAGCATTGTGACAAGCAATAAAATCGGCTTTTTCTACTAAATAAGTCGAAGTAATTGGCTCTTCTCCAAATCGCAAATGAGAGACAGTTAATCCTCCAGATTTTTTAGAATCATAACTGAAGTAAGCTTGTGCATATAAATCAGTATTATCACCAATAATCTTAATTGCTTGTTTATTGGCACCCACCGTTCCATCTGAACCAAAGCCCCAGAATTTTGCCTGGAAAGTAGATGGTGCTGTTAAATCCAAAACCTCTCCTTGTGGTAATGACTGATAGGTTACATCATCAACTATTCCAATTGTAAAGCGTTGTTTCAAGTCAGTAAACGGTAATAATAAATGATCGTAGACAGCTTTAATTTGATTAGGTGTTACATCTTTTGACCCTAATCCATATCGTCCGCCAATAACAATTGGGCGATTTTCATGTTGATAAAGAACACTTTGAACATCTAAAAGCAATGGTTCGCCATCCGATCCTGATTCTTTTGTCCGGTCCAAAACGGCAACTTTCTCAACAGTTTTTGGCAATTTTGATAATAAGTTTTCTTTTGGAAATGGACGATATAAATGAATATTGATGAAGCCAACTTTTCGACCCTGTTCATTTAAATAATCCACGGTTTGCATAATAACTGGTGAAGCAGATCCCATCGAAATAATCACTTCTGTTGCATCTTCTGCTCCATAATAATCGGTTAAATCATAGTTTGTTCCTCTTAAATCATTGATTTGTTGCATATATTTTTGTACAATCATCGGCATCGCTTCATAATTTGCATTCACTGTTTCTCTTTGTTGGAAGTGAATATCTGGATTTTGAGCTGTTCCTGAAACAGTTGGATGATTTGGATTCATCCCTCTCTGACGAAAACGAGCTACCGCTTCTTGATCAACCATGTTTTTTAAATCGTCATAATCCAACACTTCGATTTTTTGTAGTTCATGACTGGTTCTAAATCCATCAAAAAAGTTTACAAACGGAATGCTTCCCTCAATACTTGCTAGATGTGCAACCGCTGATAAATCCATGACTTCTTGAACACTAGATTCTGCTAACATACAAAATCCGGTTTGACGCGCAGCCATCACATCACCATGATCACCAAAAATACTTAAAGCACTTGTTGTGATTGCTCTAGCCGCAACATGAAAGACTGCTGGTAAAAGTTCTCCCGCAATTTTATACATATTCGGAATCATTAAAAGTAAACCTTGTGAAGCAGTATAAGTCGTTGTCAAAGCACCCGTTTTTAATGAGCCATGAACCACTCCTGCTGCGCCTGCTTCTGATTGCATTTCAATCACTTGAACTTTTTGACCATAAATATTTTTCAGTCCATTTTCAGCCCACTCATCAACTAATTCTGCCATAGTCGAACTAGGTGTAATTGGATAAATCGCTGCTACTTCTGTAAAAGCATAGGAAATATAGGCAGCCGCTGTATTCCCATCCATTGTTTTTGTTTTTTTCATTTGTTCCACCTTTTATCCTTTATCAAACTTTTGTTGTTACAGACATTTGTTTATTTTCTTGAACATATTTATCCATTTGAACAGCAGCTACTTTCCCCGCACCCATTGCTAAAATAACTGTTGCAGCACCAGTCACGATATCTCCACCTGCAAAAACACCAGGAATCGATGTTTCTCCTGTTTTTGGATTCGCTTCAATATACCCCCATTTATTTAGCTCAAGTTCTGGGAAAGTGGATAATAGTACTTTATTTGATCCTTGACCAATGGCTTCAATCACTGTGTCAGCTTCAATAATAAATTCACTATTTTCAATTGGAACAGGACGCCGTCGACCAGATTCATCTGGTTCACCAAGTTCCATTTGTATACATTTAACACCTGCCAATTCACCGTTTCCATTATTTAAATATTCAATTGGATTCGTTAACCAATGATAGTTGATATCTTCTTCAACAGAATGATGATATTCTTCAATTCGAGCAGGCAATTCTTCTAATGAACGTCGATAAACAATACTGACATTTTCTGCACCCATACGTTTCGCTGAACGCGCAGCATCCATCGCCACATTTCCTCCACCGATGACGACAACATTCTTAGATTGTTTGATTGGTGTGTCATAATTAGGAAATTCATAGCTGTGCATTAAATTGATTCTCGTTAAATACTCGCTGGAGGAATAAACACCGTTCAAGGATGTTCCAGGAATTCCCATAAAGTTTGGCGCACCAGCACCTACAGAAATATAACAAGCATCAAACTCTGTCATTATTTCATCCATTGTAATCGTTTTACCAATTACAACATTCGTTTCAATTTTTACCCCGAGCGCTTCAATACTCTCAATTTCTTTTTTCACGATTCTTTTAGGCAATCGAAATTCAGGAATTCCATAGGTTAAGACACCGCCAGCATCGTGCAGTGCTTCAAAAATCGTAACATCATAATTCATTTTTGCTAAATCGCCAGCAACAGTTAAACCCGAAGGTCCTGAACCAATTACAGCGATTTTACCGATTGTTGGTCGATCACTAGACACCAAGGATGAAAAATCTTGATTTTCTAGCGCCCAATCTGCAACTAAACGTTCTAATTTCCCAATGGCAACTGGTTCGAAGTTCTTCGCCATACCTAATTTACAAACTTCTTCACATTGTTTTTCTTGTGGACAAACGCGACCACAAATAGCTGGAAGATTACTGTACTTACCTAAAACATCTGCTGCTTCTTGCATGTTTCCTTCTTTGATTGCTAGGATAAATCCTGGAATATCAATCATTACAGGACAATTCGCAATACAAGGCGCATTTTTACATTGAAGACAACGAGTGGCTTCTGCTTGTCCTTCTTCTAACGTATAACCTAGACAAACTTCTTCAAAATTCGTTTTACGAATTGCTGGACTTTGTTCTGCAATGGGTGTTTTTGTTCTACTTTTTCTAGCCATTCGTTGTCACCTGCGCTTTTTCATAATCTGCTAAACATGTCTCTTCTTCTGCTTTATATTGTTTCATTCGGTTGATAAATTCATCCCAATCGACTTCTGTGCCTTTAAACTCAGGACCATCAACGCAAGCAAATTTAATACTATCGGCAATAGTCACTCGACAACCGCCACACATACCAGTTCCATCAATCATGATTGGGTTTAAAGAAACAAAAATCGGCACATCATGTTTAGAAGCTGTTAACGTACAAAATTTCATCATTATACTTGGACCAATTGCCCAACTACAATTAACGGATTCTCTTGCAATTACTTGCTCCATAGCTTCAGTAACTAGACCTTTCATCCCTAAAGAACCATCATCTGTAGTAATGATTAATTCATCTGAATATTGACGACATTCTTCTTGCAAAATAACTAGATCTGCGGTTTTGGCACCAAGAATCGTAATGACTCGGTTCCCCGCTTTTTTTAATCCTTTGACAATTGGGAAAATCGCTGCAATTCCAACACCACCGCCTACAATCATTACCGTTCCATAATTTTCAATTTCAGTTGGCATTCCAAGAGGGCCGCTGAGATCCATCAGAGCATCCCCAGTTTTTAATTTAGATAACGCCGCTGTTGTTTTCCCGATTACTTGAAAAATTAGACGAATAAATCCGTTCTCTGAATCTACATCAGCAATAGTCAAAGGAATACGCTCACCAACTTCATTCATTCTTAAAATAACAAACTGACCTGGTTCTGCTTTTGCCGCAATACGAGGCGCTTCAATCCAAAAATCAAATTCATTTTCTGAAAGCTGCGCATTTTTAATTATTTTATACATATGTTTTACCATTGATAAATGGTTTTTTCACCTTTCCTTCTTTATAGAATCTACAAAGATTATAAATTAGCTGTTAGTTCAGTGACGAATTTTTTCAACGCTTCAACATCTTCGTCTTCTGCATTGTTTTCAATTTCTACTGTTTCGGCTACTTTTTTAGCCCCTGATTTTTCTAAAGCTTCCACAAAATCATGTGCTGATTTACAGAATAAATCCCCATACTCACGATCTCCTGAGCCAACCACGCCGAAAATTTTTCCAGCAAGGTCTTTTTCTTCTAGTTCATCAAAAAAATCTTCAAATTCAAATGGCAACTCACCATCACCATACGTATAGGTAGCAATAACACAGGCATCAGCATCATCAAAGAAGTCCACATCTACTTCTGAACACTCTTCTCTTTCTACATCGAAACCAGCTTCTTGAACTGTACTTTCTAAAATTTCTGAAATTTCTTCAGTATTTCCTGTCATACTTGCATAAACGATTTTTACTAAAGCCATATTACTCATCCTCCAATTTTTATATAATTTAATTTTAAAGTACAAAAGTAATAGTAAACCCTTTCATTTCTTCTATACTTAAATAGCAAAAATATGTAATTCATTTATAGTTGTTAAAAAAGAACTAAAACGCTTTCTTTCCAGAGAACAGAAAGAGGTAAAAACTTCACTTATACTATACCATAAATCAACTTTTTATACCAATATTTTTTAGGTAAAAAAAATATTTTTTAGATTCGTTTTTTTCAATAAAATTAATCCTTTTTACGTACTATCTATAATAATTTTTTTTGAATTCCTACCTGAAAAATAGCCTCTAAAACTGATCCTCCCAATGCCCGAGCTTTATCAGAAATCGTCAAAATATCGACTTCTTCAACTGATCTTGGATCAACATCTGCACATTTCAATCCTTTTTTGCATTTAATTTGATCGGAAATCAACCCACGAAGAACGCCATTTAAAGGTGAGCAAACAGGCTCGTCACCAACATAAAATAGAAGGTCTCCCTTTTTAACGACTGATCCGATTTCCTGAATATGTTTGACTTGACCTGAACTTGGTGCGTGAATCACACGTTCTGCACTTTTCCCGCCAATTTCACCAGGAATTCCGGTATTTGGAATCGCGGATCCTTTAAAATAAAGACGACCTAAGTAATGACCACGCATCGTTTCAATCACAACATCAACATCTTTCGCAGCAGTAAAGCCTGGGCCCAGTGCAATGGTAATTGGCGCCATCGCCTTTACTGTGCCTAAATTCCGTTTCGCTAAAATTGCATCAACAAGTACGAGTGGCTTCAAAGTAGCCAAACAACTAGCTTCTGGATCAACTAAAATAGGCAGAAAACCATTTTCCCAGCAAGAAGAGCATTCATTTGGAGAAGTGATTAAGACTGCTTTCATATCTTCAACTTGCTGTTCCTTTTGAAAAACGGCATTGCATAGGGAAACTGTCCGTCTTATGGCCAAAGGTTGTACAGTTTCTAAAATAATTACCTTAAAGCCAGCATGATAAAGTTTTTGAATGACACCGGTTGCTAAATCTCCGCCTCCACGAACAGCAACAATTATTTCTGAAAGTGCTGTTGCTACTTTTCCCATAAAACCACTCCTTTTTCTAAATGAACACTACAAGCTATTATTTTTGTTAGACGATTGACTATTTTAGCAGGTAATAACTCGACAATCTTTTTGGCCTGCTTTAATTGAACTTGCGTCTCCACTTGGTTGATACATAAAATTTGTTGCCCACAACTTTTGGCCCAAAGACCTTTAGAACTTGAAATAATTGCTGCTAGTGTTTTTTCTTGAATCATATCCCCTTGATGAGCTTCTACAGCTTCTAAAAAAAGCGGCAACCGATGAATACTAGTCTGATCGATTGCTCTTCCCAAAACAGAAATCGGAAGTATACCAATTGTGATTGTTGTTTCAGGAAGTACCACTGGTTCAAATGTATCCCAGCCTTTAAGCGGCAACTGCTTTGATCCATCAGCTTCCAAAAAAATCTTATCAAAGCGTGGAAAGGCTTGTTGAATGGTTTCAGAGGGTGCGCTTAATTTATTACCGTCATTTATACAAATCCCAGCTAAAGTTATTCCTTGACCGTCCATTCCAATCTGCTCAAAATTTTTACCATAAAAAAAATCATAAAGTGATTGCTTTGGATAACCAATTTTAGTAGTGGTGCTGACCAAAACCGATTCTTGTCGAAAAGCGTTTGCCAAATACCACATCAAGCTTGTTTTACCACCACTTCCAATCAAAGAAATGATTTCTTTGTCCTGAAATCCGAAACAATCAATCAAATTTTCCATGGTACATAGTTTCTCCTTTCGTTATCTTCTGTAATCATAAATATCCCTTCGATTGGTATTTTTTCCTTAATCAGCAAATCCCTTCCTTTGTTAAAATCTCTTTCTTCCAATCTTAAACAAATACCGCAAAAATTACCGAGACTCGTCGGCAGAGGCATCACTGAAACGGGAATCTGTTGCTCAAGTAAAACTTTCTCACTATGAACCGCATAATGAGTATTTTGAAAAGTTAAAAGATATTCCATTTTGGACACCTCACCCATTTATAAATTGATTACTTTTTTGGCTTGTGCCATAGCTTCGGTGATTCCAAACATATTGGTTATTTCCCCAATCGCCAACGTTTCTTTGATTTGGTAGAAATCAAGGCACGCACCACAAGTACTAATTTGTGTTCCTTTTTCTTGTAATCTTTTCAAATCTTTCAATGCAGCAGAACCTTGATTCGTTAGAAACGCTCCACTATTAAAAAATAGTAAATGCTCTGGTGGTGTATCTAACTCAGTTAATGAATAAATGTAACTTTTTAACAACATTTCACTTAAGGATGGATCACCTTCACCCATTGTTTTTTTTCCAAAAGCAATGACTAATTCACGATCATCTCCTTGAGACTTAAATTCGCGGAAATTTTTTGGTACTTGAAGCTCAACTTGAAAAGTTTCGTCATCCAGTTGCTGATTGCTACTTTTCAACCCCAGACCACTAGCCATTTTTTCAATATTTTTAACTGCAACATCATTATCTATCTGAATTTCGATAATTCCGCCAATTATTTCAAGCTCACGAATCGCTTTTTTGGCTTCAATTACAGGAATTGGACATGGTTTTCCTATTGCATTAATCTTTTTCATCCGATTACCTCTCTCTCATAGAATAATTAGTGGCTGATTATTTGTTCTTTCGCAAACCTCACCAATAATCATAGCAACTGGATCCGCTTTTTGAATTGCTTTCAGACATTCTTCCGCTTCCTCTGCTGTAACACTAATTAATAAGCCGCCAGAAGTTTGCGGATCAAATAAAAGCTCTTGCATAGCAGGTTTAATCATTGATAAATCAATTTTATTTGCCATGAATTGACGATTCCTCTGTCCTGCGGCAGTTGCTAAAAATTCGGTTGCATAACGATAAGCTTCTGGCAAAATCGGTAACTGATCCGTATCGATTACTAAAGTAACTTTCGTATTTGCCATTTCACTTGCATGGACCAGTAAGCCAAATCCAGTGACATCTGTACAAGCATGCACGGAAAAATCACGCATATTTTCTGCCGCATACTTATTCAAACGTTCCATTGATTGAATTGCCGCTTTTTCTGCCATAGTCGTAGCCACTTGTCCTCTTACTGCGGCTTGAACTAAACCAACACCCAATGCTTTAGTTAAAATCAGGATATCTCCGACTTTTGCCGTATTATTATGAATGATTTTATTAGGAGCTACTTTTCCTGTTACAGATAGGCCATACTTTGGCTCATGATCATAGATGGAATGTCCGCCTGCTAAGGAGGCTTGCGCTTCTTTTAGTTTTTCCGCTCCACCAAGTAACATCTCAGCTAAAAATTCTTTCGGCATTTTTTCAGGAAAACAAACTAGATTTAAGGCAAAAAGAACCTCTCCTCCCATCGCATAAATATCGCTCATCGCATTCGCTGCAGCAATTCGACCAAAAGTTTTAGGATCTTCTACCATTGGTGAGAAAAAATCTACTGTTGAAATCAATGCTATTTCTTCTGATACTTGATAGATAGCTGCATCATCAGAGCCATCAAAGCCTACCAATAGACGTTCATCTGAAAATGTTGGTAAATTAGTTAAAAAACCAACTAATTCATTGGGACCAATTTTCGCTCCGCAACCTCCTGAAGTACATTGTGATAGAAACTCCATTAACATTCTCCTTTACGTTTCATTATAATCTCAAAATTTCTTCTAATGCAGCTAAAGTATAGTCGATTTCCTCTGCCGTTGTTTCCCAGCCAAAACTAAAACGAACCGCTCCTGTTTCTAGTGTACCTGCAGTTTCATGAGCTAATGGAGAACAATGCAGGCCTGCTCTGGTGATAATTTGAAAGCGAACAGCTAATTCTTGAGCTAATTCGCCTGAATCTATCTGGGGCGCAAAGATTGAAACGACTGGAACTGATTTTTCAGCATCTTGCGTTCCTAAAACTTTTACTGGTAATTTTTTTAGTCCAGTCAAAAATCTAGCCGTCAAAAAACGTTCATGATTCAGGATTTTTTCTAAACCAATCGCTTGAATCGCTTGAATCGAACTTTTCAAACTAATAATTCCCAACATATTTAACGTTCCAGCTTCGAATTTATCTGGTAAAAGTGATGGTTGTTCAAAAGATTGCGAAGCACTGCCGGTTCCGCCAGTCAACCAAGGATCAATTTTCTCTTCAACACCGTCACCTAAAATGAACCCGCCAATTCCAGTGATTCCCATCAAGCTTTTATGTCCAGTAAAAGTTAATACATCAATTGACATTGCCTGTAAATCAATTGGCAATATTCCTGCGGTTTGAGCGCTGTCCAATACAGTGATTAGTCCATATTTTTTAGCCTGTTCAAAACTTTTTTTGATAGGTAATATCGTTCCTAAAACATTCGAAGCATGAGTCATTACCAATACTTTTGTTTCTGGTTTTATCGCCTGTTCAATTTGCTTTGGATCAAAACTTCCATCTTTAGCACAGACTAAACGAGTTACTGCAACTTTTTTTTCTTTCTCTAGTAAATGTAAAGGCCGGTTGACAGCATTATGTTCGACCATTGTTGTCAACACACGATCTCCTGATTTTAGTAAACCATTTAAAACCATATTCAGAGACATTGTTGCATTTAACGTAAAAATTACATGAGCAGGATCTGGTGCATGAAAAAAATCAGCTATTGATTGACGTGCCTCAAACAGCATTCGTTGTTCTTCAATTCCATTAACACTCCGGTTCATATTACAGGAGTTATTTGCTTGTAAATACGCGCATAATTCAATAATCGTTCCTTCGAATTTATGATTTGAAGTAGCAGCATGATTTAAATAAATCGGCTTTTTCATGATTTCCCTCTCATTGACTTTCTTTTAGTTTTAGCTATCAACTCTTGATAGGCAATTGGCGTGTCAATATCTACCAAGCGCTCTGGTTCCTTTATCTTTATTTGACGCCAAGTTTCTGGATGTCTATTTCGGACTTCCCGACCTCCAGCAGCGCCAGTAACTTGAAGCAATTCATTTCGGAATCGTTTCCCAAAATAAATTGGACTGCTCGGCTTCCCATCACTAGTAACAGGAAAAACAATATTGTCTGAAGTATAAGTTGTAACTAATGGTGAAAATAGCGGAGCATTTAGTCTTGGCTGATCCACTGTTAAATATAAATACCCATCCCCAGAAGCAACTTGAGTGCCTAAACGGACACTCGCGCTCTGACCGAGATGTGCCTCATGATTAAGTACCAACTTAACCCCTTTAGGTAGCGAAACTGTTTCAACATTTTCAGGAGAAATAACCAAAATTCGTTCAAAAAAAGCAAGTTCTTTTGTCAAATCTAATATATGATCCAGAAAATTTTTCCCTTGATAATCAAGCAACAATTTATTGGTACCCATTCGTTTTGAAGTACCAGAAGCCATAATAATCGCACTAACATTTACCATAGAAACAACTCCTTTTTTTAGAGGATTTTATTTAAAATAAAGTATGCCAAAAACATTCTTCCTTCAAAATATATTAAAATAGCTTAGTAATTAATCAAATTTCAGTTATTGCAAACTATGCAACAACTGAAATCCTTGGCAATTCTTCAATTTTAGTGCAATAAAATAATCTTAATCACAAATAAAAAGTGACATTAAAGCTTAATTCTCCTTGTCCTAAATAACATTTAGCTTGAATAACATTTAGTTCAAGGAGAGATTATCTATCAGAAATAACTATTTTTTCTTTTTTTGATAAAACGTATCTTCCATTGGTAATGTCGGGCGTAGTTTGCCATCTAGTGCATAATAAGCACCTGCTAAAGCCGGTGCAGTTGGAATCGTTGCTAGCTCTCCTACTCCTTTGATTCCATAAGCTAACCCATCATGGATATTGTCAGCTTGCACAAAAATTGTTTCGATTGGTGGGACTTGAACCGCATTTAACAGTCCTAACGTAGCATATTTCGCTTTTACATAACCTTGATCCATAGCAAATTTTTCGGTCAGAGCATAGCCCATCCCCATCACAATTCCGCCTTCGATTTGGCCTTCCGCCGCTTTAGGATTGACGACTTGTCCCATATCATAAGCAGCGACAAATTTTTCGACTTTTCCTTTTCCATCTAAAATCGCAACTTCAGAGGCATAGCCGTATCCTGCATGACTAACAGGATTTTTCTTATCATTAATTAAAGGATCAGTAATCGCTGAATATTCACCATAAAATTCTTCACCTTCTAAGTCAGCTAGTGGACGACCCATGTCTAACTCATAACGTAATTTCATCGCTGCTCTGCGAGTAGCTTCTCCCGTAAATAACGATTGACGTGATGCAGTCGTTGTCCCAGAATCAGGTGTTCGACGAGTATCTGGTGCTTCAGCAATAATCATTTCTGGTGGTAAATTCAATGTCTCACAGGCAATTTGTGTCGTTACAGTCGCCATGCCTTGACCAATACAAGCAGCACTAGTTCTCACATGTATTTTTCCTTTTTCCACAGAAACTATACAACGCCCAATATCAGATAATCCTACTCCAATCCCACTATTTTTAAAGAAACAAGAAATTCCCGCTACATCCGCAGTTTCATAGGCTTCTTTTACAGCTAATAAAGTTTCTTTAAGAGCTGCATTATTAGAGACTATCTGTCCATTTGGCAATGAATCACCTGGTGCTACCGCATTTTTATAGCGGATTTCCCATTGCGAAATGCCCACTTTTTCAGCTAATAAGTTCAGATTATTTTCGATCGCAAATGCGGTTTGACAAACACCAAACCCACGGAATGCACCAGCTGGCGGATTATTTGTATACACTGCGAAACCTTCTACATCAATATTTTGATATTTATATGGACCAGCAGCATGAGTACAAGCACGTTGCAAAACAGGTCCACCCAGCGAAGCATAAGCACCTGTATCAGAATAAATCACAGCTTTCATAGCTGTTAAATTGCCTTCAGCATCACACCCTGTAGTAAAGTCCATTTCCATCCCATGTCGCTTCGGATGAATCATTAAACTTTCTTGACGACTTAATAATACTTTGACTGGTTTCTGTAAACACCAAGCAGCGAGAGAAGCATGGTGTTGCACACTCATGTCTTCTTTTCCGCCAAAACCGCCACCAACTAATTTAGACTGAACATGAACTTTCTCTTGTTCGACGCCTAACATGCGAGCAACTTCACGCTGTTCATCATAAATACTTTGCCCTCCACTATAAAGCAAGATACCATCTTCACCTTCTGGCATCGCAATAGCACATTCTGGTTCCATAAAGGCATGTTCATTAATCGGGACAGAATAATGATGAGTTACTACATGCGCCGATGCCGCTAATTGCTCTTCAGCATTTCCACGCGTAAGATGTTCGTGCGACAAAATATTTCCTTTTTCATGAATTAAAGGAGCGCCTTCTGCCATTGCTTCTTCACAAGTTAATAGTGGTGTCAACTCTTCATATTCAACTTCAACTAACTCTTTTATTTCTTCTAAAGATTCTTTCGTTGTAGAAACAGGCAAGGCAATCGCATCACCTACATAACGAGTAATTTCTCCTTCTGGAATCATTACATCCCAATCGGAAATAAATGCTAAATGACCAATTTTATTATTTCCTGGTACATCTTTAGCCGTCAAAACTGCCACACAGTCAGGATGCTCTAATGCTTTAGCCGTATTAATTTTTATCACTTTTGCTCGTGGATACTGGCTACGAACTGCTGAAGCATGAAGTAACCCTTCCATCGTCACATCATCCACATAAATTCCGGTACCAAGGGTTTTTTCAATCGCATCCACTCGTTTAAAATCTTCTCCAAGTTTTCCATTCGAATGTTCTTCCGGAATGCTCAACTCTTCACGAAACATTTTAGCCGCTAATTGAATCGCTTCGATGATTTTTACATAACCAGTACAGCGACAGATATTACCTCTAATTGCTTTACGAACCTCTTCATCACTCGGCTCCGCTTTTTTATTTAGCAAACCTTGTGCCGAAATCACGATTCCTGGTATACAATAACCACATTGAACCGCTCCTGTTTTCGCGAAAGCATAGGCATAAACATCTTTTTGTCTTTGATCCAGGCCTTCAATCGTAACAACTTCTTTTCCATCAAGCTTTTCCAAGTTAAATAAACACGCTTTGGAAACCCTTCCATTAATCAACACAGAACAAGCACCGCAAGAGCCCTGATTACAGCCGTCTTTTGTTCCAGTCAAATGTAAATCCTCTCGCAAAAAATCCATCAATTTTTTATTTGTACTACAGGTTTCAGTTTTACCATTTACTACTAATGAATACATTTTCCTTTACACCTCAATTTCTATTATAGATATAGTTTTTTATCACTATAATTATAACACAAATTGTTAGACTAAAAATTATTTTTTAGCAAAAAAATAATTTTATTTATTTCTTTGTAAACCAATCTTAGCAGCTCCAATTGCTCCAGCATATTGAGAAAATTCTTTATCATAGTAAACAGGCATTTTACTATCCATTGAAATCAATTCTGCTAAAGTTTCACTATGAGATAAACCACCTGAAAAAAAGATTGACCCAGTAGTTGAGTTAACTTGTCTTAATTGATTGCTAATGCGACTAGCAATAGAGTGCAATACACCTAAAGCAATATCTGCTCTTTCTGCCCCTTTTCCAATCAAACTAACTACCTCAGATTCCGCAAAAACTGTACACATACTATTAATTTTAATTGGAGTAGCTCCCGCAACAAAGTCATCAATTCTTGTAAGATCTTCCCCCAAAGTACGCATCAATACTTCAACAAAACGACCTGTACCAGCTGCACATTTATCATTCATCTTAAAATCAACAACTTTGTTATACTTGTCAATACGAATCACTTTACTATCTTGTCCACCGATATCAACAATATATTGGATATTTTCGTGTAAAAAAACAGCTCCTTTGGCATGGCAAGTGATTTCCGTCACTACTTTATCTGCAGTTAATAACCTACGCCCGTAACCAGTGGCAACTACATACGTATCTTCTTGTCTCCCAAGCGCAGTAAAAATCGTTTCCGCTGCTTTTTTTGGATCTCCTAAAGTCAAAACGATTTTTTTCGACTTCAGCTTACCTTTCTCAAAAAGAACGCCTTTTGTTGTTGTTGAACCACTATCTAAACCAATCACTCTCATCTCCTTATTCCTCCAACATCTCAATAAAAGCCGTAACACGTGTATTGATTTGCTCAATATCGGCAGTTGAATAATCTGTTTCTAAATAAAGGTACGCAACTTCTTTTTCTTCTTGGCAAAACCGTTTAACTTTTAATGATTCGATTGAATAAGGATGACAGGACTGTAAAACCATATCTAAAACACCATCCACTTCATACTCATCAATCATTTGGTCAAGTAATTCAAAACGACTTGAATTATTTGCCATGCAAGCACAACCAATATCGATATATTTTTCAGCTAACGCTTCGTAAACATCTTCTTTCTCTTCATCTACTAATCGTTCGACCGCTTTTGCTACGGTACAATTCTCAAAACCAACAATTATTCCACCATTTTCTTCAACTGCTCGAATGACTTTTTCAGTAACGCCGCCCATTGGTGATCCAGTAATCAAAATACGCGGTTTCCGTTCTAATTGCGACTTGTCTAACTCAGTAGCTTGTTTTAAAACCAGTTGTGTAGTGTCTTTTAGTTTTTGAATCAAAGCTACTTTATCAAATGTATAGTTCGTACCATACATCACTTTAAAGATTTCAGAGCCTTCAATGATTGAAGGTTTTAGTTTTCCAAGGCCATAAAAGTTTTTTCTAGCTTCTCGTTCTTGATTTTTGATACAAATCGCTTCACGAATTTGTTGTTCAGTAATCGTCACGTTAAGAAAAGATTCTAATTTTTCTTTAAAGCGAATAATTTCATCTTTCCATAAGTCAAAAGCCGCTTTTGAGTTCCGCATATTTGGTAATTGCATTAAATATAAGGACTTAAATTCTTCCATATATTCATACATTTTTTTCTTTCCATCACAAGTTGTTTCACCCACAACCAAATCAGAAAAATAGAAAAAAGGACACTTGTCGGTCTTACCAAATCCGTAACTTGATTTAATCAAGGGACAAAGATTTCTAGGTAAATCTTCTTCTGCAGCCGCAATTGTCTCATCTGAGGTAGAACAAAGACTGATTTGAACCGCATTCGCTGCTAAAACAAGTTCCTCTGGCATAAAAGTACAGTAAACGCCAATCACAGGAATCCCTTTCTCTTTCAATTGTTTGACTTGAATAAAGCCTTGTCGTCTTGCTTCATCAAATTCTGAAAAAATTTCTGGAAGTTCTGTTTTTATTTCCAAATTGACTCACCCCTTCTACCTTTTATTGAGCATTTTCCAATACATTAGCAATTTGTTCAGACGTTGGTTTGACATGATAAAATAGTTCATAAAATTTTTCTACCGATTTTTCAGTATCTAATTGATATTTTTCAGGATAAACCAATTGTCCTAACCATTGAATCCCGATTATTTGATTGACTGATGGAGGTGTGCCCATAAAATTGTATGGCGCTGTTGGAACTTTATAAACTTTTCTGTCCTTAACTGCAGTTAATTCTTTCCAAGAGTCATCCGTTGTGATCAGCTCATAAAGATCTTTTGTTTCAGCTACAATGTAATCAGGCTGCCATTGAATTAACTGTTCCATAGAAATCACAGTTCCACCACCTTTTGAAGTGATTTCAACACCTGACGCAGCATTCTTAGCGCCGATTTGATCGATCACTTGTGCATGAAAAGAGCCTGCTGCATTAGTATTTAATCCAGCATTTCCTGAAGCATAATAAATACTTTTTTGTTCAGATTCTTTTAGTTCATTTCGAACAGTTTCGGCTTGAGTCAATACTTTTTCACAATATGCACTTAATTGATCCGTTTGGCTCGTATCGCCAAGTAATTCGCCAATTTTTTCATACGTTTCAGGCATATCACTTAAATTCGCTTCAATAAAAACAGTAGGAATATCAAGTTGCTCTTGTAACTTATCCATATCTTCCTTGACTGTTTTTTTCGCTTCACCAATATCAATAACAACATCTGGAGCAGCAACACTCAACGCTTCCATATTTAAATTAGCTTTCTTTCCATAAAATTGACCAAATTCTGGTAATTTTTGATATTTCTCTTCAATAAATGGTTTCGCATTTTTAGAAAATGGTCCTGCCAAGCCAACCAATAAATCTGGGGAACTAGTATATAAAACCAATTGCGCTGTTGATCCTGATGGCGCAATTTTCGTGATTTTATTATGAATTTCAACTTCTCTTCCAGCCGAATCAGTAAATATTCGCGTGGCTTTTTTTTCCTCTGAGCTAGTTGTCTGATTGGTTTGACTGTCAGCAGTTTGATTGTCTTTTTCACCACACCCTACCAGTATCAATAAAACTAGCCCAATTCCCAATAACAAGTTTACTTTTTTTCTCATTCATCTACACCCTTTCTTTTTCAATCATAACTGAATCACCATACTTACTAAGTGGTAAACTGCCTGTTTCTTTTTTTGCTTGTAATTTGTTTAATGAATCGTGATAAATTGTTCCTGCTAACGTATCAATTCCATGATTGAATAAACAATTACTCAATGGACAACTTGATCCAACCAACACTGTTTTGGCATTTTGAGAAAGTTCTAGCAAACGAGGCAAGGTTTTATTAACCAAAGTTGAGCCTGTAATAAAAACAAGCTCCATCTGTGGCAACAAAAACTCACATGCACTGGCTGGATAATCTCCTTTTCGTGGTTCCAATTCAAAAATACTGATTGTTTTACTCAATTCTGGATAACGATCCACAAAAGGGAAATGACCGATCATACCGATTTTTTTTTGATTTGGTTCGTCCAATAATTGAGCAAAAGCATCCTTAAAACGAATTCTTTCAGCTGAAAAACTTTCATTTATTTTTTGTTTTTGATTAAAATAACTATTAATTGCCGCTAAACCCAAACTAGCTTTTTCGAAATCCCACGATTTGATAAACGCAGCTACATCTTGCAATTGCATATTTTGGTACGATTCAAGAAGTGCTTCTTGCGGATTAAATTTCATTGCTGTTCCGATATTTCCTCCACTAACTACAAAAGTCCAGCGATTAGTTTGTGAAATGTCTGAAATTTTGATTTGAGTTGGAATGGCTTCTATTAACTCATCATACAACTTCCACATAATGACCTCTCTTTCTAGTCAATCTCAATTTTTTTAGGCAAACAAACCGACTGTCCTGCCTTAGTTAACTCATAAATCGTGATTGGTACACAATAAATTTCTTCT
Organism: Enterococcus sp. LJL99; assembly: GCF_054871725.1. Taxonomy (NCBI): domain Bacteria; kingdom Bacillati; phylum Bacillota; class Bacilli; order Lactobacillales; family Enterococcaceae; genus Enterococcus; species Enterococcus sp. LJL99. Next base: position 57,607 of record NZ_JBTXLT010000009.1, read on the forward strand.
AGTCGCTCTTCTGTCAATACTTCTCTGGGCGCTCCTTGACCAACCAATTTTCCTTCCTTAAGAATCAATACTTGATCAGCATATTGTAACGCGTGATTGGGATCGTGTGTTGCTTGAATAATCAAATAACCTTGCTCACATAATTTTTGAATCATTTCCAAAATCATGATTTGGTTTCCATAATCTAAATTGGCACATGGCTCATCCATGATAATAATTTGACTTTGTTGCGCAATCGAACGAGCAATAATCACCAATTGTTGTTCTCCACCACTAATTTCAGAAAAAAGTTTATCTCTTAAATTGGTAATATTTAATTGCTCTAGAGCTGCTTCTACAAGCTCATATTCTGCTGGTCCAGGTTGCTGATAAGTTTTCAAACGAGAAGTTGTTCCCATTAAAACCATTTCAAAAACAGTAAATTGAAGATGTCCTGTTTGTTTTTGCGGAATATAAGCAATCAGCTGAGATAGTTGCTTTCGCGAATAAGTTTGGAGCTCTTGGCCATCAATCATAATTTTGCCAGCAGTTGGTTTTAAAAGTTGTAATAAACATTTAAACAAGGTACTTTTCCCTACACCATTTTTTCCTAACAAACAAACTGATTGTCCTGCGTGTAACTCAAAAGAAAGATCCTTTAAAATCATTTCTTTTTTATACGAAAAAGCTAAATTCGTCACTTGCAACATGCTTACTTCCTCCTATTTATTCTTAATAGAACGATTATTTTTAGCAATCAAAACCACAAAAATCGGTGCTCCAATAAAAGAGGTCAAAATACCAATAGGAATTTCACTAGTCGTAATCAACCGTGAAAGATCATCGACAAACAATAAAAAAGTTCCACCCAAAATCGCTGTTATCGGGATACTATAACGATGGTCATTCCCAATCAATAAGCGTGAAAAATGTGGAACAATCAAACCGACCCAACCAATCAATCCAGTAATCGATACTGCGGTTGCGGTAATCAACGTTGCTGCTGCAATCAAAGCCACGCGCAATCGTTGACTATTAATTCCCAAACTTAACGCTGCTTCTTCTCCCAAAGAAAGAACATTTAAACGCCATCTTAAAAGAAAAATCGGAATCATGCCTACTAAAATCAACGGTACAGAAAAACGAAGATCTTGCATTTTTATTGATGATAAACTTCCCATTAACCAATAAGTAATTGCAGGTAATGTATTCGTTGGGTCACCAACTAATTTCAAAAATGAAACAGCTGAAGAAAATAGCGAACCAATCATCATCCCAATCAGTACTAACGTTAAAATAGAAGAATTCCGTAAAAACTTATTGATCAATAAAACAGTCCCTACAGCTAGCAACCCAAAAACAAAGGAAAACAAAATGACTTGCTCATATTTCAAAGCAAAGAATAAACCAATCGCTGCTCCAAAGGCAGCTCCTTGTGAGGCTCCTAAAATATCTTGTGAAACCATCGGATTTTGAAATAATGCTTGGTAGGTCGCACCGGCAACTGAAATACCACTACCAATAACAACTGCCATAATGATTCTTGGAAAACGAATTTTAAATAAAATCGTTTCAATTTGAGTGCTCCAAGTCTGTTCTATTGGGATAAATTTATTCAACACCGCACGAAAAAAATCACTAATTGGGATAGGGTATTTGCCCAAGAAAAAAGAAAGAATGAAAACAAGCAAAAATAGACTGATTGTTCCTAAAAAAATTATATTTTTCTGTTTACTCATTGCTTGCTTTTTCATGGTATCCGCTCCTAATACTGAATTTATTTTTCTGCACGTTTGATAATCAATTCTCCTGCAACACTAATTGCAAGCTCTGCTGGGGTTTCAGCCCTAATTTTCAATCCAATTGGCATATTAATCCGCTCGATTTCCGTCATTTTAAAACCACATTCTTTTAACCGTTCAATCTGTACCGCTACTTTTCGTTTACTCCCCATCACACCAATATAATAAAATTGCGTCGCTAATATTTGTCTGGCTAATTCAAAATCAAATTGATGTCCTCTTGTCATAATCACCGCATAATCATTTTCTGTTAGCTGAATCACCTCATCAATGCTTTTCAAATCAGCGACGATAAACTGATCCGCATCTGGAAAATACTTAGTGGTCAATAACTCAGTTCGATCATCGACTACGACACAATAAAAGTCTAATCGTTTCAAAACAGGAACTAATGCTTGTGCTACATGTCCACCACCAAAAATATAAACTTTCCCAATTTTCAAAAGAGCTTCAATAACAAATTGTCGTCCATTAACTGAAGCACTAGAAATCCCCTCAGTAAAATTAGCGTCTTGTAAAAAAATTAAATCAGCTCCGTAAAAACCCTCTTCTCGAGTGTAAATACACAGAATATTAGTTAACTGCTCACCGATTTCTGAAATCAACCAACATTGCTGATTCGCTGAATTGTATTCTAAAATTTTTTTACAAACCTCAGCTATTGCCTTATCTTCGTAAGAAAGATATTGAAAAAGCACTTCAACATTCCCCCCACATATCATGCCTAAATCAGCAATGTCATTAGGTGCTAGAATAAACTTTTCTAACCTTGGTTGCTTCGTTTTCAGTACTTCTTTCGCTAATTGTTCAGAACGAAATTCAACTGCTCCGCCACCAATCGTCCCTGCAATTCGTCCATTTTCAGAAATTAACATACGAGCCCCTTCACTACGAGGGGTTGACCCAGCGCTTGAAATCACTGTAACCAAAACCGTATTTTGCTGCTCTTGAATAGATTTTTTTAACTGTTCAAAAATTTCTTTCATTCTTTTTCCTCCAATGATTTTAAGTCCTCACTGAAAATCTCATTAAACAATTGATTCGTAATATAATAGGTCTTTTTTTGAAAAAGTAAAAATTTAGCTGTCAATTGTTTTCCATCTTCTGTCACTTTCGAACCGCCACCGTTACTTCCCCCTACACTTTTATGAATTAGTGCAAAGCCTAATTCTTGCTCAGCTTTTTGAATAATCCGCCAAGCTTTGTTGTAAGACATCTTCATTTGTTTTGCTGCTGTATTCAACGAACCTGTTTGCGAAATTCTTTGAAGCAATTCCACAACTCCGGAACCAAAAAAAACACGGTTGGTTCGTAGTTTCAAATTAAGTGTATAGTTAAATTGTTCTTGATTCATCATAGTTTCCCCCTTGATAAACTACATCATTTTTCCGTTATACTTTTAAAAGATAACGGTGGTTAAAAAAATCAATGGCTTAAAAAATGGCGTATCTTATCTGCAATCTCTTGATGATTAAACTGATTCATTGTGATAATATCTCCATCTGATGCCACAATCGCATCTTTTAAACGTTGTCGTTGCTGACTAATTTTAATTTTTTCCAAAGAATTAATCCTTTGATTTTGATAATTTTTTTCTGATTTAAACACGCCAACGATTTTTTTTGGTTGTTTAAAAATCGCGTATAAATTTTCTGCGAAAGAATCTGATAACAACTCTATGCCGCCAATCTCATCTAAAAGAATCATCTTTTCAGAAGCACTAGCTTCTTGTAGTAACGTACAACCAAATCCAGTAAAAACACTTAGATTTCTTTTTTGTTCGCCTTCTTTATTTGCAATAAAACAATGTTCCTTTTTAGTTGAAATTTTATTTTTTACTAGAGATAATTCTGAAGCCGCTCTCAATTCAAAGGTAACAGTTTTTTTCTGTTGATCCATGATTCGCTGAACATAGAATCCGCTAACAGGTATTTTCATTTCTTTTAACAGTTGTTGAATTAATAAGGATTTTCCAACAAACTTATCTCCTTCTAAAAAAAAATTTTTCATTAGCCACTCCTCTACTTCCGCGTTCTACCTATAGAATAATAAGTTCGAAATCAACACGTCAAAAATAAAATATCAATTACGCGTTAAAAAAATTAAATTTTTTAAACTTGTTTGGTTTAGGATGAAACAAAAATTTTTTACTTTTGCCTCATCCTAAACCAATTTTTTATTTATTCCATTTTCACTTCATTTTTTTCTCTTAGTAATACATTCAAAATCACGGCTACAATCGTTGTTAAAATCACTTCAGAATTCCCAAAAATCGTCGTTACCCAAGGAGGAAAACCACTTAAGCTACCCGTTGACAAGGTCACTCCAATCCCAAAAGCTAGAGCAATTCCTACAACACCTGTATTTCTTGGCGTTAACTCTTGAGAAGAGATCATTCGAATACCTGTCATTGAAATCGATGCAAAAACAGAAATCGTTGCCCCGCCAATCACTGCAAAAGGAATTGTTGTCAAGATTGAAGCTACTTTTGGAACAAAACCAGCAATCAGCAAAATAGCTGCCGCAAAAACCATCACATATTTATTGATGACTCTAGTCACTGTTACTAGACCAACGTTTTGACCAAATGTTGCGACTGGAACTGAGCCGAAAAAGCTACCTACGAAATTAGAGAAACCGCTTCCCATAATACCACCTGAAAGTTCTTTATCTGTTGGTTCTCGATCCATTGCCCCAACTGTAGTGGCTGTAAATTGACCGATTGCTTGAACAGCATCAACAATAAACATGACCACCAATGTCAAAATCGGAACGATTTGAAAATCTAACCCAAAATAAAGTGGCTTAATTACCTGAAAAACAGCGGCTTCTTGAACTGGACCGAAATTAACCATCCCTAAAACTAAGGAAACTACATAACCAATAATCATTCCATTTAAAATCGAGGATAGTTTTAGAAATCCTTTTGAAAAATAATTAAAATAGAAAACCACTGCAAATGTCAGCATAGCTACTAGCCAATTTTGAGCTGAACCAAAATCAGAACTGCCTGCACCACCCGCCATATATTTGATGGCAACCGGAAACAAAGACAAACCAATACTCAATATTACTGTACCTGTAACTAACGGCGGAAATAATACACGAATTTTTTTGATTGATAAACCAACTAAAATAACTAAAATACTGCCGACCAATTGGGAACCAAATATTGCTGCTATACCGAAATCAGCACCAATTGCCATTAGAATTGGAACATACGCAAAACTAGCACCCATCATGACTGGTAAACGTGAACCAATTTTTCCAAAAATCGGGAAAAGCTGAATCAATGTTGCAATAGCTGAAAAAATAAGTGACGTTTGAATCATGATTGTTGTGTCTCCAGAATCTAAATTACAAACTTTCGCAATCATGATCCCAGGAGTAACAATCCCAACAACTGCTGCTACAACATGTTGTAACCCCATTGGAACAGCTTCTTTGATCGATAATTTGGCATCATAGTCAAACAATGCCTTTTCTTCTTTGACACTCATAGGCAAGTTTCCTTCTTTTCTTTTTATTTTAAAAAGGACTGCACTTATCGAGTCTTAAATTTCAGCAACCCTTTTTTGACCTAAAATCTTTTCAAAAATCAATTTTTGACTGCGATTGCTTCTATTTCAAATAGTCCATTTTTTGGTAATTCGCTCACTTCTACACAAGACCGAGCAGGAAGAGTTTTTACGAAGTATTTCCCATAAATATCATTTATTTTACCGAAATCAGACATATTTTGCAAAAAAACAGTTGTCTTTACAACATTTTCATAAGACATACCCGTTTCTTTTAAAATCGCTCCTAAATTTATTAAAGCTTGTTCTGCTTGTTGCTCAACCGTTTCTTTCATTTCACCACTTACAGGATCTAATCCAAGTTGGCCAGAAATATATTGTGTTTGTCCAGCTAAAACAGAATGAGAATACGGACCTACTGCGGCTGGTGCCTTGCTTGAATTAATCATTTGACTTGTCATCTACTTCACTCCTCCTAATTAATTACTCTTCGTACTATTGTTGAATCGTGGTTCCAGTTTTTCCAAGAATCCCATCTTTTGCTTTTTCTAACAAAGTAATCAATGTTTTACGCCCTGGTTTTGATTCAGCAAATTGAATCGCTGCCTCAACTTTTGGTAACATTGAACCTGGAGCAAATTGACCATCTTGTGCATACTGTTTCATTTCTTCGATAGTCACATTACTTAACTCTTTTTGTGTCGGTTTACCAAAATCAATACATACTTTTTCGACCGCAGTCAAAATAATCAATAAATCGGCATCTACTAATTCTGCCAATAATTCACTACAAAAATCTTTATCAATCACTGCTGCTGCACCACTTAAATGATTGCCTTCTTTGATAACAGGAATCCCACCACCGCCACAAGCAATAACTGACTGACCTGAATCAATCAACGATTTAATTGTATCGATTTCAATAATTTCTTTTGGTTTCGGTGAAGCGACAACTTGACGATAGCCACGACCAGAATCCTCAACAACTGTTATTTGTTTTTCTTTAACTAGTTGATCAGCTTCTTCTTTAGACATAAAACGTCCAATCGGTTTAGCTGGACGATCAAAGGCCGGATCTTTTGGATTTACGCCAACTTGAGTAATTACTGTTGCGACCGGCTGTTTAAGTGAACGGCTTAATAATTCTTCACGCAACGCATTTTGTAAATCATACCCAATATAACTTTGACTCATTGCTACACAAACAGACAAAGGAACTGTTGGGTATTTTTCTGGATTACTTAAAGAAAGTTCTTCCATCGCTAATTGAATCATTCCAACTTGAGGACCATTTCCGTGAGACAAAATCACTTCATATCCTGCTTCAATCAAATCAGCGATTGCTTTTGATGTTTCTTTAACCGCTGTCATTTGTTCTGTTAAATTATCGCCAAGGGCATTTCCCCCAAGAGCGACTACTACTCTTTTTACCATTCGATTATCCACCTTATTTTATAGATATTTTAGTAAAAGTAAGATGTTTTTCTTTCAATAAATTCTATCAATAATATAAAAAAACTGAATCATGCATGAAGCGAGCAGATTCTGTGGACGGCAGATTCTGCTCAGATCAGTTTTTCATTGTCAGTAAAATACAATCAATGGAGTTAAAATGATTTTATCATTTTAATGTTATTTTAAATAGGAAACCCTTTACCAACAGCTAAAATTATTGTTAAAAAACAGCTTACTTCATGCCAATGTTCAAAATACTGTTACTTTACTTCTCTAGGTGTTGCTTTTTGTTCAAGATCTGTTAATGTTTTTTGCGGATTTTTCACTTTGCTCAAGAAAATCATCGCTGCAATAATATATGGTTTATAGCTTGCTTCTTTATACAAAGGAACACGGTAACGATCAAATACAGAAGCTTCCACTTCTCCTTCTTCACAACTAACGCCAGTAATATCAGCTGGCAGACAGTGCATATACAATGCTTTACCATCTTTGGTTGTTTTCATTAATTCTTCGGTACATTCCCAATCTTTATGTTTTTTATTTTGTTCAAGCAATTCTTTTTCTAACGCATCAATTCCTGCTTGATCTCCTTTACCATAAAGGTCCGTACGTTCTTCCATTGCAGCAAATGGTGCCCAACTCTTAGGATAAACAACATCTGCATCTTTGAATGCTTCTGCCATACTATTTGTTTTAACAAATGAACCACCAGCTTCAGCTGCATTCTTTTTCGCAACTTCTTCTACTTCAGGCATGATTTCATAACCTTCTGGATGTGCTAAAACAACATCCATTCCTAAACGAGTCATTAAGCCAATGATTCCTTGAGGAACTGATAATGGTTTCCCATATGAAGGAGAATACGCCCATGTCATGGCAATTTTTTTCCCTTTAAGATTTTCGATTCCGCCAAATTCATGAATTAGATGTAAGGCATCAGCCATTGCTTGTGTTGGGTGGTCAATATCACATTGTAAATTTACCAATGTTGGACGTTGTTCTAAAACGCCATCTTTGTGTCCTTCTTGTACCGATTCTGAAACTTCATGCATATAAGCATTTCCTTTACCGATATACATATCATCGCGAATACCGATAATATCGGCCATAAATGAAATCATGTTTGCTGTTTCACGAACAGTTTCACCATGAGAAATTTGACTTTTTCCTTCATCTAAATCTTGCACTTGTAAACCTAAAAAATTACAAGCAGAGGCGAAACTAAAACGAGTTCTTGTTGAATTATCACGGAATAATGATACGCCTAATCCACTTTGGAAAATTTTAGTTGAGATATTATTTTCTCTTAAATAGCGTAATGTATCTGCAACTGTAAAGACAGCCTCTAATTCATCTCTTGTTTTTTCCCAAGTTAAGAAAAAATCATTTTCGTACATTTTATCAAATTCTAATTGGTCCAATTTTGCAATATATTCTTTAAAAGTTCCCATGTTAAATCTCCTTTTTGATTAGTAATACCAAACGGCACACCCAGCAACCTTTACTTACTGAGATAACCGCTTGATACTTCTCTTTATTTTTTAATTTAAAACTAGTTATTTTCGCAATAAACAGTTGGTAATGCGGCATAAACAGCGGCACAACGAACTAAATCATCTTTCCAAGTTTTTTCATTTGGTGCATGGGCTTGTGCTTCAGCTCCTGGACCAAAACCGATACATGGAATGCCATTACGACCCATGATTGAAACACCATTTGTTGAGAATGTCCACTTATCAAGCAACGGACGTTCTTTACGCATATCAATCGTTTCTTTTGAGCCTTTACGTTCATCTCCGTACAAGTTTTTATGTGTTTCCATCAAGGCTTTTGTCACACTGTGTTCTTCTGGAATCACCCAAGTTGGGAAGTAACATTCGATTGGATAAACCAACTCTGTATATGAAGGACGATCGTAATCATACATTGAGACAACAACGTCTTCTCCATATTTTTTAACTGCTGGTAATTGACGAATTTCTTCTAAACAACTTTCCCAAGTTTCTCCTGCAGTCATACGGCGGTCTAATGAAACTGTACAACCATCTGCTACCGCACAACGGCTTGGTGATGAATGGAAAATTTGTGAAGCTGTGACTGTTCCACGACCTAAGAAACGCGCTTCTTTCCATTCTGGATTGTATTTAGGATCAAGCATTCGAACTAAACCTCTGATTGCTGTACTTTCTGTATCGCCATTATTATTTAGGGCACGAACATCTTGTAAGATATCCGCCATTTTATAAATTGCATTATCGCCACGTTCTGGTGCCGAACCATGGCAAGAAACCCCTTTAACATCCACTTTGATTTCCATTCGACCACGTTGACCACGATAAATCCCGCCATCTGTTGGTTCAGTTGATACAACAAATTCTGGACGAATATTGTCTTCTTTAATAATATATTGCCAGCATAATCCATCACAGTCTTCTTCTTGAACAGTTACTGTTACTAATGCTGTATATTTTTCTGATAACAAACCTAAATCTTTCATGATTTTCGCACCATAAATCGCTGAAACAATTCCACCTTCTTGGTCAGAAGTTCCACGTCCACCGATTTCAGTCTCTGTTTCATAGCCTTCGTACGGATCAAATTCCCAGTTAGCCATTTCGCCGATCCCAACTGTATCCATATGTCCATCAAAAGCAATTAATTTTTTACCAGTACCCATGTAACCTAATAAATTTCCTTGTGGATCAACTTCAACTTTGTCAAAGCCTAATTTATTCATTTCGGCTTTCGCACGATCCATTTTTGCGCCTTCTCCTGCACTTTCTCCAGGAATTTTTACCAGATCGCGTAAAAATTTGATCATATCCTCCCTATATCCTTCTGCTGCTGTATTGATTGCTTTAAAATCCATTTATCATTACCTCCATAAGATTTTTTTATAGTTATCTGGATCTGTGTCGCCTTCTGTTGAGAACATTAAAACAGTCGAATTTTCATCTAGTTTTAATGAATCACGTAATTCTTTATATTCTGGATCTTGCATGGCTGTCGCAACTAAGCCCATCGCAACGGCTCCAGATTCTCCTGAAATCACTTGAGGATCTCCTTTGAATGGAGCGCCTAGCATTCTCATTCCTTTTTCAGATACCCAATCAGGTGCTGAAACAAAAACCGATGTATGATTTTCTAAAATATCGAATGAAATCGTGTTTGGTTCTCCACAAGCTAATCCTGCCATAATTGTCTGTAAATCACCTTCAACAAATCGAATTTTCCCGTCTTTTTCAATTGCAGATTTGTATAAGCAGTCAGCTGCTTGCGCTTCTACAACTACCATCATTGGTGGATTATCTGGATATAAGTTAGCAAAGTAACCAACAACTGCTCCCGCCAAACTTCCTACACCCGCTTGTACAAACACATGAGTAGGTCGTTTATTACCTGCAGTCTCCAACTGTTTTGATGCTTCTAAAGCCATTGTGCCGTATCCTTGCATGATCCATGTCGGGATTTTTTCATATCCATCCCAAGCTGTATCTTGAACCATTACGCCATTTTCAGTTTCTTCTGCCATTTTATTGGCCATACGAACACATTCGTCATAGTTAACTTCTTCTATAGTTACTTTAGCACCTTCTTTTTCAATATTTTCTTTCCGCGTTTGAGTCGAACCTTTTGGCATTAAAACAACTGATTTTTGGCCTAATTTATTTGCTGCCCAAGCAACCCCTCGACCATGATTCCCATCTGTTGCAGTAAAGAAAGTTGCTTGTCCAAATTCATCACGTAGTGCATCAGAAGTTAATACATCATACGTTAAATCAGAAACATCTTTCCCTAATTTTTCTGCAATATAGTTCGCCATTGCAAACGAGCCACCCAGCACTTTAAAAGCGTTCAATCCAAATCGATAGGACTCATCTTTCACAAAGAAATCTTTTAGTCCAAGATAGGATGCCATATTTTTTAATTCAGCCAAAGGTGTTTGGCTATATTGTGGAAAACTCTGATGAAAAGCTAACGCTTTTTCAATCGCATTCTTCGACATCAGTGATAAATACTGATCATCTGTTTTTGGCATTTCATTTGCCGTCCATTTTATTTTTTCCAAAAATGTTCCCCTCCGTATTTTTTATTTAAATCAACGAATAAATCGTTGATTAATTACTTTTTCTCACTTAATTAATTTTTCGGAATACAAATTGTCCTTGTTTTTCTTTCGTAACAAGACCATCTTCAGCCACTTTTTGTCCTCGTAAATAAACGGCTCTTGCAGCTCCTTTCGTTTCAAAACCGTCATAAGGAGTATAATCGACATTTTGCAGCTGAGTTGTAGCTGAAACAACACCAGTTTTTTCAGGATCCCAAATGACGATATCCGCATCACTTTCTTTTTGAATGACTCCTTTTTGCGGATACAAAGCAAATTGTTTGGCAATATCTTCTGATAGTAAGCCAACCATTCGTTCTAATGTGATTTTGCCAGTCGCTACGCCATAGGTATAAATTATTTCAGGACGAGTTTCAACACCTGGCATCCCATTCGGAATTTTACTAAAATCTGCTCTACCAATCGTTTTTTGTCCTTCAAAATTGAAACTACAATGGTCAGTGGAAATTGTGTTGACTTCTCCATTTATCACACTTGACCAAATTGCTGTTTGGTCTTCCATTGAACGTAGCGGTGGTGAACAAACATATTTTGCTCCTTCAAAATCTGGACCATCATACAAATGCTCATCTAGAACTAAGTATTGAGGACATGTTTCTACATAAACTTTTTGCCCTCTTGCCCTCGCCCTACTAACAGCCTCTAATGAACGTTTAGTGCTTAAATGAACAATATTAACAGGTAAATTCGCTAAATTTGCAATCATTAAATACCGTTCAATCGCTTCAGCTTCTACAGAATCAGGTCTAGTCAATGGATGATAATGAGGGCTTAATTTCCCTTCACTAACAAATTTCGCTATCATCTCATTAACAATATCTCCATTTTCACAATGCATACCAAGCATCCCATTGTACTTACCGATTTCTTGCATTGCTTCAAAGATTTCAGCATCTTTGGTGCGCAAATTATCATAGGCCATATACATCTTAAAAGAAGTAATACCAGACGCAATCATTTCTTTGATTTCAGCTTTAATTTCTGGATTCCATTCAATAATCGACATATGATACGTATAATCACAAGAACTATTTCCTTTAGCTAAATGATCCCAATCCGCTAAACATTCTTTTAGCGAACCACCTTTATTCGGTGTTGCCATATCAATCACTGTCGTCGTACCCTTGGCAACTGCCGCTTTACTACCCGTATCAAAATTATCTGCTGTGCCTAATGAACCTTTTCCATTATTTAATTCTAAATGCGTATGTGCATCAATAAATCCTGGTAATAGAAAACAGCCCGAAACATCTTCAATGACTGAATCATTGATTGCTAAATTAGTCCCTGTTTCAACTATTTTTCCACCATCCAACCGAACATCAAGTTGTCGACGGTCTTTTGCGGAAACAACGATCCCGCCTTTTAAAAGAATTGACATATTTTAACCTCCATTATTCAGAAGTAGTTTTATACAACTCAAACATTTTACATTTGTAGGCAGTAGTCATGTTTTTCAATCACAGTTGTCATCAATTCGATAATATCTGTTGGAATATCAACTGTTTGGTCCGTTAATTGAATCGTTGATACATTGCCCCACAAACGAACAAGACATGCTTTATCGCTTGGACTGATCACATAGAACCCAGAATTTGTACTGTCATTAAAATCATCTTCCGTATTAAACAATGTAAATTTATCCTTGTATGGCGCACTAGCATATGGACAGAAAGTTTCACAGTTCCCACATTCATTACACATCCGATCAACATGAATGATTTGCGGTTGTCCTTTAACCGTCACAACAATGTTAGCTCGATTAGGACAAACATCCATACATGATTCACAAATCGTAGAACATTCAAGACAGTTGGCTGCTTGTCCACAAAGGGCCTCATTTGTTTCTAAAATACCGCGTTTGTTGCGGACAGAAGCGATGTCAGTATTTAGATTAGTCTCTTCATAGTGATTGTTATGAACTTGACAAATATTATTTGCTGCTTTTGTTGCGTCCGCAATTGCTTCTACGATTGTTGCTGGACCTAAATTAGCATCTCCGATTACATAGACATCTTTTAGATTTGTTTCCAATGTTTCTTGATTTGAAACAACTTTTCCATATTGATCAGTCGTAATCCCTAGCGATTGATAGAAATCCGTTTCCACTTTCTCACCAACAGCTGCAATTACTGTATCAGCGGGAACCTCTGTCCTCTCACCAGTTCCTATTGGTCTGCGGCGACCAGAAGCATCTCGTTCTCCCAAACGCATGATTTCACAAGTCAATAAACCATTTTCTAATTTGATAGGTGATAACAATTCTAAGAACTCTACACCATCCTCTAAAGCGAAATACAATTCTTCTTCATCCGCTGGCATATTCCGTTTATCTCGACGATAAACGACCGAAACTTTTTTCACTCCTGGCAATGTGGTAGCCGCTCTAGCACAATCCATCGCAGTATTTCCACCACCAACAACAACGATTTGTTCTCCGTATGGGTTCACTTGCGTATTTTCACGATTTGCTTTTAAGAATTCGAGTGAGTTGATTGTTTCCCCAGCCTCTAATCTTAATTTGCCATGTTTCCAGGCACCAATTGCATAAATGACGTTTGTATATCCTTGCGCTCTTAACTCATCTAGACTTGGTGCTGCTTGACCCGTTTTAAATTCTGCTCCCATAAATTTCGCCATCTCAACATCATTTTGAACTGACTTCATTGAGATTCTAAATTCAGGTACAATTTGACTACAAACGCCGCCAATCGTATCCGCTTTTTCAAAAACGGTCACTGGCATTCCTTCTCGCGCAAGGAGGAATCCGGCAGAAATCCCAGCTGGTCCACCACCAACGACTGCTGTTTTAACTGCATTTTCTTTTGGTGTTGGTTTTTCCATTGAAGCCATCAATTCATCGTAGGCATGTTCAGCAGCTTCTAGTTTCGCTTCACGAATTTTGATTGAGCCTTCATAAAATTGACGGGTACATTTTGTCATACAAGGATGCGCACAAATCGTACCAGTAATAAACGGCAAAGGATTTCTATCTACGATTACTTTCAAAGCTTCCAAATAATTCCCTTCACTTACGTAACGAAGGTACGCAGGAACATCTTGATTGATTGGACAACCACCGTCGCTTCGACAAGGTGCTGTGTAGCAATTAGTCAAAGGAACTGTTTTTCTTAATTTGGTACTTTCTGGTAATTTGATTGATTTTTGATATCGCGCTTGCGTTTTAGCTTTTTCAACGACTTTTGTTAATTTGTCTAAATCAACTTGAACTGATGTCGGATAACTTGATTCACTAAGTAAGTTAGCAACTTGGTTCATTCGTTGATACCCACCAGGTTTTAATAGTGTGGTTGCCATTGTGATTGGCCAAATTCCGGTATCAAAAATTTCTTTGATATTGAAAATATCTGCACCGCCAGAATAAGAAATTTGGAGTTTTCCATCAAATGCTTCAGAAAGCTTTTTCGCAAGTGAAATACTTAATGGGAATAACGAACGCCCTGACATGTACATTTCCTCTCCAGGCAATTCTTCTTCAGCAATCCCTACTGGGAAAGTATTCGTAATCTTAACACCAAAACTTAGTCCTTTACGATCAGCTAATGATTGTAGGCGTTGTAACATGGGTACTGCTTCTTCAAATTGTAAATCTTCTCGGAAATGATGATCATCGAATACCATATAATCAAAACCTAAGTCATCTAATGTTTTTCTAGTATATTCATACCCTAACATCGTTGGATTACACTTAATAAAGGAGTTTAGCCCTTTAGTTTCTAGTAAATACTGCGTAATTTTTTCAATATTATCTGAAGGACATCCATGTAACGTTGATAAAGTAATCGAACGACAAACTTTGGGACTGATGCCATTGATATAGTCTTGATCAATCTGTTTAAATTGTGGTAAGTATTTATTAACAGCCTCGAGACATTCTTGCCAAATCGGTGTTCCTTCAGCATTTTGCATATCCGTAATATACTTATCTACTTTTGGTGATTGGATGCCAGCTAAGTCATAGCCCACACTCATATTAAAAATGAAACCGTCTGGATCACCTAACTCAAATTCTTTACTTAATAGTTTCAGAATGAACCAAGCTTTTACATACTCATCATAGGCTTGAGGAACACGTAATTCTGTCGACCATTCTACGTTATAGCACTCGTCTGCTGCCGTAATACACGGTTTACTAACAGGTAACTCCTCACCATCAATGATTTGAACTGTTTTAACTTCAAAAAAACGAGAGCCAGTTAAATAGGAGGCGATGATATTTTGCGCTAGTTGCGTATGTGGTCCAGCAGCTGGTCCGCAAGGGGTCTCCATTTTTTCACCAAATAATGGAATCGTCTTTGTTGGGTCTGCTTTATAAAACTTTCTTACACCAAAAATAGTCGCTTCATTTTTGTATTCGTTCAAAATCCAGTTCAATAATCCATCGATCGAAATCGGATGCATGATATCACTCATGTATGTCACTCCTTTTTACATTTGTTAGTTTAAGAATTTTTATTTTGTTAAGCATTTGTATCAAGCATTAATTCTATTCCACAACGATTGCGCTTGTGCTTGAGCGTCATACCAAATTTTTTCTTCGTCGATCCCTTGTACTTCACGATTTCTCATGCGAATCTCCCCATCAATAATCGTATCAGTGACTGCCCCACCATTCATACCAAACAAAATATGGGAATTATAATTATCTTTTGTCATTGGTGTTGGACCTTTGTAGTCTAAAACAATAATATCTGCTGCAGCTCCTACTTCTAGAACCCCTAATTTCTTTTCAAAATAACGATTAGCCATCCTAGGATTATTATTGAAAAGCATTTCAGGTATTTCAGCCCAAGCAGCATTTGGATCTGCTAAATGGTGCTTATGAATAATATTTCCTACCTTATAAGACTCTGTTAAATCGTTTGTATAACCATCTGTTCCAAGCCCCATCATAATGCCATACTCATTGAACATGCGCATTGCTGGTGGACATCCCACGGCATTTCCCATATTTGACTCTGGATTGGTAACGACCATTGTATTGGTATCACGGAGAAGTTCCATTTCATGTGGACCAATATGAATACAATGACCCGCCATTGTTTGCTTTCCTAAGATGCCAAGGTCATATAAACGATTAACGATTGGTTTTCCATATTTATTCAATGAATCGTAAACATCAGCAATATCCTCTGCAATATGGATATGATAACCGACCCCTTCTGGCGTATAAGCCGCACAATATTCTAATGATTTGTCGGATAAGGTAAACGCAGCGTGCATCCCCATCATTGCTTTTTGCTTATCATCTTTTCTAGCTGCACTTGCTTTGATAAAATCGGAATTTTCTTTGACAGCAGCCTTCATCTTATCTTCTCCATCACGATCAGAAACTTCATAGCATAAACAAGTTCGAATTCCTAACTCGTCTGCTGCATTTGATAATTGAGTTAAACTTCCTTCGATCGCACCATAACTAGCATGATGATCGAAAACAGTTGTCACACCATTTTTGATACTATCTAAATAGGCAACTTTTCCACTATGATAAGTATCTTCTAAATTTAACGTTCGATCGAGACGCCACCATAAGCCATCTAAAATATCCATGAAATTTTTAGGATTGTAACCATTGATACTCAATCCCCTAGCAAAGGTACTATATATATGATTATGCATATTAACAAATCCCGGCATAATCACACCGCCTTTAGCATCGATAAAATCAGCTTCTGGAAATTCTTTTTGTAATTCAGTTGTGGTTCCTATTTTATTGATGACTTTTCCTTCAATTGCTACACATCCATTCTCATAAAAAGATCCTTGTGCATCTCTAGCAATCAATCGTCCATTTCCTATTAGTAACATCCTTGCTCCTCCTATAAATTCAAATTTAAATTTCCAACTCTTACAGAAAACGCTTACAAACTATAAAGTTCACTTATTCACGAGAGTATAAATAGCTAATAGTTTAAATTTACTAAAAAAATTCATTTTACTAATCCAAACAATTGAAAGCGTTAGCATACTTTCTTGCAGTAAACTATTTCCTCTAACTCGATTAAATTATACCACTCAACCTAAAAAAAAACAATGGTACCTAAAAAATTTTTTTAAGTTTTTTAGAAAAGGTCCTGTCTTGTATTCTGAATTTACACATGTTATTATTACAAACAGAAACTGTACAAATCTAGCTTATATAAAAAATATCTCTTTTTTATTCCTAACAAAGTACGATTAGGAGCACATAAAACCAATGGAACAATCAACTTAGTTTTAAACATATAGAAAGGAGAATTCTATGCTTTCAGATGAAAAATTAGTTTTTCTTACTCAAATTGCCAAGGCTTTAGCTGGTCAATTTGGTGAAAATTGTGAAATAGTGATTCATAAAATCAATAAAGAGAATGTAAATAATACCATTGTTTCCATTGAAAATGGTCATGTTTCTTCTCGACATTTGGGGGATGGCCCTTCTCAAGTTGTCCTTGAAGCATTGAAAAAAGATCCTGCGGAATTAGTTGACCATGTTAACTACTTAACAAGAACGCATGATGGTCGCATTCTAAAATCAAGTACCGTTTATTTTAAAGATCAGACTGGCAACTTGGACGGCATTTTTGCAATTAATTATGATATCACCTCTTTAATAGCTGCTGAATCAACGCTGAATTCTATCATCTCAACGAATGATAAAAAGGATGATGACAAAGAACCTGATTATATTCCTCAAAATATCAATGAACTTTTAGATGATCTAATTGAAGAATCTGTCAAACTTGTTGGCAAACCTGTTCCATTGATGACTAAAGACGATAAAGTAAAATGTATTCAGTTTTTAAACAATAAAGGTGCGTTTTTAGTTACAAAATCTGGCGATAAAGTAGCAAATTTCTTTAATATCTCTAAATACACACTTTATAGCTATATTGATTCAAAATAGTTTCTTTCTTTAAGAGGTTAGAACGAAAATTAAAAACAAAAAAATAAGCGACAACTCAAGAAAATCGACAAGTACTAGTGAGAAGTGATTCGATAGTAATCGAATGAAAACTGCTCATATTTCTTATCAATTTCCCGAGTTGTCGCTTATTTGGGCTTGACCACCTATTAAAAACGTTATTCACTTACAATACTAGCTGGAGAAAAAATTCATTAAGAGTAACCCATTGTGAATGTTTTTTATCTAATGTTTCTTCAGCTATTTTTCTTAATATAGGTAGTTCTTTTTCAATGTAATCATTTAATACATCTATTTTATTAATCCAATCGAGTTCATTTGTTTGTTTTTTTTCTTCTAACAACTCAATGACAATTGTTTTTAATTCTTCTTCCATCAACGCATCCACTAATTTAGTAAATTCGATTGGTGGTGCTTCCTGATAATTGATAATCCATTTACTTGCTAAAATCGGTCGCAAGACATAAAAATATTTTTTAGCTTTTACTCTCGCTGTTTTTAAGTACTCCCGATAATTAGAATCCGCCATATGCCAATAATGAAAAAGTGATTTTTTCTCAGAAAAATAATCTTTTAGCAATTTTTTCAATTCATCTACTTCCACTGTTTGCTGATAGATTATAGGCGAGGCACACCATTCAAATAAGGTGGGATTTGATTTATATAATAAACGTAATGCTTTTTGAATATCCCAACCATTAATATCTAAGACATCGTCTAACTGCCACTCAATAACATCCCGAACTCCTTCCAGTTTCAAATAACTTTCGGGCTTTCTAACATATAAAAAACGAACATCATAATCACTATCTTTTGATTCAAACCCCCAAGCTCGACTCCCAGATTCAACAGCTAAAATAATTTTTACATCTTCTTGTTTCTCAATTTCTTTTAATTTCTCTTGTATGATTTTTTTCAAAGCCAATCCCTCACTTTCCTTTTTTCTATCCTTTAATGACACCGATCGTTTGTAATTTCTTGATTGGTACAACCAAATCTTGTTGATTCGCCATTACTTCATCGATATTTTTATATGCAAAACGACTTTCCTCTGCCACATCTGCTTTTTTTACTTTTCCTAAAATGACATCTTTTTCTTTCAAATCCACGATCACTGATTCAACAGAGATTGCTTCTTTTGCTTTTTTACGAGAATAGACACGACCTGCTCCATGAGATGAAGAATGAAAACTTTCGGGCTCTCCCTTTCCTGATACAATATAACTGAATGACCCCATTGCACCTGGAATGATTCCCAATTCTCCTTCTCTAGCACGCGTTGCACCTTTACGATGAACCCAGACATTTTCTCCATAATGGTGTTCTAATGCAGCATAGTTGTGATGACAGTTTACCCGCATACTATAAGTAACTTCCTTAGCTAAATATTTGTCAACAAAACGAGAAAAGATTGCCATCGTTTTTTCAAGCATACTTTCCCGATTTTCATACGCATAATCTAAGGCGATATTCATCCATTTTAAATAAGCTTTTCCTTCGTCTGTCTTTAAGGGTAAAAATGGCAACTCATTTTTTTCTGGTACACGACTATACCAAATATCATTCATATTTTTTGCCACATCATTAAAGTAATGACAAATTTTAGCACCTAAATTGCGACTTCCTGAATGCAACATAATTCCAATATAGCCATTTTCGTCTTGTTGAAATTCTATAAAGTGATTCCCTCCACCTAACGTACCAATTTGATAATAGGCATTTTCTAAAATCTCATGACCATCAGGCAAGCTTTCATCATTTGCCATATCAATTAATGCTTGATCAATCACTTTAGACGGTTGTTTTTCCTTATGTAAAGCAAAACCAACTGGTATATCGCGCATTACTTGATTAATAATCAGTTTCAACAAAGGCTGACGGTCATGTTCAATTTTTTGCAACTCTTTATATTGAATATTCGTTTGGACATAGCACATTCCACAACCAATATCCATTCCTACTGCATTTGGTACAATCACATTTTTCGTAGCTAAAACTCCACCGATTGGCATGCCATAACCATAATGACAATCTGGCATCAAAGCGACCCATTTGAAGACGAACGGCAATTCAGCTAAATTTAGTGCTTGTTCTAAC
The DNA here is from genome assembly GCF_054871725.1 of Enterococcus sp. LJL99. Lineage (NCBI taxonomy): Bacteria > Bacillati > Bacillota > Bacilli > Lactobacillales > Enterococcaceae > Enterococcus > Enterococcus sp. LJL99. The sequence continues at coordinate 77,512 of NZ_JBTXLT010000009.1, forward strand.
ACATTTTCTTCAAGTTCCTCTTTAGACAACCAAACTTTGATTGGTGCACGATTTTCCATTTTATCATAATAAACAAACATCTTCTCCACTCCTTTTTTGTTACTTCTTAACTGTTTTCAGTTTAAAATAATTTAGACGTTTTTGCCTTAAAAAAATGTTGCGAACTGATTAGGAAGTGTTTGTAAACAATTTAAGAATTCGAATTTTTGTACATTTTAGCTGAAAATTAAAAAAAAATAGCTGGAAAAAAATATTCATCGCAATTCTTTTCAGATTCTCCCTAGATTTCTCGAATCCTCCTCTATCAATTATCTATAACGAGCAATCAGACCTAACAAACGCATACTAAAAAAGATTAGGTAGTATTTAGTAAACAAAAGTACTAAACTACTAACTAATCTTTTTTTCAAATAATTGATTTATTCAGTATACTCTATAATCACACGCTCATTTAAAGGTTGAGTATCTCGATTATTATGAGAATATAATTTTTTAAACGTTTCAATCTGCTCAGCTGAAACTTCTACTGGATTTTTCATCACGTACCATTCAACATTCTCATTCAATGGCGGTGTTGTCAATGACCCTAAATAATGATAATAACTTTTATTAGTTGGCAACATTGTTTCAATATCTGTTATGGGATTGGTATCTTCATTATTCACATCATCCAATACTTCTTGAAAACCTTTATTTTCAGCTCCTTCTTCAAAAAAAACACCAATTACAGCAATTCGACCATCTTGAGCTGTATTAACAAAGTGTGCCTCCATTGGATAATGTTTGCCATCAACTGTATGCTCACTTTGGGCGTGAAAATGAAATTGTGTTAAATCAAAAACCCGACCATTGATCTCTGCCGTTCCACTATCAGAGATTTGAATACTATGGCCATTATTTTCGGCTTTAGTGATTTCTTTACTGTAGTCCAATACAATGGCTCCAGAATCAGACGTCATTTTTTCTGCAGTTGAAGTTGGAATATCGATTGGAGATTGCATTTTACCTGCCGAAAATTCCCAATCACTCTGATGATCATAATCAATATGATCGTCTTTCTTCACAACTTTTTCACTACTTTCACTGGTTTTAGAGGATTCTTTCGTACTTGTCGTATTACTTGAACACCCAGCAATCATAATTGTCATAAAACCTGTTAGTAAAACCAAATTTCCTTTTCTCATTCACTTTTCCTTCTTTCTTTTAGCAAAAACTATTGTACACCTTTTTTCAGAAAAAATCACATATTATTTCAGAAAATCCAACTTAAAGTTGATGATGGTATTATCAAATAATATGAGCGGAAAAAAAGTTGTTCTATAGATTCTTTTTTACTTTAAATTAGAAAACAATCCTACCAGCTTCAATTCAATTTGTTATAATAAATTGATGAAGATAAAGAGTGAGGAAAAATAATGAGTAGAGCATTTAATGAATTAATAAAAGAATTTAATCTAATTCGAACTTATTCACGTGATTTTTATATCAATGGTTTTAAGCCTCGAGAAGAATTTCAAGAAAAAAGTTTACGTAGCTATGATAATGAACGACGTCGGATTGAAAGTTACCTGAATGACTATATTGAATGGGAACACATTCCTCAAGGAAAAACGTTACGACTCAATCTAAAGGATAAATCCTTAGCTACCAACCCTTTTTTTAAACTATGGAAAACAAAAAGTTTTACAAAAAATGATATTTTTTTACATTTTATTCTTTTAGATTGCTTAACAAGCTATGACTCTCTTTCACTGGCAGAACTTACTGATTGCGTTTATGATCAGTATTTGTCTCAGTTTGAACAAGCACCAACATTTTCTGAAATTACTATACGTAATAAATTAAAGGAATATTGTCAGTTAGGCATCTTTCAGTCAATCGAAAAAGAAAAACGAATTCACTATCAATTGGCACCAATAGTCACGCTAGATGAAAAGTGGTTGCCTGTCTTACATTTCTACAAAGAAATTTTGCCTGGTGGTGTGATTGGTCAGTATTTACTTGATCAAAGCGAATATTCTGCTGAAAGTCCTTTTACGTTTAAGCATCATTTTATCGTCCACAGTTTGGATGAGGAAATCACTTTGTCTAGTCTGACCGCTATCAAAGAACAGCGATACATGCATATTGTTCAATATAACGATGTCCAAACAAAAATTGCGCCATTTTCTTTATATCATAGTACAGAAACTGGTCGGCAATATTTAGTAGGATTTATCCGAAAAAAATTATTAACCTCCATTCGCATCGACAATATTAAAACTGTAGCTTTAGGAAAAACAATCAAAAATTATCAAGAATTAAGCCAACTTTTTTCAGAACGAAAAAATACTTCTTGGAATGGTAGCTATAATCAAGAACCTATGAAAAAATTGCGTGTCCAGTTGCAAATTGAAGCAGGAAAAGAAGACTATTTAATGACCCGCCTCGCTCGTGAACAACGAATGGGAACAAGTTATCGATTAGATGAGAATACGGTCGTTTTTGAAATTGAACTACTCGATTTATTTGCACTAAATCCATTTTTACGCACATTTATTGGACGAATCCTTTCTATAGAAAGTACGGATAAAAATTGGGAACGATTATTTATCAATGATATGAACGAGTTAATAGCACTCTATGCCCAACCACAGGAGGAAGAAAAAAATGATGGAACCCCTATTTCATGAAATTTATGGTACTTATTTTATTATCGTTAGCGAAATTTTGAAGCATCAGCAGCCATTAACAACAAATGAATTAAATCAAATTATAACAAGACACGGATTTGCTGAATCAACGCTTCAAGTTCTTCCCTCCATACAAAACAAAAAGAATCCTTGGTATTTATTAACTGAAGAGGACACAAATAATTGGCGCCCCATTACAAAGCATCGTCCGCCACAGATTCAAACGAATATTGAACGGCGTTGGCTAAAAACTTTACTAACAGATCCTAGACTTTTCTACTTTTTAGAGGATTGTGATATTGCTACTTTAGATCAGCAATTAGCCAACGTTCAACCACTATTTGATTTAGCCACATTAACTTATTACGATCAGTTTAATCAAATAGATGCTTTCGTTGAGCAACAGCAACAACAAATTCACTTCAAACAACTATTACATGCGATTCAGAAGCAACAAGCTGTAAAAATCGATTATCAACGGCGAGCAGATATACCTAGCAAGCGCGGTTTATTTTTACCAATTAAATTGGATTATTCAGCCAAAAATAATTTATTTCGTTTAAAGGCATGGCGTATTTTACGCCAAAGCCGATTTGAAGTTACACTCAACTTAAATCGAATGTTAACAATTCAACCCGTTGAAAAAGAAAGAGACTATTTAAAATTACCGATCACTTCACGCAAGCAACAAGCGATAGTGACCTGTCTTCTGACAGATAAGCGGCAGGCTTTAACTCGTAGTATGTTGCATTTTGCCGATTATCATAAAGCAACACGCCGATTAGACAATCGCCACTATGAACTTACTATACACTATGATAACGGCGATGAAACAGAATTGTTGATTCGAATTCTTTCATTTGGTCCTTTTTTAAAAGTCCTCAGTCCAGATTCATTTGTTGCCAAAATTAAAGTCAGAATTGATGCTCAAGCTCAAATTATGGCAAATTTTAAACTGTCGAATGAAATAATTGAGTAATAAGTATTCTTTTGTTTGTTCTGAAGATCAAAATCAAAAAAGCAACATTTCCAAGGAGGTCAATCATTTATGAAAAAAGGGCTTGCCCCAATCATTAATAAAAAAACAAAAATTTTAATACTCGGTAGTGCTCCTAGCGAGATTTCGTTAAAAAAACAGCAGTACTATGGAAATAATGGCAATCAGTTTTGGAAAATTATTTTCGACTATTTTCAAGTTCCTTTTTCTACTGATTATGAAGAAAGAGTTCAACTACTTTTAAACAACCAAATTGGCTTGTGGGATATTTATCATTCTTTTAATCGAATAGGTAGTTTAGATCGTTCAATCAAAGAGAATACAATCAATGATTTTCGTCCACTTCTTGCACAATCAACGATAAAGTTGGTTATTGCAAATGGCAAACAATGCGCGAATGAAATTCTAGAAAATCACTTGTTTGAACAAATGACTGTTATTTCTTGTATTTCTACAAGTGGCGCAGCTAATGGACTTGCTGCTGAAAGAAAAAAAGGATGGTTTGAAGCTTTAAATACCGTTTTTTTATAGCATAAAAAGCTTGGAAAATTCTATGAAAACTAGAAAATTTCCAAGCGTTTCTTTTTTATGTTAGTACTTTTTTTATTCAGCAACTAAAACAATTTTTCCAACAGCATGATGAGTTTCACTTAATTCATGAGCTGAAAAGACACCCGCTTGCGTTAACGGAAATTCCGCACCAATTACACTTTCTAGTTTACCTTCAGCCATTAACTGAACCAAAGTAGTTAGTTCTTCTCCATTTGGTTGTAGCCAAATCGCTTCAGCATGAATCCCTTTTTCTTTGATTATCGGATCTTCTTCAATCGATAAAATACTGATCAACCGTCCGCCAGATTTTAACACTGTAAAACTTTTCCGTTGAATTTCGCCACCCATTGTATCAATCACAAGATCAATATCGTGCAAAACAGTTGCAAAATCAGTTGTATGATAATCAATCACTTCATCCGCACCTAATCGTTTTAATAAGTCATGATTTTTTTCACTAGCTGTTGTATAAACAGTTGCACCAGCATTTTTTGCTAATTGAATCGCATAGGTTCCAACGCCACCTGCTCCAGCATGAATCAACACTTTTTGCCCTTTAGTCAACTGTCCATGCGTAAATAATGCTTGGTATGCTGTTAAACCAGCTAATGGTAAAGCCGCCGCTTCATCAAAATTTATTTTTTCGGATAAAGGAGCTAGCAAGTGCTCATCAACAATTGTAAATTCAGCATAGGTTCCAAATTTTGTTGTGTCAGGTCTAGCAACGATTCGATCGCCTACTTGCCAATTTGTTACTTCTGAACCTACTTGTTCGATAATCCCGGCTACATCCCACCCTAAAACAATAGGAAATGTCCATGGCATCATTTGTTGTAAATAACCTTCACGTAACTTCCAGTCGATTGGATTTACAGAAGTTGCTTTCACACGAACCAATACTTGATTTGCTTTTAATTCAGGCAAGGTAATTAGTTCTTCAACCAATTGTTCTTTGCCACCATAGTGATTAATCACTACTGCTTTTGTTTTTGTCATAATCATTTCTTCCTTTCAAATCGTTCCTAAATTGCTTTGACACTTACATCAATGTTTCCTTTCGTTGCGCGTGAATACGGGCATGTTTGATGCGCTAATTCTAGTAGTTCTTGACTTTGCTCTAAAGAAATCCCTTCGATATGTCCTTCGATTTCTACTCCTAACTGAACATCTGGTAATTCTGTTTGACTTAAATTATATAAAGATACAATCACTTCAATCGTAGAAGCACCCTCAACTTTCGCCTGTTGTTTTACATAATCTAATGCGCTATTGAAACAAGCACTGTACCCTGCCGCAAAAAGTTGTTCAGGATTCGTTGCATTTTCTTCTTTACGACCTGGTGGAACAATAGTCAGTCTAAATTGATTATCGGGAGAATGAACCTCTCCATTACGTCCACCAGTATTGATCATTTTCGTTGAAAATATTTTTTTCACTTCAATTCCTTCTTTCTTTTCCAGCATTTATATTTGAACACAATTAGATTGTATACAATTTAGTTGTGTTTGACAATTTATTTGATTTTGATACACTTAATAAAGGTAATCGAAAGGATGATAAGAAATGACAATCAACGAACATCCCCTGCAGAATGAATTATGTTTTCAATTATATGTTGCCTCAAAAGAAATCATTCGTGCCTACAAACCTTTTTTAGATAACTATCATTTAACTTATACTGGCTTTATCGCTTTAAGAGCTATCTACGATGGCATTTCAGTCAAACAACTAGGGGAATATCTTTTTTTAGACTCAGGTACATTAAGTCCATTATTAAAAAAATTAGAAAAACAAGGCTTGATCCAGCGAACACGTGCGAATCAAGATGAACGTCAATTAGTGATTGAGTTGACTGAAGCTGGTCTAGCTGTTCAACAAGAGTTACCTTGTCTTTCAAAAAAAGTTTATGATTCGGTTACAAAAGATATTGCCGATCCTAATTATAGTTCGTTGATTCAACAATTGATTGAATTAAATCAACTATTTCGGATGAACTAAAAAGTAAAAAACAACAGCTAAAGATTTTGTTATCCTTCTCGCTGTTGTTTTTTTATCATTTTATACAATTCGTCACGATCAATTAGATGGACACCGGTTTTAAATGCTAGTTCTTTAGCTGGTTTTGTGAAGTAACTATTGGTAACGACATAAACCTCGTCTAAATCATAAAAACTTTTCCCCGCATGCGCTTCTTGAATCGCTTTATTACCAACATTCTTTTTGTATCTTTTACATTGATAACCGATTTTTTGATTATTGTTAAGCGCCAAAACATCAATCCCTTGATCTCCCTGATACTGAGTGACTTTTACCTTTTGAAAATTTGATTTTCTTAATAAATTGGCGAAAAAATATTCAAACTTTTCACCTGACATTCCATCAATCTCACTTAATTCATAATTTTTATTTCTTTCAATAAAAAAGCAAATAATCCTATAGATATAATTCAACACTATAAATGCCAGTAAGGCCAACATTACTTTACTTTCAAATAATGGTTTTATCATTGTAAAAAAAGCATTCCAATCCACTACTTCTTCCCCCTCCCTATTATTCTCCCATCTCTCAAAATCCATCTAAATAAAATTATAACCTATTGTCTGAAATTAATAAATAAATTATTTGAAATAGGTTAAATTACAAAACTTATAAATAGTGAATTTTGATAATCAATAATGATTAACTACCGTAAAACATGTTATAATTAGAGAAAGATATTAAAAAAATAACAACGAATATCTCTGTAAAAAATTAAAAGTTGGGGGATTTAATTTTATGAAAAAAACTATGTTTGGGTTAATGACTGTATTTATTATGATTTTCTTAGTTGCTTGTGGTTCTAACAATTCAGTTAAATCAGACTATACAGAATCTGAATTTGAAACGGCATTAAATGATGGAAAAGATGTAGATGGAAAAACGGTAAAAATTAAAGTTTTAGAATATGTCCCAGATGGTACTTTGGGTTTTACCATTCAAGCAGGTGAACATCTAAACTTTATTTCATCAGAAAATCCAAAAGTTAAAAATGGGGATGAATTGGTTGTAAAAGTAAAAAAAGTTGAAAATTTGATGGGTTCATATATTATTTCTTATGAGAAAATGTAATTCACTGATGATATTCAAAAAGCTAGAATTCCAATTTTTGGTTATTCTAGCTTTTTTTAATTGAAAAGAATTAATTTTTTTACGATATAACTCTCTATTTTGTTATTTATTGAATTTTGACGTTGTCTCTTATTCTTGCTCATACTTATTGCGATAAATCACGAAGAACGTAGTGATTCGATGATGCATCGTACCTACTTGGTTCTCGGAGCTAACCGCTTTTGACCCAACCTCATTTTCTTCAAGTTGGTCACTCGAATACGTTTCTTTCGATTCTAAACACGTACTGTAATTTCTAGAAAATCTCTGTATTCATTTTACTAAATATTCCTAACCCAATACTGCTGACAATTTCTCTAAAATTTATAATGAATGATTTTCTTATATTCTTGATAGAGCTCTTCATTTAATTGATCGCCACCATCAATATTGGCACTATAGAAAATTGGCGGTTGTGTCATTCCTTGATTCACTAATTGCTGACAAACTTCTGTAACTATCGTATTCAAGATTGTTGCACCAATCACTGTTGAGGATGGGGCTACTTTTTGCTCTAAACCATCGATTGTACACATTGCGTCTCCAATTTCCCCATGATTATCGATTACTACATCACATAGCTCAAACAACCTTTTTTTACTAAAATGACGAGAATCCACTGTTTTAGAGTAAGCAAGATTCGTTAACCCAATTAGTTTAACTTGGTGTTTTTTTGCTTCTAATGCCAAATCGATAATAATAGGATTTCGACCTGATACTGAATGCAAGATTAATACATCATCTTTCTTAAAAGATACTTTTTTGGCAAGTACTGTTCCATATCCGTCTAGCCGTTCCATCTGACTTGTCAGCGTGATTGGTTCATTATCTAACATGATCTCTCGCCCAAAAATTGGATTGATTGGCATCAAACCACCAGCCCGATAAAACATTTCTTGAACTAAAATTCCTGCATGACTAGCTCCAAAAATATAAATTGCATTTTTTTCTTGTATCGCTTTGGTAAGCATCGAACTCGCTTGAGTAATGGTTTCTTTCTCCTCTATCTCAACGATATCTAGCTTTTCTTTGATTTTATCAAAATATTGAAACATTTATTTCCCTCCTAGGCAAAAAGTTGTCCTAATAGTTTTGCAAGAATGCCGAATAAAGATAAATCATTTCCTCCAAAAATCAATAACCAGCTTTGAATCGTTCCGCTAAACATTGCCGCTGAAATTCCTACTAAAATAACCATCACAACTGAAGCAACAATTGTCCCAATTATTGACCCACGTAACCCACCTTGCCCTTCGCCAATCACTGCGGCACAACCACACTCGAAAAAGCAAGTAATCACTAATGGGATCAGCATTACACCAAATACATTAAACGTATTTGCGATAATGATGAAGATTGTTGAGGTAATCATTGCAGTAATAAACCCAATAATGACAGCATTTGGACGATAATTAAATAAGATTGGCGCATCGAAAGCAGGTTTCGCGTTTGGAATTAATTTTTCTGAAATCCCTTGGAAGGCAGGCACAATTTGATTAATCAGTAGACGAACCCCATACAACATCACTAGTAAGCCAGCTCCAAATTTTAGTCCTGCATTGAACGCAGTCATAAGAATACTTTCACCTTCTGGAACCAACGTTGGTGTTATAAAAGAAATGACAACATACATAAGAACCATTACAATAGCTCCTGTTACAGATATTTCTCTAAAAAAAGACAATTTTTCAGGAACATTCAAATCTTCGGTTGACTTCTCTTTATTCCCCACTCGTTTTGCAACAAATCCAGAAATTAAGCTTAAAATTCCTGTTGGATGACCAATTAGAAAAGAATCATCTCCTGTTGCTGCCCAGACATATTTACGCATAATCCACGGCATCAAAGACCAGTAAAGGGCTGATAAAATAGCTCCAAATACGATCAAAACAGTTCCTTGAAGTCCAGCTTCCACTCCTCCTGCAATAAAAACAAAGGGAAACCACCATAACATATGTCCCGTTAAAAAGACTGTTTTGACAGGCGTAAAACGAGCAATTAATAAATGAATAATGAGTCCTAGGAACATTGCCAATCCAACAGTCCCTCCATACTCTGCGGTAAATGTCACATCATTTAATCCTTCAGCAACATTTGCACCAATACTTTCTTGAAAAGCCGTATTAATTGGTGCAATGACACCAACTAACATATCAACTCCAGCATTTAAAATAATCATCCCAAACGCTGCACTTAGCGTTCCTTTAATTACATCGGAAACAGATTTCTTTTGAATAATCAGCCCTAACATCGCAATTAAACCTAACAAAATCGGTGGATTTCTTAAAATATTATTAGTAATAAAGTCCATCTTGGATTCCCCCTATTTTTCTGCTAAAAACTTTTCAACTTGCTCTTTGACTTCTACTTTATCCATATACTTTTTGACAGGGTAAACGGGTGCTGACACGGCTCCTTGAAGTTCATTCAATAATTCTGCACTTGTGAAATAGACATCCGCATGCATTGATTTTGCAGTAGAAAGATCCGTATTTTCAACCTCTGCAGTAATTCCTAATTCTTTGACAACTTTTTCAATCGTCATTTTTAAAACCATTGAACTTCCAACACCAAATCCACAAACGGCTAAAATTTTCATTTTGTTTCCTCTTTTCTAGTTTTATAGTATATTAATAATTTCTTCTTTATTCCCATTCAAAATCGTTTCAAATTTTGTTTCATCCATTAATATTTCGGTAATGCTCTGTAAACTTTCAATATGACTTGTTGAATCCGGAGAAGCTAAAATTAAAAAGATTTTCACTGCTTTGCCCTTCATATCTACAACTTGATCTGCAACTAACAAGCTCATGGAAAGTTGATTTACTCCTTCGCCTGGCGCCGCATGCATTAAAGCAAAGTAGTCCGTCAACACCATATATGGTCCATTTTCATTTACACTCTTAATGATATTCTCAGTATACAATTCAGTAATTTTACGTTCTTTTTCTAATGGATAACAAGCCCTTTTTACGGCTTCTTCCCACTCGTTAATTGAAATTCCCGTCATAATATGTGAATCAATCAACAACTCTCTCACTTCGGACATTGACTCATCTCCTTTTTAAAAATTGAATAAATTCTTTTTTCTTCTCAATACTAGCTAGTAAAAACTCCATAATCTTTTCAGAATGGTGAATATCACTCTCTTTAATACCTAGTAAAATCAACATATCTACTTTTTCTTGATCCCAATTAATTTCTTTGTTTAAGATTAAAATTGAAACAAAACTTTCTTTGACATGAGCAGGATTCCCATGCGGAAGTGCGACTCGATCAACTAGATACGTCGATGATAATTTTTCCCTGTTCCAAACTGAATCCTTAAACGAATCAGTAATTAAATCATTTTTCTCTGCTTGATTTAATAAAAATTCGATTGCATTATTTTTACCTTTGATATCTGAAAAAAACACATTTTCTTTGATGAATGAATCCATAACTAACGCTTGATCTTTAACACTTACTGATTTATTGAAATTATCTTCTTCAAATACTAAATCAATATAGAAAGCAGTAAGATTTTTCATATCTTGTTTCGTCATCATTGGAGATACGTTAAGAATAGGAACCGGTGCATTTGGGATTGGCGTTGTTGAAATAATAAAATCAACTCGTGAAAAATCAACTGTATTCATTTTCTTCAACGATATCGTCTCATAACTCAAAATAATTGGTAATATGCGTTTAATTTTTGAACGAATTAACGAACTGGTTCCCACTCCATTAGGACAAACAAATAGCACTTTCTTTAACTCTTTATTCCGTTCAATAGCTGCTTGAAAATGTACTACGATAAAAGAGACCTCTTCTTCAGAAAGTTCAAACTTAAAAAAATCCCGAAAATCATTCAATGAAAACCAGACAACTGAATATAGAAGTGCATAGCGATTTTTTATTTCACTCAGTAAAGGATTCGTGATTCTCGTACTTGATTGTAGCCGATAAATTAATTGATACATGTGATTGCATAAATCTTTTTGCAATTTCATATCAGATATTAGCGACAACCCAATACTCTTTCCTACATTCTCTATCAAAATTGAAATTTGTGTAGTAAATGTTTTAGGATAAGGTGTTTTTCTGACAAAGGTTCGGATTCCCATACCTAAAAATAATTGATTGATATATCGTATTTCCTGCTCATTGAATTGGTAACTAATTATTTGCGCAAGCTCTTCCACTAATTCAAACGTAATTGGATACGGTTCTAGTTCTATCAGCTGATCGGCTAACGATGGATTACACTCGTAGTCTATCTTATTACAGTCATAACTCCTGCGAACTAAAATCGCAATACTTATCGAAATAATTGCTAAATAGTTTTCCGAAACAAGCAACTCTCTTTTCTTTAAACTTTCCTTCAAACTGAAACAAACTTGAGTGACTAATTCTTCATTCAGCCATTTTCCAAAACAAGCATAATTACCAGTAAAAATGAATTGTCCATTAATAAAACAATGATCAATCAAAATTCGTTTGATTAGTTGCTGAATCTCACTTTCAGTTCCTTTAAAATACGTTCCCTGTTTATTAGAAGTAAGCCTCAAATTTTCTTTCGCAAAAATAAATTTAATCTCTTGTATATCATTTGCAATTGAACTTTTTGACACAAAATACTGCTCAGATAGATTTTGAAAACTTAGACGTTCTCCTTGAACCAACAAACGAAATAAAATAAGTACTTTTCTCTGTTCTTGGGAAATAAATTGGTGATTCAATGTTGTTAAATAAAGTGATTTAAGCAAATCAATTTCTTCATAAGTTAATGGTTTCATTGTGCCATTGCTGATACGAATAAATCCTTTACATCCATTTACTTGAGTGACTTTTTCATTTAATAAAAAAATATCATTTCTTACCGTTCGTTCAGATACATTAAACTTTTTGGCTACCTCCTTAACTGTTAACGGATACATTTCTATTAGAGATTTACCAATAAAAATCATTCGTGTATTCATTTTCATCATCCTTATCTGCCTTTAGTATATCGTCTATAGTTTTAATAAAGAATACCAAATCTTTGCCAAAAATAAAGCAAAATACCTGTACAAATCAAGATACTTAATCTGAAAATTTATTTGTAATAAGAAATATGGTAACCTTAAAATCAACGTTAATTTTTAGATATTTTATAAGTTAATATTATGTTACAATATTGGGAGTTTACTGAATCTAAAATAAAATATATACGGAGGTAGGGAATTTCAATTGAGTAAATAGAAGAAGTCTTCAAGTTGTGGGGGTTGGATTGCCCTTTTTTTGATTGGAGTAGTGATCAATTTGTTTAAAGCGTATCCTGTATCTACTTCAATAGGATGCGGGTTACTATTAGTAATTTGGCTCTTCTCTCTTTCTTCTGAATCAAAAAAATCTCGAGCAGAAATGAGAGAAGAACAAGCTCTTATTGTGAAAGAAAGTAATCTTGAACAGAAACAGTTGAATGCTACAGCAAGACAAAAACAAATCGAATATAAACAAAATAAATTGAAAACAGAAAAACTGAAAAAAGATTTAGAAAATAAGCATTCTAAAGGAGAAAAACCAGATTGGCAATGCCCTTATTGTAGAAGTATTAATTCTGGAGATATGTACAAATGTCCAAATTGTTCGGGTTTGTCAAGTAAAGTGTATAACTGACAAATAAAAGAATGAAAAAGAACATTAAGCCATTCCTAAATAACCTTTGGTCAAAAGGGTATAAAAAAGAAACCTTACCAAAAAAAGGAAAATTTGATGTTCTTTTTTAGTTCCTTAGTGACTAGGAAATATATAAGCTATAGGTGTTGATGCGCTCAGAAAACTGCTCATTCGCCATTAATTGATTTAAGACCATCGGCCAATTGGGAATAAACCCAGCTGTCCATTTCTTTTCCAATTCTATTACTCGTAGATAAAGAAGCTTCAAAGGAGCCGTTTCATTTGGAAATGCGCCTTTTTTAGTTACTTTTCTAAAGCTGGAATGAATACTTTCAACGGCATTTGTTGTGTACATAATTTTACGTACTGCGCTGCCATAATCATAAAGTTGTTCTACATGAGAAAAATTTCGTTTCCAAACCTCTACTGCACCTGAGTAGTGTGACCAACGTTTTTGAAAGGCATCAAAAGCACTTTGACAAGCTTTTAATGAAGGAGCACCATAAAACTTTTTCATTTCCCGAGAAAATTCCTTGTAGTCTTTATACGGAACATACCGAAGCGCATTACGCACTAAATGGACGATACAACGTTGGACGATCACCTTTGGAAAAATAGATTTTGCGCCATCTTCAAGACCAGAAACACCATCCATAGACATAAAGAAAATGTCCTGTACACCGCGAGATTTCAATTCATCAAAAATCTGCATCCAGCGATTTTTACTCTCAGTTTCATTCAACCACAACCCTAAAATATCTTTTTTCCCTTTTAAATCATAGCCAAGAATTGTATAAACAGCGTATTCTTTGACTTCATAATTTTCTCTTAACGTCACATACATACAATCCACAAAAACAAAGGCGTAACACTTCGCCAAAGGACGATTTTGCCATTCCTCCAGTTCTGGAAGAACAGAATCGGTGATTGTAGAAATCATTTCGTGAGAAATGGAGAATCCATAAATATCATCAATGGTATGAGCAATATCTCTTTGAGACATGCCTCTGGCATACATGGATAAAATCTTTGATTCTATAGCCGAAACATCACGTTCTCGTTTTTTGATAAGTTCTGGTTCAAACGTGGCTTCTCTGTCTCTAGGTACATCAATAGGAACTTCTCCAAAGCTTGTTTTTACTTTCTTAGAACCGAATCCATTTCTTCGATTGTTCGTTTCTTTCTCCTGTTTTGAATGGATATCGTAGCCTAAATGATGTGTCATTTCGCCTTGAAGCATTTGTTCAAACAAGGGACCAAAAATATCTTTTAAAGCATCTTGCATGTCATCGACATTTTCTGGATTGTAGCTTTCTAGAATGGTTTTCGCTAATTCAACAGTTTTAGGGTCTCTTTTCTGTCTTGCCATATTCTCGCATCCTTTCATTATTATTTTATCTGAATTTCCTTTACACGAAAAGAAAAACTGTATAAGCAGCTTATCTAGAATTTGCTACTTACACAGTTTATTTTACACTCTCAATTGTTCTGCTTCTAAAGGGACATGAGGAAGTATATTCATCTACAAATGAATATACTAGAACTGTTTCTACGACAACTATTATTTAAAATAGTTAAAAGGAGCTGGTAAACAAAACCAGCTCCTTTTTGCCTAAAGTCTGAACGAAGCCTTGGCTTTAATTTTTATTACTTGGTATCTTTCGAGTTAACGCTTTTTTAATTGATTATTTTTTCTTTCAATATAATATGTCACTAAATAATATGTCACTAAATTTTTGATAAAAAGTAATCAAACTCATCTATATCTGTTCCATTTTCAGGCGTCCAATTTACTTTATCAACTATTTTTCCCAAACTGAATCTTGCAATTGTAGGTGTATACTCTATTCCAAATTTTTCTTTAAATTCATCCCATTTTTGTTCATTTTTCCTTAATTCAGCAACATTTAAATAAACAATATCACTTGTTAATTTTTTGTTTTCTAACATTTGAATAAACTTTGGCTCAAATTTAGTACAGTCAGAGCAACTTGGACGACCAACATAGACAATTACATCTTCTTTTTTCTCAATTTTATCTTCAAAATTTTTGAGCGTCATAGAGTCAATTACGTTATAAATAGGTGGATATTTTGTTTGTTCTTCTACTAATAACTTTTTTAAATATGCTACTTCATTATGATTCTTCCAACAAAGATAAGATAATGAAATGAAAAATAGGAAACAACCTAATAGAGTTACACTTTTCAACTTCTTTCTCATTACGAACGCTCCTTCTATTAATTATCATCCATAATAATCTTATTACCATTTTCTTCCTGTTCTTCTTTGAATTTTTCAAAGTCATCTTCATTTGTAAAAACCTTAACATTACTACCTGATACTTCATCTACACCATATTTATGTCTTAAATAGAATAATCCACCTCCAATTATTCCCGAAATAACAATAACAATACTCAAAATACTAATAATTATTTTTTTCTTTTTATTCATTTTCATCTTAAATGTTCCTTTCTTATCTGACTAATTCAACAACATCTTTTTTGGAAGCATTCCTTGATGGAACATAACTAAATACTAATCCAACGATTACTGATATTCCTATTGCTAACAATGCAACAAATGGATCAAAGAAAAATTCAAAATTCATTACCCAACTAATAGCTTTTGCAAGTGCTAAACCTATTAAGTAACCAATAATTCCACCAAATACTGTTAATAATAATCCCTCTAATAAAAATTGTATTTGAATCGATTGCTCAGTTGCGCCTAACGTTCGTCGAATACCAATTTCTTTATTTCTTTCAGAAATAGATGTGTACACCATATTCATTACTCCTATACCAGAAATGAAAAGAGAAATACCTCCAATAAGTGAAATAATCAGCGTCAAGGTTTTTAAAATTGAACTCATAGCATCAGCTGCTGCAGCATTACTTGAATCATGATATTTTCCCAATTCTTTCATACTCCCTTTTTCATCGAGTAACTTAAGTACCTTATCTGAAACATCGTTTAGACTATAACTCGTAGGAACTGTAATTTCGATATTTTTTTTATCTGATGTATCAAAATAATCATTATACGTTTCCGTATTCATTTCCAGAAATACACTATTGGATATTGACGAGGAAAAAACACCTTTGACTATAAAATTTTCACTATCTATTTCAATAATATTACCTATTGCTTTATTCTTATCTCCATCAAACATCTGTTCAACCAATTTAGTTGAGATTGTGACAACCTTATTACCAATATCAGACGATGATAATTTGGTTCCTTTCAATACATCTTTACCATCACTTTCAATTAATTGAATTTTTTTTCGTTCTTCTTCATTTCCAACGACAATTTTTTTCTCTCGAAAAATCTCATCCGGTTTTTCCTCTTCAAATGTTACTTTTGAAACACCTAAAATAGTCGCAATATTTTCTAGATCTTGCTCATTATAATAAGATAAATTACTATCATTAAAACTAGATTCTGATGGCATGAATGATATTACAGCCGTATTGTTTTCCGTATCCTCACTATCTATCATTTTTTTTAATGAATATTTTTCATATCCTCGACCTACAGAAACAATCGCAATAACAGCAGCAATTCCAACGATGATTCCAATAATGGTTAATGCACTTCTGCGCCCATTCTTAAGGATTGCCTTTATCGCAGATTCAATCAAAATAATTACTTTCATCTAATCACCCCACCACACTACCATCTTTTACAAGAATTACTCGATTACAATATTTTGCAGCCTCACTATCATGAGTAACCATCAAAATAGTCACGTGATGTTGGTCATGCAATTCTTGAAATAAACTCATAATGTCATTTGACGTTTGGCTATCCAAAGCACCTGTAGGTTCATCTGCAACAATAAAACTTGGACTATTTGCCAATGCTCTTGCAATTGCAACTCGTTGTTTTTGACCACCAGATAATTGATTTGGATATTGGTCCTGTTTATTCAATAACCCAACTTTGTCCAATTGTTCTAGGACAATCGGCTTTGCATTTTTATGTGAAAAACCGTTATAAAGTAAGGGCAATTCTACATTTTCATAAATCGTATTATTTTCAATCAGATTAAAAGACTGGAAAACAAATCCTACATTCTTATTTCGTAATTGAGAGAGTGATTTATCTGAAAAAGAACGAATATCTTTTCCTTCAAAGTAATAATTTCCCGAAAATTGTTTATCTAAAAAACTAATAATATTTACTAACGATGACTTTCCAGAACCACTAGGTCCCATAATAGCAGTAAATTCATTTTTTTTTATATGCAAATTGATATCATTTAATACATAGAACGATTGACTTTCATTATTGAGCGTGTATGTCTTATTGATTTCAGACAGTTTAATCATCAGTTAGTTTCACTTCCTTTTCAGATAATTTAGAAACATTTTTGATTATTCTGTCTTTTTCTTCCAAACCACTTGTCACTATAAAATAATTATCTGATTTTTCTCCATTAATTTCTGATTTTTTGGCTTTTTTTCCATCAATTTTGTATACATAAAGCTTTCCTTCATCTTCCATAACACTAGATAATGGGATTTTAAATTCCGACATTTCTAAAAATAATTGTAGATGATTGCCATTTTTTATAAACTCGTTGCATTTAATCTTTATTTTGTAACTTGAAACTTTACTTGTTGTATCTTCCGGAAATGAAGCTATTTCAATAATTTCTCCACTCATTTTTTTTGCACTACTAACATTCTTTACTTGCAACACTTGTCCAATATGTAACTTATTCACATCATACTCTGTGGCTTTCATCTCAATTAACTGATCTTTTGAGAATATTTCTGCTATGGGTTGTCCATTTTCTGCAGTAGCAGTTGCATCATGTACCACTGTTCCATCAAAATCAGCATAAATTTTAGCTACTGCATATGTTTTTAACGTTTTCACTTGGTTTTCAATATCTTTTTTTTCCTCATTTAGTTTTTCAAGTTTCTCTTTATTAGAAGCTGTATCTTTTTCCATTTCTTTTGTCTCATTCTGATTTTTTTGCCATTTTACTTCTTGTTCTAATAAGCTATTGTTTACTTCTAAACTATAATAGGCTGCTACTAAATCGCCTTTCAGTACTTCGTCTTTGTTATTTTTTTCCAAACGAATCGTCTCTCCAAATTGTGAGTTAAAAGTAATCGCTTGTTTTCTTTGGGAACAAGCTACTCCAGAAAATGACAACGGTTCTGTAGCTGAAATAGTAATATCATCGTATTTTGTTTGTGCTACTTTTTTATTATCCTTACAACCAGTCGTTGCATAGATACAGAATAAAAAAGTCGTTAGTATAATTGTTTTTTTTACATAGTGTTTTTTCAATTTTGATATCTTCCTTTTCTATAGTTGATTTATATCAAGTATAGATCTTAATTGCTAAGGTTTCAGAGTTGTTTACTTATACAATCAATTATTTACTGGAATAACTGCTCTTAAATAATTGATGTATTACCCAAACGTTTTACTTTAAAATATTTATCGTTTCAGATATCTCTCTCGCTCCTTCATAGCGATTAACAATCTTTCCATTTTTGATTTCAAATAGAATAGGGACTGAATCCACATTCTTTTCTGATAAAAATTCTTTATTTTTTTCACTCAAAAAATCCATTTGATAGACTACCGCATCTGTTTCCACAATTGCATTTTTTAGAATAGGTTTATAAATACCACAAGCCGCGCATTCTTCACTAAAAATATAGATAAATTCTGATCGGTTTTTCCCCATTGAAGAAACTTCATTGACAGCTATTTCTCTAAACTCATTTTTTTCAACTTTTTTATCTGTTATAAATAAAATGACTGCAGCTACAATAAATAGCGTACAAATCGCTCCTACTATAGTAGGTCTATTCATTCGTAACCACTCCTGTACTAATTCCATAAGTAACATCGCAATATTCTAATAAATCATTTTGGTGTGTCACAATTATTACAATTTTATCTCTTAATCCAGTTACTTGTTTTTTAAATTCTCGAATTGCTTCTTTATCTAAATTACCCGTTGGTTCATCAAATAGATAAATCTCTTTTTCTCTTAATAAAGTTCTCATTAATAGTATTTTTTGTTTCTGACCAACTGAAATATTACTTCCGCCATCTACAATAACGTAATCATCTGCTAAATTTAAAGGTAGAGGATTAATAGTATGAGTATCTGTGACCTTTTCACCAAATACTGAAAAATCAATATTATTTTTAACCGAATTTTGATAAAGATGCATATCAGTTGAATAATAGGCGATATAATCGATAATGTTCGTTTGATAAAATGTAGGAAATGATTTTTCATTAACTCTAATTGTTATATTATCTGCTTTGGTATACCCAAGAATAACGTTTAACAGAGTTGACTTACCACTCCCGTTTGGACCATGAATCCCATATAATTTTCCTTTTTCAAAAGTGAAATGGGCATCTTTAAAGATAGTCTTATTCTCATAAGAAAATGACAAATTTTTAATTTCAATCTTATCAATTGTTAGCGTTGTAATAATTTGCTCAATTTTTGTTTTTTTTGTATCTATTTCCTGTTCATTTTCAATATAATTAATCGCATTTTCACTTTTTTTGTATCCTATCCAATCCGAATAGATTGGTTTAAAACTTGATGAAACTAAATAAAGTAACAATAACCCGTTTCCTAAATTTTGTAAGTATACTAAGTTTCCTGTTTTAAAAAAATAAAAGAACAATAGAAAGTAAGTAAGTAAAATTGCCAAATTGAATACTTCCAAAATGGTACTCATATTTGTTTCCTTTTCTGTTAATGCAATATTACTACAAAAAAACTTATTCATTTTTTTATAAAAAAAATGGTTCGCTTCATTTTCTTTTCCAAATGAATGAATATCACCAGCTGAACTAATATTTTCTTCAAAGGTTGCTGACAATGTATTTGCATTAATTAATGTCGTATTATATAAATTTTTTATTTCAACTGATTTTTTAATTGAAATTATGTATAAAATTATCAACCAAAATAAAATTATTACGACACAATAAGGGCTTATTATAGATAATATTATTAATAATATCCCACCATATAATAAATCGATTGCCAAATAATACTTTTGAATAATTCCAGCAATTGCCGTCATTAAATTCCAGAAATAGGCCGTTTTTTGAGGTGTATTTTTATTAAAAGATATATCAGATGACTCAGATAAATAATAATGTTTTAAAACCTTTTTTTGTGCCTCGTTTGTGAGTTTCACCTTATAAAAGGCTACTTTACTATTTACTAATTTAAAAAAAATCATTATCGGTACATAAGCTAAAATGATGGCATATACTTTATTAAAACTCAATTCAGCAGTTTTATTCATGATAATATAGTCGAGTCCCAGAACTGAAAAAATTGGAAATATCATCTTCAAAATTGTAAAAGAAACTATTTTGATTCTAGTTGTAATACTCACTTTTTTTATTACTTCTTGATATAAATTACGGGCAAAAGTATTGACTGTTTTTTTCTTCTCTATTTTTTCTATGCAAATAACTTTATTAGAAAAACTACAAATAAACTCATCAAGTGGTAATTGTTGAATTTGATTTTCACTTGGATTTGAAATAATTATATTGTCATCTTCAAAATGATGAATGACAATATAGTGTGGCATTCCATCTTGCTCTATTACTGCAATAATTGGGAACTGTTTTTTTTTTAGTTCTGTAATATCGTCCACTATATACGCATCGGTTTCAATACCATAACGAATAAATATATCCATCATATTTTGAATCGATAAACCTTGTTCTGTTTTCATTTTGGCTTGATTATATACTTGAGAAAAATTCTTTCGATTGATTTTTAACTGATCAAGTAAACTAAGTGCCACTGCTATTCCACAATCATTCATTGAATTTTGCATATTATGCGCATACATCTTTACACTTCCCTTTCAGACAGTAAATTAATCTCTTAATTTTTATTACTCATTAAGAATTATCTTATTAATTTAAACTATTAATCTACGATTTGTTTCCCTTGTACCATGACTTTAAATAAGTTACGTCTAATTTCTGCTGGCATTCTTTCATCAAATGGTTCCAATGGGGTTAACTTCCCTTCCTGATTACAAGCTAGTATGTCATAAGGTTCTGCTAATTCCCCACTAAAATTTGCCTGATATTTTTTTGCAATTTTTTTAGAAGTATCTTGTCCTAAATCTGTTTGATACAAATCAATGGATAGTTCTGAACAAATTGATTTCGCTTCTTTCAATGCCACTTGGTATTCACTGCTCTGCGAATTACCAACAAAGAAAACTGTTTCTTTCGATGTATCCATCTTCTTCAATAACTCATCTACATCAATTTCTACTATATCAACATTATCAGAATCATTTTCAATTGCAGTACTTTCATTAACTTTTTCTGTGGGCTGACTTGATGTATTTTGATTAATACTTTGTTTCGTATTTTGCGCCTCCTCATTATCATTAGGCTTACTACATCCTGTTACGAATAATGCCATTGTCCCTACTATCATCATGATCTTTCTGTATTTCATTATGAACCTCCTAAGAATATTAAAAATCATACGTACAATAATACTGTGTACCTATGATTTATCCGCTCTATTTCAATAGTTATAGTCAAATATTCCATTACAAATCAATAGTTAACCATTGATTCGTAATGGAACAAACAACTATAGTATTCTGATTAATAATACGTTACACAACGCCACCAGCCATTACCAATGTAGTTACAAATAGTAATCCAACCTGCTTTAACAGCATTTCTTTCACTTTTATTCATTTTTCTCATTTTTACACCCCTCCTTATTACTAATTAATTTCTTGATGACTAATCAAAAAAAGAGAGTGGAAAAAAACTAAGAACGCGCCACTTACCCATTCAATCTTTTTTGTTGAATTAATCATGATGCTAGTATAATATTAGTCATGAGTTAATAACAAAATATGACTTAAATAGATTTTATTTTCCTTAATAATATACTTCGAATCCGTTCAGGTAATACCTGAACGGGCTAATCTTTTATAATTCAGATAAGAATAAAAAAATAGGCGACAACTCATGAAAAATGTTTTTCAACTTTCAATGAGTAATCGCCTATTTCAAGAGAATTTTTACGTAAAAATTTTAATCATTTTAATAAACATGTCAAATTATTTTTTCTTATTACTTTCCTTTTCGTCCACTTACCATTAATTCATAAAATTGTTTTCTGTTTTTTCTCGAACAATCAATCTTCACACCATTCGATAAAACAAATTGATCAGACACTTTGTCTTTTCCTTTAACTTCACGCATATTGACAAGATAGCTCCGATGACTTCTAAAAAAGTAATTTGGTACTTCTTTTTCTAGTTTTCCTAAACTACCATTACATTCAAAAATTTGCTCTTTTGTTGTAACTTTCAACTTATGATTTCCTATAGTTTCAATCAGTAAAATTTGCTCAATTAACACGAATTTCTCTTCATAGTCCGAGACAAATCGGATACTTTTCCCTTCGGATACACCATTCGTTGCATTTAGCTCCTTAAGCTCGATCCTCTTTTCAATTGCTCTAAAGGAGGACATTATTTTTTCCTTCAGTAACTCAGAATCAACTGGTTTAATGATATAATCAAAAGCGCCTAATTTGTATTCAAATGTTAGAAAACCGAACTCAACATGAGACGTAATAAAAATCATTAGCCCAAATGGATCAATTTCTCGAATTTTCATGCCTAGTTGCAAGCCATTCGTATCCGTTCCTTCATAATCAATATCTAAAAAGTAAATATTTTCTTTTCCTTCACCAACTTCTATGTTTGCTACTAATTCTTTTGGGTTTGTTGTGGCAATCTTTATTTGTGTTTTTAACTCTGAAAACATGATTGCTTTTGTAACACTATCTTCAACTAGCTTTAAATGTGTGTTATTGTCATCGCAAATGAATATAGAATACATCTAATCACTTCCTTTATATCAAAATCACTATTTTTTGAATTACTCGATTATTTTCACATATTGTTTCAAGGAAAACATTTGGATACTTATCAATAATTTCCTTGACATTTTTCAAACCAAATCCACGATTCTCTCCTTTAGTAGAAACAAATCCTTGGAGATGTTCCATCACTTCAGCTGAAGACTGCTCTGTACTATTCATAACTAATAAAACAAGTTTATTCACGTCATTGATGAAAGCAATTGTCAATTCGCCGTAATCCGATTTTCCAGCTTCCTCAATCGCATTATCTAACAAAATGCCTAATACTCGAGCTAAATCAATGGAATCTATTTTCTGAATCTCGATAAATTCTGAACATTCAACTGCTACTCTAATTCCTTTTTGTATGGCTTTAATTATTTTAGTAGATACCAAGCCTTTTATTTCTACACGATTAATATACTTCAAACGTTCTAAGGTTCCACTCTCTATTTGACCTTGTTTTTCCATTAACTCATTTTTCATTAGATATTTTTTGAGTGCAACAACATCTACTTGATCCTCCATAATAAAACCGTTTATTCCTAACAATAAATTCCGATAATCATGCTGTACTTTTTGTATATCTAATTGTAACATTTCTAACGTATCAATATATTGACTCATCATTTCCTTATCACTAATCAATCGTTTTGTTTTTTTTGATTTGCGGACCTCATAACTTACATACCATAACATAAGCCCCATAAATAAAGTAAATATAAAAAAGATTTTTCTTGCAAATATAACATTTAGCATTAACTCATCATTTTTTATGTTCACTACTTCTCCATTACGACTCTGTCTTTCCAACGAGTCATTGCTGTTGCCAATAAAAACTGTCGTTCTAGGCGTCAATGAAAAAATTTGACCACCTAAGATAATCAATAACAATACGACTGATACAACCCTTCTTCTTTTTTCTGAAAAAAAATTTGACATATCTATTCGAAACTTTTTCTCTAATATGTTTGATAAGAAAATTTGAATAAGAATATTTAATACTGCCACTTCAATACTTAAATCTAACATTTTCATAAAAGTTAAACTTAGTAAATTTAGAGAATGGATGACAAAGATATTTTCAACCAAAAAAAAGAGCGTCATCGGTAGATAATCTTTCTTTTTCCCGCCAATCATATAATACATTGTGAGATTAACTAAGGAAATAATCGTCAAATAATGGCTCTCAGAAAACATCATATTTTCACTTTGAACAAATGAAAAGACTACATATATCATACATATAATGACATCCATTCCCAAAATAAGCCACGTCATTTTTCTCGAACATTCATTTTTAAAATAACTACTCAAGTTAATATTTAACGCAATGATATTCAATGCGATCGGTATGATTAAATGAATCATTACACATTCCTCTCGTTTTCAATGTAATAAACTGCTAGTATAAGTGTACCATTTATTTAAGTTTTATGACTATTTATTTTACACTAGAGATTCTTTTTTTCTGTAATAGTCAACCATTTATTAGGTGATTGACCTTTATTTCATTGACTATCCTCACTTTCCTCTTAATTTTTTCTTTACCAATCTTCACAACAACTTCTTACTTTTTTACGTTTGGCTTAAGCTTCTACGCTTATGATAGAGACAGTTACAAGAAAGAAGATGATAACAGCTTTTGAAACCATTCGATTTATTTCATTCATTTTTTCGGTTTTCAAAGAAAGCCGACAGGCTGTACCAAACTTTTGAGTGTAAGAGGCTCATTTGCCTCTTACCTTAATTATTAAAACTTATCACTTTTTTACCAACTTTCTATTTTGTGGATGAACGTGGTGTTTAACTCTCAGGAGACTAAACAGATGTTTGTTCTCTATCCATCGAGGTGTAGGTTCGAATCCTACCGTCCACGTCGTGCTTTTGCACTTTATATAAATACTTACTTTTGAAAGGAATGGTCTTTTATGAAACACACTCTGATGATTACTGCTGCTTTAGCCACTTTGTACGCTGCGATTGCCGTTCCCATCTCGTTTAAAAAGAATAGATATATTTATAAAGCCAAATAGTAGATGCCGGAAATGAAAAATGAACAGGAAAAAAGGGTTCACTCATGAGCTGATTTGAGTGAACCCTTTTTTGTTTAGTTATTAGTATACAACTTATTTATGTCCAAAATCTTATTCTAAAAATAAACACTCTAGAATGTATTCAACTTAAAATTATCGGTAAAAATTAATCATACGTTTCAACTTCACTATTGCCTAATGGACTTCTTGGTAAACCCATCTGTATCTGTTCTTTTTTTGTTAGTTGCTCTTTTAAATAGACAAGTGGACTATTTTCATAAAGTTTGTCCATCTCACCCTCTAATTGTGGATCTGGATTATTCCCTTTTCTTAAGTCTTCAAACCACTTTTCAACTTCTAATGGATACAAATTTCCAGCAATAGAAGAAAGTCGGTTAAATCCCAGGTCTAATTTCTCTTTTAACTTTTTCTCGCCACCAACATAAAATAAAAAATCGTTTGGTAGTTTTGATTTAAATTCCGGTATCCGTTTTTCATCGCCCGCTTCTTTTAAACCAATGATAGGACATGTTTTCACTAAGGTTAGCAAAGAGGAAAGCTCCAAATTAAAGCCTGTTCGTTTCGGATGATTATATAAAATAATTGGTTTTTGACAGACTTGCGAAATAGCTTCAACATATCGAATCACTTCTTCTTGTGTCGGTAAAATATATGGCGGAAAACCGACTAAAATACTTGAAATTTTCGTACTGCTATTTGTTCTCTTAGCTAAGGTTACCGCTTCTTTTTGGCGTATACTAGCGATTCCAAAGATGATTTCAAGTTCAGGTTTTATTCGTGGTTCCTTTTCTATTCCAACTAGTAATTGTTCTTTTTCTTCAAGTGTAAGACTATGCTGCTCTCCTGTAGAACCACAAACTAAAACAGAGTTCAGTCCACTATTTTGAAGATACACGATATGATCCAACGTTGCGTTTACATTCAATTCTTCATTTTCGTAAAAGGCTGTAGGTACAGCCACATGGTAAAGATTTTTTAAATAGGTAGTCATTTCACTTGCTCCTTTTCTAGATTTTTCGATAAATTATGTTTGGTTTATCTTAACAAAAAAAGAAATGAAACAAAAGTTTTTTCAAAAGCTTCTTGAATAAAATGATAAAGAATAAACCAAATGCTATACCTTCTAAGAACGTTTGGTTCTTTATTTGACTCCCTCAGGGAATTAGCGAATTTTTGTTCGCTTTTTTCTTTGTTCATCTTGATTCTTCTTCAATATTTTTTCATGCTTATTGTAATTTTATGGCTGATTGATTTCTATAGTTATCAGGGACAATAAATTCTACTCTTTCCTTAAAATAATTGATTGATAAATCATTACCCGACTTTTCATTTCAAAATCTGGAAAATAGATTTCTTTCATCTTTAAAACCATCTTCATAGTAAACATTTAGTGTTCACAGTATCTTTATGTTTAATAGAATAAATTTTAAAATTTACTCCCGTTTATTCAATTAAAACACAACCTAAAATAGCTCCCTATGAGAGGAAGTTCATATTAAAACTAATACCACGTTATTATGGTCAATTTAATAGATCAACAACCAATCTATGGGAATATGACATTCTCGAAATTCTTCATCATTTCCTTTCAATCCATGCTCTTTAAATTTTCAGTAAATGATTTTGGAGTAACACAATAAATAAACAGATATTTTCCTAAAAATTTACTTAATTATTCTTTCATTCAATAATTCCAATCGACTATCAATCATTTCACTAGCGTCTTTACCATAAAAAACGATAGAAGTATCCCAATTATAGTATACATAATCTTTTTCTCTACTAGCTGAAAACCAATTGAATGATCCATCTACTAAAGCAAGCTTATCTACAAGAATCATTTTGCTATGAACATGATTTAGATCAATTAACTTGGCCCCTGTCTGCTCTAACAACTTTCTGCCACCTTCATAACTTGCTTTTCTACTTTGATTGATTGAAGGAGAGGTATAGATAAAAATCTCTTTTCCTTCTATCACTTTTTGTTGTATCAAATCCAATAATTCCAAACAATAGTTTTGTAAAGTATAATAGGATACGTAAGGTGAAACAATATGAATACATTTTTCGGTTCGATTAATCAGTTTTTTTAAATAGTCATCATGATCTGGAACACCTTCTATTCTTTGGACATTTCCCTCTGATACTCTATTGTATTTTTCTAACCCATGAATGGCATTGTATTCTGATGCAAAAATAATTTTTGCTAGCTGAGCTGAAGGCGAATTTTCATCTAAACTGAAAATATTTGTATCTCCAAAAACTAAAAAACTATCTTTGGCTCTAGATACAGCAACATTTAACATGTGAACACTTTTATCAAAAAAGTACATCCCTTTATAAGAAAAATCATAGACTGTTGAAAAAATCACTACAGATTTTTCAGCTCCTTGCAATGCATGGACTGTACCAACAACAATGTCATTTTCTTTAAAGCCTAATTTTTTCAATTCGTTGTTTATTACAATTTTTTGTGCTTTAAAAGGTGTAACTACTGCGATAACCTCTCCAATTGTTTTCTTATTATACATTTTCAATAATATATCTTTTTGGTCATTGATCCAATTTGCTATCGTTCTAGCTTCTATTACATTTGCCAAACTATTATCTTTTCGCATCATTTTCCCGATAATATGTCCGTAGCCCATAGGTGGTAGCTTATCTTTATAATAACTCTCTGCTTCTTTTCGTTTTGCTTCTAGTTTCCCATCATATGCCAAAGTGTTACAATAAGAGATAATTTCCGGCAAGCATCTGCGATGTTCACTCAGAAATAAACCTCCGCTTAAATGAGAATATTTATGGAATTTACTTCTAATCTGAGCAACTTTCATCAAGTTACCGCAAGATGCGGAT
Source organism: Enterococcus sp. LJL99 (assembly GCF_054871725.1). NCBI lineage: Bacteria > Bacillati > Bacillota > Bacilli > Lactobacillales > Enterococcaceae > Enterococcus > Enterococcus sp. LJL99. Next base: position 105,372 of record NZ_JBTXLT010000009.1, read on the forward strand.
AGTCCATTATTCATGAATAGCGACATTTCATCTTGATTCGTTGTAAGCAATTTAAGAATATTGCCTTTATCTACCTCTGTTGTCATACTCCAAATAGGCTCAATTTGTTTTGTATCACCAACTGCTAAATATTTTCTTGCAAGCGACAGGCTAGCTGTGCTTATCTCAGGACTAACTTGCCCTGATTCATCCGTAATTAATAAATCAATAAAATTAAACATCGGCTTATTTTCATAAGAGAAAAACACTGGTACTTGGTAAAGTGTTCCAACAATACATGGTGTCAACATAGCACTTCTGGTCCATCTTTGTTGATATTCTTTGATTGTTTTAACAGAATTAGTTAGTTCCTCTTTTTCATTCATTTCATCGATAGAAATGAGCCACTCAGCTTCCCAATAATGCGTTGCAAATAAAAATAATAAATACCGAATCGTTTTATCTAAGTGTTCATTGAGGTGATCGTAACTTAATGCTTGATCTACATAATACCTTTTTAAAAGTAGTTGGTAGCGTTGTTCTTCATTCTTTATATTTTTATAACTAGTTGCTAATTGTTCTTTTTTAGCTGATAGAGAATTGGCTAATTTTTTTTCATTTTCTAATAATTTTTCTAATTCCTCAATTGAGGATAGCTCATTAAGTTGACAGAATTTCTGTTTTCTTTCTTGTTCACGTTTTTGTTTTAGATATGGAATTATATCTAAAATATTACTTGCTTTGGAATTAAATGTTTCCCAATCCAAACAAGTTTCTTTTAATGATATAACTTTTAATTGGTTTTCGTCTATCGAATTATTAATTTCATTCAACAGATTATCCAGTTCAGCTGTCAATTCTTTATAATTTTTCCTTTTTGAAGACATTTCAATAAGGTCATTTAGATCTTTAGATAACGTTACTAACCAACGATGAATTTCTTTTTTAGCTAGTGTAATAGTACAATCGTTTTTATTAAAAGTTTGTTCAAAATTTGATAAAAAATACGCTTTTGCTTGTTCTAAAAATTCAATTGATTCCATTCTTTCTAAATAATCACTATTCTCACTGCTAATTTTTGCTTTCATCGCTGCTAAAGATTCTTCAGAATATTTCTTTTTGTTAACAATATATAAGCCATAACTGTCTAGCTCAGGAATCCACCGCTCTTCAAATAAGTCGAAGTTTTTCTTGAATGAATGTAATTCTGAAAAATCAGGAAAGTGATTTAAATCAAAATTAGTTCCTTGGCTGTTATCTATTTGAAAGCTTTCAATAACATTTGTTACCGCTTGATTATTGGTTGAGGAAACAACACAAATTGGCGGCTGTTTTTGATCAATAGCGGCTTTAATCCAGTTTGAAGCGATGATACTTTGCAATAATGTAGTTTTCCCTGTCCCAGGAGGACCAGTTACCCCCATGATCTCTCCGTTATCCAGTGTATTCATATGTCGAACTACTTCTCGTTGGCTAGGAGAAAGTCCGAAAGTTGGTTTCATTTGGCCTAAATGAAATTTATCCATTTCTATTTGCTTTGTTTCTGATAAAAAATTGGGGGCTGTTGAACTATTCTCATTACCTAAAAAATTGTTTAATAATGGTAACTCTCCGTTATGATTTACTATCGAGTCATACAGTTTTACAATTCGTTGAGCAGCTCCGCCATTGGATGCTCCTTTAAATAGTAAAACATTTTCATCTACTTTCTTAAACCAAGAAATTTCAGTTAAATCAGTTATCTTTTGTTTACATACATACTCAAACAACTTATTTGTCAATTGAGTATATTCGTTCCAAGGTAGTTCCCGAAAAGAATGACTTTCTATAAATTGAAGATAATCCTCATTTTCTCCAATAACAGATAATTTTGAATTCTCCACTGGCGCAAGCAACATTCTTGGAATCCACGGAACGCCATAATCTATATGTTTCAACTCACCATTATTGGTTAGACTTGCTGGGATAATTAAAGGATACAATCGCTTTTCAGATTTACCATATCCAGATTGTAATTGGATTGGAAACAGAAAAACTTCAATTTCTTCCTCATTTTCTTCAAATAAACGCTCTAATACCTCTTCATTTAGATCTTTGACAACTCCTGTAATATAATCTTCAAAAGAAATTTGAAGAGATTTATTTTTTAGTGGTTTTACTTCTGATAAAGAAGCTTGTTCTAAACTCGTTTTATAATAGTTGACAATTCTTTTCATTTTTTATTTTCATCCTATCAAAAAATATTAGCATCTTGTTAGATTATTCATTTCCAATTAAATCATATAACATATTGGTAAGAATTAATATAGATTGAATGAAAAATATTGTCTATTCCTGAATTTTAAATTAAAAGGAAACTTTCTTCATTAGTTAAATACTTCAAATCAGCTCCAGCTATTTACTATCGAATTTTTATTCGCTTTTTTCTCTGTTCGCCTTGATTCTCGCTGTCGATTTATTTATACTTAGTGTATAGAATGGAAATAAAAAAGCTGAGTAAGTCCTGATTCAGAACCTCACTCAACTTTATGACAATTTAATCTTTGGCACCTTTTTGTTTGGCTGGCACCGAACAGAAATGGTCTTGAAAACTTCAAAAACTGTCCACATCAGTTTGCCGATAGTAAACGAATCACTAGCTTTTTTGTTGTGTCTCTTTTTGAGCTACCACTAGAAAGGATTGCTAGGTTTCTTTAAGGTACTATTGACTTATTCAGGTATTGGACTTTGTGTCAATGCCTTTTTTGTTTCTATTCTAGGTCTAATTTTTAGCAATGGTGGTGATAATGAAACGTAACGATGTACAAGTTAAAAAATAGAAAAATAAAAAACGGCACCTTACAACCTGACTGGCATCACGTTGCAAGGCCCCGAATAAACAGCCACACGCTGCTTATCCGAGTTGCCGATAGCGCGTACCGAAGTACTCGCATGTTTTATTGTACTTAATTTTGAATGATTTGACTAGGGGTATTAGTGGATTCTTTCATTTTTCTGGCGATTTCATGCGTTCTTTGACGAACTATTGCACACGATGAGGCACAGATAGGTCTGATCGTTTTTTATTTTCCTGTTGGTTTTACAAAAAAAGGAATGGATGTGTAATGATGAGTAAAGAACAGAATTTGAAAGCAGTCCCTTATCAGGATATTTTGGATGTACGGAGTGAGTTGATCAAGCTTCGGTCTTGGCAGAAGTCGTTGATTTATTTGGATGAGTTTTTTGATGGGAAGGTTACGAGGAATAAGAAGGATATGCGGATGCGGTATTATTCTTGTCAGCAGTTGTATCAGGTGTTTTCTGGGGATTTTGAGGAGGTATTGAAAGAGAGTGAGGAGATTGTAGCGAGGATAATGCAGAGAGGGAAAGTTAAGTAGATATATCTATAAAAAAGCTAAAATCAATTTGTTCTCTTGATGATTTTAGCTTTTTATGTGCATTGATTTTATACTAAATACCTTTCCATTTGACTTAAGCATTTGAAAAATTAAAAGTATCAAAGGATTCAATTATTTTTAAGAAAATTAAAATCGGTACAAATTTTTTTCGTCTTTGAAACGGATTAAAATCAAGATTATTAATTATTAAAGCTAAACATTGCATTTAGAAAAAACCATTTCATAAAGAAAATATAGCATAATCGATTCTAACTTATTAATTTTTTTCAATTGATTTTTTACATTATAGAGTTTATGTGTACACCTATAAGAGACAATTTTTAAATTACTCTTCAAAAAGTAACTGTTTAAGTAAAGTATTTATTAATATCTAATTTTAATAGTAGAATTTTTAATAATTGTTTTAGGGGACTTGAGTTCAACAATTGGGCGCCAATAACTACAGTCGTCGCTATTAACACCAAAAACAACTTCTTCGAGTACTACGGTGTCAATTTCTAAATAGAGTTTAGGACTGTTTAAGTCATACTTAATATTAAAAATATCATCTTCAAATTTTGATACTATAGCCAATAATCTATATTCGTCCTCATATTCATATATTGAATTTTTAATTAAAAATTTGATTCTATCTAATTCAGAAGAAACAAACTGACTTATAAAATTTAATAATTCAGGCTCATCTATTTTCTCAACTAAATCACTAAGAGTTAGAAGGTCATTGACTACTTTGTTTAAAAAAACATTATCAAATTTATCTACAGTAGTAGAATCTTCTATATAATAAATTTTATACAGAGAAGCTTTCTCATTTAGAGTATAATCATTCCCTTTGCCAGTTAGATAATTATATGTTTTTAAACTCATATTTTCTTCTTCATAATATTTACTTTTCTCAAATGGTAGATTACTGAATCCTAAAGATACGCCTTGGCTATCTTTACCATACATTGACCACATAGGTATTGCATCACTATTTGATGTTAAAGATGCAATAAATGCACGACTAACAACATGATTAGGTTCTAATATTTCATTCAAATTATGACTTTTATGACTCTTCGATATTATATTTAATAAATATTTTCCTTCCTCAGGATCATTCATGTAGTCAGTATTATATAATCGAATTTTGATATTGTTATCTTCTTTATTTTTAGTAACCTGCCTTCCTAAATTAAGTATGCTGCCTAAAGTACTTAACGACGTATATTGATATAGTGTTAATTTTTTATCTTGTTTAACAGATAAACTATCTTTAAAATTATTTATATTTACTAATAATTTTATTATATTAGAGTATAATTTTCTTTTGTCATTGTAAAATTGTTCAGTGCTAAGTACTAATTCATATAAATTACTATTATAAGAATATAACTTTTGAAAAACAATATTAAATTCCTCAATAGATACTTTCTTCAATAATCTTTTAACATCTTCAAGTTCAATTTGAAAATTTCCTAGATTAGATAATAGAAGAACTAAGGCTTCACAAAAATCACTCATTTTTTCTAAGACAAATGATAACCTTCTCTTATATAAAACATTTTTTTGGTCAATATAAATAGCTTTTTGATACATTTTTTCAGCTTTTTCAAAGTCCTTCAAATCTATATATAATTCACCTAACTCAGCATAAGGAATATCGACATTTGAATCTAGAAAGATACTTTTTTCAAAATATTTTATTGCTTGTTCAAATTTTTTTTTCTCACTATACAACTTGCCTAAATTGTAATAAGTGCTACCAATATTTGGATCTATATCAATAGCCTTATTATAGCTATTTTCAGCTTCTTTATATTTCTGTTGGAGATAGTATGTGTATCCTAAGTTATTATGTGCAGAGGTATCATTTGAATCTACATCAATAGCCTTTAAATAGTTCATTTGAGCCTTTTCATATTTGTTTTGCAGTAAATATAGATTACCTAGATTATAGTATGCTAATTCAGAAGCAGCATTTATTTTAATAGCTTTCTTGTAGTATTTCTCTGCTTCTTGAAATTTATTTAGTAGTACATACAAATTACCTAGATTATTACATGCTATTTCGTTACTACTATCTAAAACTATAGCTTTTTTTAAAATTTTCTCTGCATCACTATACCGTTTTTGCTCTACATACAAACTTGCAAGATCATCATAAGGAAGAACATATTGAGGTTTATTTTCAATAGATTTTATATACATACTTTCTGCTTCAGAATAGTCACCTCGTTCAAAACATATTTTCCCATAATTATACAATGCTTCTGGCAATTTAGAGTTTATATTAAGTGCTTCTTTATAAGATTTTTCTGCCTCAAAGTTCTTATTTTGATCCTTATATAAATTACCTAAGTTATTATGTATAGAAGCAATATTTGAATTCTTTTTTATAGCTTTTTTATAATATCGTTCAGCTTTAGAATATTGATTTTGCTTTTTATACAAATTACCTAGGTCATAGTAGGGTTCATATCTTTTAGGATTCATTTCTTTAGCTTTATTAAGATTTTTTTCTGCCTCATTATAATTTCCAGCTTCAGTTTGAAGTTCACCTAATAAAAGTTGTTTCATAAACTCATTTTCTGAGGATAATTTATTATTTCTCAATTTTTTCTCCCTTTTAGTAATTTTAAACAATATTTTATCATATAAAAACAATTACAATGCAATCGTATTACTCATAAAAAAATCAATTTTTGAATAATCTTTCAGTCTTACTTTAAATTCTATTTACAATACATATTTCCCAAAATAAAAATCAACTATAAAACAAATTAAGAAGACACAATGTAGGATTATCAACTCATTTTTTTCTACAGTCTAATACTAGAATTATCTAATGTTTAATCTTTTTTATAAAATTTCTTTTATTGACTTTGGAATATAATTAATTCCTTTCATAAAATCCTCAAATGTATACTCTAACCATTCAGTTGGAAAAGTAAACTTTGATTTATTTTTTCGTATCGTATTTTTGAATAGTTCAAATTCTTGATAATCGTCTACATGCAAAAAGTCCCCTCCCCGCACTTTGTAACAGCCTACTAACTTCATTAAATTTATTGTTGCTTGTGTCTCCATTTTTAAATATGAAAATTCACTTGAAACACCTAAATCTTGAACAAATAGAATACATTTAGGTTTATATTTCTTTGTATATAGGGCTGAATGTGCTTTACTATTTGTGTGTTGATAAAATCTTTTGTCAGGATTTTTACTAATTCCTACATAATATCGCCCGTCCTCTAAGGATAGACAATATAGATACTTTTTTTCCGAAATTAATTCAATGTTTTTTTTAGTAGGCAGTTGTATAGAACCTTCATAGGTTAGTATTTTATGCTTAATCAAAGTTCTTTTTAAAATCTTCTGATCAGAAACCACATATTTCCCACCTCTTACATTTTCCCATCCATATTGTTGCATGTATTTAATTACTAAACTGTTAACTAAGATTTCTATTTCAGCACTTTCTAAGTTTGAAATATCTTTTGATTCAACAATAGATAGTGGTTTGTATTTCTTTGTCCATATAGCTCCTTTTCCATCAAATTGTTTTTCCATTGTTTTTTGTAATTAGATGTATATCCAATATAATAATTATTTTTTTCTAACTTTAATACGTACAATATTTTTCCAGTAGTTTTCATTTAATCATCCTTTCAGACAAAAGGTTCTATATAATTTTATCACATATAAAAATAAGTTCTATCCATTATTTAAATAAATTTAGATATAGTTTTATTCCTAATACATTCGTTTCTATTCTATTTGCTGTAATGTGTTACCCAACTCACAAAATTAACTTTTAATATTGTCTATCTCTTCCGAATCGACATCGGAGAACACAAAATTTTTTTCTAAATAGAGCTATTTTAGCTAATGATTTTTTCATCTTTAATATCAATTGCTAAGTAATATTTCAAGAAATTTACTATTAATTTATTTTCTGCTTACAATTTTTCTTTCTCACAAAAAATCCTTTACTATAAAAATATCAGTGAACTATCACGCACTTTGTTAATTGAATCAACTTTATCTTTTTTTATTTAATTCTTTCAAAATTTTTCGAACAATACCTTCAAAAAATGTTGAATCTAAGTATTTTACGTAGTTGTTACTTACCTATATCGCTTTCTTGTTTGTTAAGATAAACTAAAAGTCCCCCTTTTTCCTCTTTACTTCCTTTTCCAGATAAATAAATTTTTTGATATACAACCTAAGTCTTCTAAAAGAATGATTAGCGCTATTGGCTTGTGTTTAATGGTTCTAGTTCAATTAATGGTGAATGAAGTTATTTTCGTTTTAGCAAAGATAGTTCTAGCTTCAAAATATCCTAATAAAGAAGCTGGTAAGGTGGTTCAACAACGATTAGGGCATGAAAACAGTAAAGTGACATTAGACAGCTATGCACATATTACAAACAACGCTCCTAAGAAAACTGGTCAAAGCTGGTCATTTCTACTATCAGGGCAAAACAAAAAAGCTAGAATCCTTATACATCAATGGTTCTAGCTCCTATAACAGGTTTATCCAACACTGCCTTCCATGCAAAAGGCTAGCTTTTCTCAGAGCTTCTGCCAAGCTCTACTTGTTGCTATAACTGCATTCTACTTTTTCAGTAAATACTACGAAATTCTAGTAATTTTTGTCAATTGTAGTTAGTTTTGATTTAGTTTTAAACTGTTTTAACCAGATAAATATGGATATTTTGGATAATTTTTAGTAAGAAAATTGCGAGCTAGGTTAGATACTCAAAAAGAATTCTGAATAAACTTGTACTCAAGATAATCTTGCTGAGATATCTTGAGTATTTTGTTGCCATTATACTCCTCAAAAATATCTAAAGAATTTAATAGAATATATTCTTAATTATTCCAATAGTTCCTTTGTCTTTAAATACTCAGCAATATTGTCATGATCCGGGAAAATAGTTTTTTGATTAATACCTAATCTATTTAAACTCCTAAACACTTTTTCTTTATCTGTTATAACAAATTCTATATCACTATCAACTTTTGAAAAGCCTATATAATCACTAGTTTCATTAGCTGCTCCTCTATAATGAGGCAGTTGATAAAGAAACGTTCCCTCTTGTGATTTCATACGCTCAAACTTAACAGATGGTTGAATAGAAATTAACGGAAATACAACATGCGACCCAACTTCATAAGATATAGAAAATTGATTTGAAAAACTATCTGCCATATTCCTACTTTGCTGATTAATAGCCAATAAGATAATCACTGCAAGTGTATCTGACAAATATTGTTTATAATGAACTTCAAATATAGGATCTTTTCCAATCATTGAAATTGCAGTCCTAAATTTGTTACGCTCTTTATTATGCTTAAAATCTATTTCGAAATATTTCAAAAAAATTTCCTCAAAATTTTGGGCATACGTCTCTAGATTTTCGTATTCTTGTGACTTAAACTCTCGTAATATTTGAGCAAAAGTTGCATCAACTTTAATTCCAATATATTTTCTTTCATACAAAACACTATTTTTTACCATAATTGATTCTAAATTTTCAATACATTTAAATAATAGTTCACGTTTAGTTTCAATGGATTGATTTTTTATTTTTACTAAAACTTGATATGTGAAGTCATTATCTAAAAAGAAAGAATTTAAAGTCATTTCTTCTTTATTTTCAAAATCAGACATATCAATGAATCTTTCTTTATTAAAAACATGAACTTTACATGTACTTTCCTGATAATTAGAAGAGCATGCAAAATAGAGTGCCACCAGAGGACTAGAGGTAATATCTATTAACGAAGTTGGTAGCCCATGATGTTGTGAGTATTGAAGAAAATTTTCTCTTTCGATTTCATTTAATTGATGTCCAACTTCACTATAATATTCTTTTAACGTTTTTCTATAATCGATTCTTTGTCTCATTTCAGAAAAAGGAATATTGTACTCTCTAAAAGCAGAAGCCGTTATTTCTGGAAACTTAGTACTCGATTCTCCCCTATAATAATAATTACCATCTAAAGCTTCTATATTAGAAATATAGTCTTGAATGTTATTAATGTTGATTATCGTCTTCATACAATTATCCTTTCATCAATTATTTTTTATATGTTCATGTTAACATATAATTTTATGTAATAGCCAATTGGTTAAGTATTCATTCGTTATGATTACTTATATATTCTGTCTAAATCAACCATCAATTATTTTTATATTCTACCAGTACTATTCAAAAAAAGATGCACCAGAAGCCCTGGTATAACGGCATTCTGTTTTTCTGACGAATACTAACTGACTCATCTTAAAAATGAGTATCTTTTTCCATATATTCCACTTGATGTACTGATCTCTATGTGAGAGCCAGTCTGCTAATAATTCTCACTTTATTTTCGGGAACAAGACAAAATTAATGTTACCTCCAATAAAGATGCACTTCTTAACTTGAACTATCGGATTATTCGAGGTTAGTTGATTACCAAAATAAAATACTATAATATAGCTATAAAGGGGGAATTCGTTTGAAAATTAACAATCATTATGTTCCTAAAACATATCTAAAACAATGGGCTCGTCAAAAGAAAATTTATGAATATAAGCTTCTAGTTCCTCATGATAAATGTCCTAAATGGAGTAATGTTTCTATCTCAAGAACTTCAAGCCTTGACTCGTTATATTTATATTATGATGAAGGCGAAATCACCGATGAAATGGAAGATTTTTTTTCAACTGAATTTGAAATGCAATATAGCTCGTTCATTGATAAAATCAACTCTTACTCTATTCTTGATGAGAATGACAAAGAATATATTTCAAAGCTAGTTGCAAGTCAATACCTCAGAACATTGAAGGGCTTTTATCGTATTCAAAAAATTGTAATAGATACATTTCCTAATATTATTGAGGATTTAACATCCTCAATGGAACAGGAGTTTAAAACAACAGGAACTTTGCGAGTTGATGATAAATCAAAAACAGAATATGACAACTTCATTCCTTTAAAAGTTGATATTCAGAAACTTAATGAGGAAAAATCTGGTTTAAACATACAAACAATTGCTGGTAAATCATTGTGGTTGTTCGGTATAAAACATCTCCTTACTTCCACTTATAAAGCTTTAAATAAGATTTCATGGTGTATATATGATGCTCCTAATAACTTTGAATGGGCTACTTCTGATGATCCAGTAATTTTTCTGAACTTCTACAATAAAAAGAATTACAATTTCGATGGTGCTTGGGGTGTAAACAATACAAATATCATTTTCCCTTTATCTCCAACCAAGTTATTATTTGCAACAATTGGTCAACCTACAACTCCATACCAAAAAGCGTCTCTGACTTTTGCTGAGGAAATCCAAAGATACATTGTTGAGAATGCATATTCTAAAGTATATTCGCGAATTGCTGTTAAAAAAATCACGAAAATACGTAAACGTCGTGTAGATGAAAAAGAATTCAGAGAATTTAATGACTCATTAAAGAATTTCCATGACAATTATGTGAACGATGAAATTCCTCTTTTAAAAGACAAACTTTAGATAAATAAACTCTTATTTTTTCTTTGAAAAATTGATACATCATTCAATAAAATAAACTTTAAATATTTGTTAGAAGACTAGATTATTGGCGAGTTTCCGATAGATCCTAAATATTTTATTACAACATTATTTCCTGTAAATACAATTAAGGCTTGAAATTTTTTGTGGATTATAATTGATTTTAATTGAATTTCAAACTAATTAGTAAATAATTCGCGAGCTAGAATAAATAATGAAATAGTTAATTAACGTCTTCAGTTTTTTCAAAGATACAAAATTTTATCTCCCTATGTACTAAAATTATATCTTCTGAATTATGCTATACTTTAGGAGATAACTTCTAAATTTAAGGGGGAAATTTAATGCGCGATAAACCTATATCTGGAAAAAATGATAATAACTATTCCATTAAATACAATAAGCGAGCTCACTCGGATTATATAAATTTTTTCAAAGAAAATAAAGATGATGTTATCTTTCTAAATGGAAAATGGGGAAGCGGAAAAACTAGTTATCTTAACATTATTCTTGAGGAAAATAAAATAGACTTTAAATTTATAAAACTCAAAAAAAAGATAATAAAAACAATAGATTTATGGAGAATAACAACTAATCAAAAAACTTCAGAAATTTGCTACAGAACACTTTTTCCGATAACTGGTTTCATCACTAAATATATTTTCTTTTTAATATTCTTATTGTTTAGCGGATTGGCTGTATATTTTTCCAATATAAAGTTTCCTATCGAATCAGCTACTAGTAGTTCTTCATCTATTACTACCACTACTTATTTTTTCTTTATTTCTGGTTTTTTATCTGGAATGACTCAAATTTTAGGACAGATTGATTATGATAGTTTATTTTTAAATCTACTAAAAATTCGCACAAAGAAATACTTTTTATGGAGAAAAAGAATAATCATTATTGACGATTTTGATCGCATTACTCCTTCTAGACAGAATGAATTATACAAAATTTTCAATTTGATAACTAACAAAAAAATAAAATTTGTATTTTTGGGTGATTACAATTTTATTCAACAAAATGAAGATAGCTACTTACAAAAAATAATTGATAGAAGAATAGAATTGCCTTATGAACTATCACCTTCAAATTTTTGGTCACTCTATTTTGAAACTATTATTAGCTCTATCGAAGAAAAAAGAGAAGATGCATTAAGTACTACTGAAACTAAAAACTTAGAAACTTTAAAAAATGAAATAATTATGGAAAATAGAACCTTAAGAGAAAAAAATTTATTTGAGAAGTACGTGAATGAAATCATATATCATGAAGATCGATACGATAAAGTTAATATAGATCAACAGTTTTTAATCATCTATCTCTACTTATTTCATAATAGTCATTATAACATCTTAGTTAACAAAATTGATAAGCTTTTAGATGCTTACCATCATACTGGCATTAGATTGGCTATTCAAAATAATCCAGAAAAAAAGAGCAATGAATTAGAAAAAATCAAAAATGAAGCCAGAAAATACTTTGGAGAAAATAGCTTACCTACTATTCTGATACTAGATATTCTTTTGAGATACGACGATTTATATGGAAATTCACAATATCAGAATTATAAATACAATGACTTTATTACTCAATTTCCAAATTATCTCATCAACTATGTTCCTGTAAATACAACTGGAAAAGATATTAGAAGTATAATTAATATCCCTTTCACTAGAAAACAAGCATTGCAGAAAATCCGAGAAAACTCTAACTCAGACATATCTGACTACATTAGAAGAAATCAGAATCAACTAACAACTATAGAAAAGAACAATTTATTTAGCTTAGCTATGGATTTTGTTAGTCATCAAGATTACAAGTACCCTGACGATAGAGATGTAGATGAACATTCTGTTAGAAAAGAAATTAGTATGATTATTAGTTTAGGTTTACACTTAAATACTTATTTTGATGCTAGAAATAGAGATGAAGCTAGAGAATACTTACAAAAACATTTTCTCTATAAATTGGATGTTTCCACTCAACTTCAATTCTATCAGTATTATATCTATATCGAACCAACAAATATATTGGATTGTCAGAGAAAAGCTATTGAATCTGTTATACAATCTAACACTATTAGTAATCTAGAGTATCCAGAATTTATTTTCCACTATTTATATCTAAAAAACAAAAAATTTACTGATAAACAAGTAGAGACACTTCTATTGTTATCTGACCAACAATTCTACCATTTTGTTGCTAAAAATAGCTATGATCGTGGTATTAATAGAATCGCATTAGACTCAACTATTTCAGAAGAACAATTAAAGAAAATAAAGGAAAGATATGAAAAAATGGATAAACACTACAAAGATAAGCTGAATATACAATTAGTTAATTAACAATAAATATGATCTAATCATCCCCACAATACAAGCAGGCTGCCCCTGCATCGCGCGAAGTGAAAGACGCAGATACAGCCTAGCTTGCTTTTGGTGTAGCGAAGCCACGCCAAAATGTTTAAGAGGTTGGGACAATAGTCTCGCTTAAAAAGTAAAAACAGGTATCTTTTGAGAAAAATAATCAAAAGATACCTGTTTTTTCCTATAGTCAAGAGATCTCTCTCCATATGTTTACTTAATTTTATTAAATTGTGCGCCATCAATGATAAACCGATATCGATATGCGCACCTGATTTCCCTCTCAAGTGGAAACGATGGAACGCCAATTGTGCCTTCAGGTGTCCAAACACTGGTTCGACATCGATTTTTCGTTTCCGATAAATCGAACCTGTTTGTTCCTCTAAAAGCTTCTTTTTACATTCCACTTTAAAATAGCGCCAATTATTGTTTACTTGAATTTGTCGCTTTCGACTGCTCTTCGCTTTTGTACATTGGCTACGAACGGGACAATTTCGACAGTTCTCACATTCATACACTTTGAAATCTCGAACAAACCCACTGCGATCTTTTCTTCTACTGTATTGTTTGAAGGGGACTACCCGATGGGCTGGGCAAATGTACGCATCTTGTTCTTCAAGATACAGCCAGTTTTCAACGATAAAAGGATTTTCTTTGTACTTCTTTTTGGTTTCTTTGTGATAGCTAGCATAGGTGATTAAAGGTGTCTTATGTATGGCATCATGAATATACATAAAATTTTCTTAGCTACCATAACCCGCATCCGCCACAATGTATTCTGGTAACTCTTTGTGCTGCTCCAAGAACGCATCTAAGAATGGGTTTAACGTTTTTGTATCTGTTGGATTTGGGAAGAGATCGTAGGCTAAGACATACTGATTTTCAGTAGCTATTTGTAGATTGTAGCCTGGCTTTAGCTTACCATTGCGCATGTAATCGTCTTTCATTCGTATAAATGTGGCATCTGTATCTGTTTTAGAAAAGCTATTTCGTTCTTGAAAAAGTCGATTGTAGGCTTCATATTTTTGTTTTCTTGGTAGGTAATCTGCTTGAATTTTTCTCAGATATTTTCTATAGGTTCTTCTTTTTCTCTTTAAGTGACTTTGTTTTTCTTTTTGTTTTTCATTGGACAATTGTGCCTCTACTTCATGAAGTTCAGCCTCTAAATTATTCGCAGCTTCTTCCAGTTGGTCACTTGTCAATCCGTCGGATTGTTCTTCCTCTTTCAAACAAGGCAAGACGTTCTCTTTGTAAAGTACTTGATAGAACGCCTCCGATTTTTCATCCAATAGTCGCTCATACCGAGTGGTTGCTTTCCGCCAAACAAAACTGAATTTATTGGCATCGGCTTCAATTTTTGTGCCGTCAATAAAGATGGCCTCATTATTGATGACTTGGTTAGTAATCAATTGGCGACGAAATAAAACAAACGCTTCTGCTAAAAGATGAGTGGTTGTTTCCTGTTTTCTAAAACGATTGATGGTTCAATAACTAACTTGTTCATGATTGGCTAACTAACGCATCCGATAACTATCGTCCGGCAGAAATTCTATTTTCCAACTAGAATAAACACGTTGCGTATAGGCATAAAGAATGATTTTTAACATCATCTTAGGATGGTAGGCCGGTCGACCTAGTTGTTCTTCTAATTCATTAAATAATGTTTGTGGAATTGCTTCGACCAAGGTATTGATCACAAAAGCGACATCTGTTTCTGGAATAAATTGTTCCATATCTAATGGTAAAATCGTTTGATTGCTGGTATAATTTTTAAACATAAAAGCACACTCTTTTTTGATTGGGTTTTGTCACTTTAATCTTACTAGGTTGTGTGCTTTTTGTGTACCCTAAATTCAAAAAAAGTGGAATGATAATCAGATTTTTCTCTGACTATTGTCCCACACTCATTTTCATATTAATAAAAAAAACATATCGTTCTCATGTATGATTAATTTACTACAAAAAAACAAACAGAGAGGACGATATGCTCTATGTCAAATGATATCAAAAAAATAATAAGAATTATAGACAAAAATATAGTAATTGATGACGTTTCTTGCGAAACTTTACATGGACAAAACACTTTAGTGATTCATGCAAACCTAGCTCCTACTCCTTGTACCTGTTTAAACTGTGGCTCTACCACCCATGATTCACAAGGAAAGAAACGAATTGTCAAAAATGGACACAAGATAGTTACAGTACGATTTGAGCAATACAACCATATGCCGACCATTATGAAACTAAAAAACAACGATACACTTGTAAAAATTGTAGCTCACATTGGACAGCGCAAAGTTACTTTATACGACCGAAGAAATCGATTGCTAATCAGGTCAGATTCAAGGTCATTACCTTGCTCAAAGAAAAGGTTTCTCTTACCTTTATCGAAAAACTAGCCAATATTTCAATTACTACCGTTATTCGTATACTAAAAGAACTCAAAAGTTATTTTCCTAATCCAAGAAAAACTGTTCTTCCTAAAGTAGTGATGGTCGACGAATTCCGTTCGCATGCTCGTACAGAAGATAAAATGAGTTTTATCTGTGCGGATGGTGAAACAGGACAATTAATCGATATCCTACCTTCTAGAAAATTATCAAAGTTAACCACTCACTTTAAACAATTTTCCACTACAGAAAAAGTCGAATTTCTAGTGACCGATATGAACGCCGCTTATTTCCAACTACTCAAGCACGTGTTCCCAAATGCACAATTAGTCGTTGATCGCTTCCATATCATTAAGCATTTAAATAAAGCATTTCAAGACTTTCGTATAAGAGAAATGAAGCGATTAAAGCAAGAGAATCACCTTGAAGCCTATCGGAAAATCAAAGCCAATTGGCGCTTTTTTACTAAAAATAGAATGAACATTACTCACTCTGAATATAAAAGCTGGAGGAGCTTTCGCTCCCCTAGATATCCTTACTTAACTGAAGCTATGATGATTGATCGCTTATTAGACTATTCTAAACCTTTAAAAGAAGCCTACGATAGTTTTCACGACTTGACTGATGCGTTTAGAACAAAAGATCCTGATAAATTTTTTACATTACTTAACGAGCTTTCAACTACTTTAGATGATGAGTTTCGAAAGAAACTACAAACCCTTTTTAAGTTTGAAGAAGGGATTCGCAATGCCATGATTTATCCATACTCTAACGGTAAAATAGAAGCAAAAAATACACATATTAAAACCCTTAAGCGCATTTCCTATGGATTTAAATCATTTGAGAACTTAAGGTTGTAAGACAGTTGTTTAGCTTTAAGTAGTAAGGCAAGCAACGATAAAATTGTTCTCCCAATTTTAATCTTTGCTTGCCTTACTACCTAAAAGCTGACAGGTGAGCACCGTATATGAAAATACGAATTTTTCTGAACAATGGCTTGATTGAGATAACATAACAAAAAAATCATAATGAAAGAGTCGCTCCTCCATTATGATTTTCAATTAATCTTGCTTATCAGTCCTATTTGACAAAGAGCCCTATTTTGTTACTATCCAACTGACTATGACATGTCTTGACTACCAGAATTCACGATGTTACCATCTACTAGCTTCAATCTAGCAACTGTTCGACACAAATCACGGATAGTGAAGACTGTCTTATCAAGTTGAGCTACTTCTTGTCTTTACAGCTTACCCAGTCGCAAGAAGCTCACTGACAGTGATTTCCTTTTGTCGATTTTTTTGACATTGTTCTGAGCAAATGGCCAACTTGTAATTTTGATCAATTGTTCGTAGCGTAAATTTTTCTTCGCTACTATCCAGCTCCTGATCGACCAGTTTTATTTGCTCCTTCAGGCTTATGCTAAATGAAGTAAAATCTTTGCTTAAGCCAACACCTATTTTCTTCACATAACTTTCTTTTAAAGTCCATAATGAGAAAAATATTTCGTGCCCATCTTGTTGCTTATCCTGAACCTGCTTCCACTCTTCTTGAGAAAAGAAAGTTTCAAAATCAGCTAAATTCATTGAAGGATCGATTCTTTCCACATCTATACCAACCTCTGTATCACTCACTGAGCAACACACATAGTCACCCGCATGAGACAAATTATAATATATATCGGAATATCCATTCAAATAGGGCTTTCCATAAAAATTCTTATTAAACGAGAGCTGTGATTCTTCTATCGAAAAATACTCTAACAGCATTGCTCTTATCAGTAATCCGCCTATCAACGATCTCTTCTTGTCCATTGGAAAGTATAGGTTGTTTATTCTATCACGTCTATCCTTATCGACACATTCCAGCAGACTATTCCATTTTTCCAGTTGAATGATCTCTCTAATATTCACTATAGTCGTAAATAGCATATTCTCTCCTCTCTATCTTTCGCTCCAACTGGAAGAAATCCAATTTTTCCAGCCTTGAACGTTCTTATACCTTCTGTTCCTTCTTCAACATATTCTGCTTTAAAAGAATGCCGTCTCCTTTCGCTTTCATTTGCTGCTCGTATTCTTTGGCCTCCGCCAGGCTGAATGATCGACTCGCAACACTGACCAAATACATGGAAGTTATACAGAAAAGTAACAGTACACCAATAATTGAAAAGCCCAACGGATCTTCCTTCTCTCGAATGACATCTGAAAACACACCTGCCAGATGAACCATAATAAAGAACGATAGCGGAAGAATAGAGATCGCATGTTTCTTTCTATACTTCCAAGCTTGCCTAAGAATAATGAGTGACAGGACGAATCCACAAATCAGTAGAAACATTGAGCTAAGAATAAACGGCGGTGTCAAGCTGTGAATCTCTTCTAGTATTTGTTGATTCGCTGCTGATTCCTCTTGTACAAAACCTGCAACTACCTGCTCTCTGAAAAACAGCAAGCTCCCCAGACTGATTATTCCTATGATTGATAAAAGAATTTGCGTGAAAGCAATAATCCCCATAAAAATAACCGGCAGCTTGTAGTATGCAAAATACTTTCCACGAGAAATTCCTTTCTGATTTTTTTCGTTTTCCATTATCTTGTTCTCCTCTAGTCACTGTCTTTTGTATTCCTAACTTCAAAACAATGGCTCTCCTTTTTAATTTTTATCAATAATGTTTGATTTCTATTATTCCTTCGAGTTACATTACAGCGATTTTGGGATGAATCACCTTTTCCAGACCACCCGCATTCATTACCAATACTGCATCATACAGCTTTGAAGAGGCTTCCGTCAGCTTATGGGTCACATGAATACAAGTTTGGTCCGTAAGCTCTAAAATTTCTTTCTCAACCACTTCAGCTGTTTTCTTATCCAACGCACTAGTGAACTCATCTAACAAAAGAATAGGTGCTTGTCGAATCAACGCTCGAGCAATTGAGATTCTTTGCTTTTCACCACCAGATAAAGATTGACCGTTCTCTTGAATCGGTGTATCCAGCCCCAATGGAAGCCCATCAACCAGATTTTGAAGTCCAGAACTTTTTACGGCCCACTCAATTTGTCCTTCATCAAACGCATTATACAACGTGATGTTATCTCGAATGGTTCCTGAAAAGATAAATACATTCTGATGTGTTGTTGAAAATAGATTGAAAAAGCTGTCACCTTCTATTTTCTGATATTCTAAATCATCCACTGCAATCTTCCCATTATAGTTTCCATAATAATTCTGAATCAGCTTCAACAATGTTGACTTCCCGCAGCCGCTCTTCCCGGTAATTGCATACTTCTTCCCTTTTTCAAAACGAAAATGGAAATCATTGATTACTTTATTTCCTCCATCATAACTAAAATCAACCCCCTGAAAATCGATTCCCTGTTGGAAATCATTTTTCGCAACAACTGATTTTTCCAAGTGCTCCTGAGGCGAATCCAATAACTCATCCAGTTGCGTTCTAATATCTTCTGTTGATTTCGAATTATTGAGTGCCAACAACAAGATATTGATAGGATTCATCACACTATTCAACAACTGAATGACTGCCAACAGCGACCCCATAACCAAATTGCCATTAATGACAAACCAGCTACCCAAAATCATGATAGAAAACACAATCAATATAACCAGATTTTCGTTTACAACCTTGGTAATTCCTTGTCGAACATTGAACTTCAGCTTTGTAGACTCTAGTTTCTTGTTATACACATCAAACTCATTTTTCATTTTCTCCTGTGCATGAAATGAGCGAATCACCTCGTAGCCAGAAACCAAGTCTTTGGTTTTACTTGTAAAATCTGCCATATTCGTTTGAATGTTTACCCGCAGCTTGTTTAAACCGATTCCTGTAAAAGAAGACATCCCTAGAAAAATGGTAGAAATAGCGATAACGCCTAAAGAAAATTGCCAGTTGATAATGAACAATGACAAAACAGCAATAACAAAAGTGACAGCTGATTGAACAATCAGAAAGTACGACTTGAAATAATTTTCTTCCAATGTTGTCATATCATTTGTTAAAACTGAAATGTATTCTCCACTGCTTTTATCATAAAAATCCTGATAACTTTTATTCATAATCGCGCTATACGCTTTGCTTCTCAACGATTCAATCGCTTCCTTTGTGTATGTTGAAACGACCACTTCTTTTAGATAGTTAACAATGAAATAAGCCAGAATATATAGGACCGAAATACCAATCGAGCGTTTTAGCGCCTCCAGATCCTTCTCCATTGCGCAATCCAGAATCAGCTTCATCAGAAAAGCAACGAGTACCGCCATACCTGCTGACAAGGCGGTAAAGACTGTCGCCAGCAACTTTAATTTTATGCGCTTCTTTTTTTTCACTTCAATCTCCTCTTCTCTTTTTTTCATTCTGCCTACAACTGCTCGAAGTGAAGCCTTTTCTCAAACAAGCGGCTTCTAACTATTTAAGTAAAAACAGTTGCTATAGGAGAGCAGCACGGCTGTCACAGAAGATAAAATCAACTCTTTTCTGTTGATTATTACAGCCGATAATTGCTGTTCTCTATAGATTTCCCTATTAAATTAGACAGGTACTCGTTTTAAAAATTAAGCATTAACCATAATCCTTGGCTCTTTTCTGGCACCATGTGATACTAGTTGTTGCTTGAAATTAGTCAAAAGGCTTTTGATTTCTTCTTCAGAGTACTTTTGCTGATTGTATTGAACACCAACATTGATTTTGCCTTTTGTTACTCTGGAATAACAATAGATTTCGTAGTTGACGCAGAAATCCTGTGGCGGAACATTTCCAAATTCAATTGTTGAAAGTGAAAGCCCTTCTGCTTTTTCAACTGAGCTGCGCACCTCACCAAGGTTGTTGAACACATATCTAGGTTCCATTGTATATTGTCTGTCATTGTTCAGATATTTTTTAATAGAGTAGCCTCTTCCTTTGTTTGGTACGTCGTTTAGTATTCGATCCATATTGACAGCTCCTTGATGGTGTAAATCGGTTCTCTTAAGTTTCATCGGATAAAATACATGACCATCTCCGCCTGCATATGCGAATGAAAATAATTTCACGCCTCTTCCCCCCATTTATCATTCATTCTATATAAAACAGCTCCGTTAGCTTTCCACTGAACCAGCTTTATATAGTCAAAATTCGTGTGCTTTCTATGTATAAATCTGAGCCGCTTTCCGGCTCAGATATTTTCACTCGTTGTTTACAGTTACCACCAAATATCTCTAGATGATTTGCATAACATTGGTGAATACCGCTGCTACACCTAGCAATACGGCAAGAATCCACCACTGATTATCTTTTTTCTTCAAGTAAACTCCGACAAGTAATAACACAATCCCAAAAACTACACTGGCAGTGGCACCAAAAGTGACTAATTGTGACCCTATACTATTTTCAATACTGTTTAAAAATTTTTCATTCATAATTATTTCCTCCTAATTTGATTTTTCAATGATTAAAGTACAATATCTTCTGATAACATTTTTTTAATTGCTGTAAGTGCTAATGCAATCCCAATTACGCCCATTGTAATTGAGACTGGTATCATAGTGATGATACCAGCGCCATCCTGTCCTCCGGAGCTAATCGTCAGACTCACAATCAAAATGGAGCTGACCACCGTTGCAACAGTCGATTTGTTTAGCATTCCCACATACATTGGCAGCATTCCCAGTAAGATAGACGTGATTGTTGTCAGAAGAGTCACGCCGATTTCTGATAAATTAATACTGTAATTGATTAATGGCAGTACCTTGTCTAAGCCAAAAAACAATACATTTTGAAACACTTGTGAAACAATCATTGATACAAAAATCATTGAACATACAATCAACAGTTTGCTGATAATAGCTTTTTTTCGATCCAATGGATAAGAAAACAGAATCAGGATCGTTTTACTTCGAAACTCTTCAATAATCAGATTCGCAATCAAAACTGATTCCCATACAATGAACACTGATTTAACCAATGTGTCAATAACTGTTACAGTCGTGATTTGAGGAACCTCACCACCTGATAAAGCCGTTAAAAACGAAGTCATTAATACTAAAAGTGCGATACCGACATTTGCGATCATGACGTGTTGAATATATTTTTTCACGTCAATCTTTCTCATTTCAATTTCTACTAATTTTTTCATATTCATAGTTTTGCTTCACTCCTATAGCTGTCCTCATTATTAGACAGATTTATTTCTTCAGCCGTTTACGCAGCTTTTGATGAATGTAAAATTTTGATAAAATGTTCTTCTAAATTGAAGTTATTCTTTTGGAATACTTCTTTAGGTATTTCCTCCAACAAACTGCCGTCATTGATGATTCCTACCGTATCTGCTATTTTTTCTACTTCATTGATAATATGGCTGCTGATAATGATTGTGACATTTCGCTGTTTATTGATATCAACTAAAATGTTTCGAATATCTACAATTCCTTCCGGATCAATCCCATTAATCGGTTCATCCAAGATCAGCAGCTCCGGCTGACAAAGTAACGCACGGCCAATCGCTAAACGCTGCTTCATCCCTAATGAAAGCTCCTTGATAAATTTGTCTTCAATTCCGGTTAGTCCCACTAATTCCAGAACCTTAGATATGTCCTCTTTGTAGCCTCCCCCCAAATAGTCACAGTGAATGTGCAAATTTTGTTCAACTGTCAGGTTTTGATAAAAAACAGGTGTCTCAATTAAACTACCAATCTTTGATAAATAGCTGGTATCCTCTGAAGCGATGGGTTTCTCCATAATCTCCATTGCACCTGAAGTTGGTTTCAAAAGCCCAAGCATGATTTTCATGAGCGTTGTTTTTCCTGCCCCATTTGCTCCCAGTAATCCATAAATTTTCCCTGGCTCTACGTTCAAATTAATATTTCGAAGAATTTCTTTGTTACCCAAGCTTTTTGTCAAATTATTCGTTTGTATAATAAATTCCATAATCTTTCTCCTTTGCTAAAAATGTTTTTTTATTTAACACACCTGAATAACGATGTATTTTCATGATTTTCTCCAACACTCTAATGGGTGGGACTTCTATACTTCTTATTAATTGAATGGACTATCATCTATCGATAGAAATGATTTCTGTGATATCTTTTGGAAAAAACTTTTTCTGGTTTTTACTTAATAACTGATAACCAATCTTTTTTTCCTTCAAGTAGCTAATAAGCTTCGGGATAAGTGTTGATCTATTTTTGTTGCTCTTTTGGTTGACTATAATGACAAGCTCCTCCAGCTCACTGTTATCCATAAAATCTGCCGCTTCTCTAATTTCGATTTCCATACTTTCCTGCTTTTTTAAGAAGAACAGCCGATCCCTGTTATAAATAAAGAATTCTTCTGCTTTTTCCTCAATTGAAACAAGTTCAAACATCTCATAGAAAAAGCTATCCCAGTCTTCCGATTTACTAATATCTGCTAAAAAATCAATATTAATTGTTTCCAAAAGCCTATATTTCTGAATGTATTTATCCATATCGCTCCCTCCTCATTATTTTATTCCTCAGATTTCAAAATATCCGGCTTAGTTGGTTCGTAAAATCCCATAGGGCAAGCACTAGCTAAGGCTATATTTCCTAATAGCACACCTAAAGTCACTGTAACTCTCAATAATTTTACTTTTGTCTTATAAAATTTCTTCATCATTTTTGATTCCTCCAAAATATTTTTTCTCGTGGGAACGTCAGAATAACTGCAATAGTTAATCCACCTATTCCAATAACCTGATGCGTGTCCTTAAAAAGAATGAACAGGAACATACACAGGAATATATATGTAAGAACAGCTCTCTTTCTAAGTTTTGATCGTTGCTTTAGATCTTGTATCCGATCCTTTTCTGTATCTGCAGGGGCTCTGAAAAATAGAACAATCACACTTATAATTCCGATTGTGATAACCTGCAAAGGATTGATAGTTAGCTCCAGTGAGTGAAGTAACCAAGGAAGTATACTGAAACAAATAATTCCGCTTACTCCACAATTGAAGCTCGATTTAGCATGGAACCCTTTGCTGTAGTTACGAACGATACAAAATGGAATGTGGCATATTAATGTGACAAAAAACGTTCCTAACATGAGTGAAGTAATGTAGATAAGAAATAACTTGACTAAAGTAATCAATAACACGGATAAACCATAAGAAATTTTTGCTTCCTCTATCTCTGTCAGTGCAATTTTTTGTTTCAAGCAGTTTGTCAGTTTTAATGAGAACTGCTCTTCTATCGATACTCTGTTTTCCATTTGTTTGCTGCCCCCTCTACAAATACTATTATAGATGGGAACCCTATCTGAAATGCAAAACTTCATAGCTCCTTGCTCTTCCAACAAAAGTGTCAATAAATAGAAACGGAATCAACACTTCTGATATCAAAAGTGTTGATTCCGTTTCCATATTCTGTTCTGATTTATTTGAAAAGTTAGAAATAGAATTGTTTCATCCCTTGATATACCTACGTTTATTAAGCATTTAGCAGCAAAAAAAGAGAATAGACCATTAATCAGTCTACTCTCTGCTGCTTGTTCACTTCTGCATACATTCTACTTACAATTCAGTTTCTTCTTACTTCTGGGAACCAGTCATCTCTTCTATAAGTTCTCTCCTCACAATCTAGTTCAAACAAAACCTGCTTTGCCAAAACTTGAGTGACATTCGTAGAACCAGCCCTTTTTCCAGGTAAGCGATTCACTACCGGAGTTTCCAGATACATTCTGGTAGTTGGTATTATTCCTCAATTTTTTGCGCCTTCAGTTTTTCCATCAAGCCCTTTAAATATCTCACTGAAGCATAGCATGTTTCTCCGTCCTTCATCGTGATTTCTCTTAATTTTGGAATGACCTCTTCAATATTCATAGTATTCACCACATAAGACTGGTGACATCTATAAAATTTGGGATTCAACGCAGCCATCTCTTTTATTTTTCCATAAAATTCGATTTGACGATTATCCAAATGAACAATTAATCTATGGGGTGTGCTGGATGATTCAATAAACTGAACATCAGATACATCCAGTTTAATCTGAGAATCACCACTCTTGATAACGATATGTTCCGTTGATCCGCTTCTGACATTCAAATAGCGTTCCACAGCAATATCAATACACTCAGTCATTTTGTTTTGTAATTGCATTCGATCATCTTTTGCCAAGTACTCCATTGCCTCCACTTTGTATAAAAAGGTTAGGTAAGCCAGCTCTGCATGTGTTGTTACAAACACAATCTTGGCATTGGGGTCCAGCTTTCTAATCTCAGCTCCTAACGTAATGCCATTCATTTCTGCATTCAAATCAACATCTAAGAAGTAAAGCCCTGTATCATTTTCTTCATCTGCGGAAATATACTCCAACAGTTTTAGTGGATCGTCAGTAGCTAGTTCAAAAGAAACATCATAATCCTGCATATATATATAATTTTTTATAATCGTCACAATATTGTCTCTTTGCTTTTCATCATCTTCACACACAAATATTTTTAGCATATCCTATTCTCCTATAGATAAAATTTGTGAAAATATCCCTTGTTCGATTTTTGTTTCCAATGTTGTCCGCTTTTCCTTAGCAACCATTCGATCTAAGTTACTCAAGCCTATCCCTCGGTTCTCTCCTTTCGTCGAGAATCCTTCCTGTTTTAATTCAAACAGCTTAGGAATGTCTTCTGTGCAAGAGTTGGCAGTGACAATCATTAGCTTGCCAGCATGCTTAAGCACAGCAACTCGAACAAAACCACCTTCAATTGTCGAAGCTGCTTCTATCGCATTATCTAAGATAATCCCCAGAGAACGTACCAATATAATCGAATCTGCTTTGATTTCTTCCACCTGTTCGTTTACTTCAATCTCAGTATTGATACCCATCTCCTGCGAGACGGTTAATTTACTGGCAAGCAGGCTTTTCACTTCACTCGCCTTCACATTACTTAATTGAGATAATTTGAAATTATTCTGCTCTATCACTTGAGAGGCTTTTTTGATCTTTGTATAGAAATATTCTTTCAAGCCTTCAAGATCATCCACAGTGATATAGTCTTCCATTGACATCAAAATGTTTTGGTAGTCATGGCGGAAACGACGCATCTCCACATAATTTGTCTCTAATTTATCAGTATATTCTTTTAGATAGAATAATTCTTTTTGCTTTTCTTTCGCTGCATATTCCTTCTGGAAAGAATACATCAGTATTAAGAATACTAATGCAGAAATTAGACCATAGCCAATAATGAAAAAAGAATTTGCTCGTCCCATCGCAGTCTCCTGCCCTGCAAATCGCTCAATTATTATGATAACGAAATAGCTGATAAATGTAACTGTCGCAAGAATTGATCCAGACCATCTCATTTT
Organism: Enterococcus sp. LJL99; assembly: GCF_054871725.1. Classification (NCBI taxonomy): domain Bacteria; kingdom Bacillati; phylum Bacillota; class Bacilli; order Lactobacillales; family Enterococcaceae; genus Enterococcus; species Enterococcus sp. LJL99. The sequence continues at coordinate 131,350 of NZ_JBTXLT010000009.1, forward strand.
TTCGGTAATGTCAATCTTTCTCGTTATCCTTGTATGAACATACTTAATTCCCACAACTGATAAAATATAGGCTACAGATCCAACACCAATAATCAATTCAACACTTATATCAATAATACCAAAAAGAACAGTCAGCAAATTCCCCATAAAGTAATTGACTAATATATATAACAAAATTGACAGCGAAGGTAATAATATTGAAATATTTATCTTCTTTGTCAGATAAAAGACAAGAAACATAGCAAACAGCCAAACAAAACCTGTTGCTATTAAGTTGACCCACCCATATATCAAAGAACAAACAAATGATAATAATAATGAGAAGATTAGATAGCTTTTCCTCTTTTTTATATCCCCCAAAATATAAATCACCAAAAAAATCAAAATATCCTGAAGAAACACATAGTGAAGCTGATTTTCAATAATAAATTCTACAAACATCAATTTTACTCCTTATTCATTATCCTACAGATTAAATTTGTGAAAATACATCCGCTTGTTTGTTGTTTCAATTATCTTATGTTCTATTTTCTAAACACACATACATATAATTTTATCATAAAGAATAGTAAAAATTCAAGAAATAAATAGTTGAATTTACCTATTTGACGTGTAAAACCACCAAAGTAAGAGCGAGGCTTATTCTTATTCTCGTTTTTTGATGGCGCAGCTAAGTAGTTGACTTTTTTATGATAAATAAGCGTCCCTATTCAACACACTTGAATCGTTATCGGCCTTCTGTTAGATTTCTAATCTTAGATGACCGGGATTGATTCTATACTCAATCCTCTTTAAAATTTTTGAACCCCAACTTTATCGAACCTAAGAAGCTCTGCTAGCCCTCGTATATAACGATACAGTTGGAACTTGACTTTATTGAGGTCCTTAAAGATATTGATTTTTCATAAGAATAAACCGGAATCGGATGTTTCTTATTTTGAAATACGATAGACATATTAGCTGTCATATAACCTTTCCCTACTCTACCTTTTGAGCCATCATGAACAAGATGTAGATCTCAAATTGTTCCCCATAAGTTTTTACACTATCCGAGTTGTCTACACTAACTAACCTATTCTCTTTGAGATACGACTTAACAATAGCTGTGTAATTATTGTACAGTTTGGCATAGTCCTTAAATTCCATGCCATTGCAACTGATCCGTTTAATGGTTGAAAGGAGATTAATCTACTCTTCTAATGATTGGATGATTCTAGATAATAGAGGTGATCGATTTTTGGCGATTCCATAAATCATATCTGAGATGAGCTTCATTATTGGTTTTGCCATTCGTTGAGTAAGCCTCTTATAAAAATTAATAATTTCTCGCTTGATTTGATAAATTTCACTAGATTTCAAGTTAGAATAACAGAGCCTCCTTTTTTCATTTTTTTGTTTTGTAGTAATTCAACTTTAACATAAGATGAGGCTCTTTCTATTCAAAAATTTCAAGTTAAAATAGCGGATTATTCGCGTTTTCCCCAGGTGAATAGTCCGTTTGACTTTTATTCAGTTATAGATTTTTAACTTTTAGGTAAACTCAAACAGAAGAAATCTTTATATAGTCAAATTAATGCTACAAAGCACACATGAGGAGATTCGAGATACAACCAGCTTAATCAAGAAATCAGTACAAGGTTCTATTTTAGAACTAGCCTTTAGTTATCGTGAAAATGAAGGACTGAATCTTATGAATAAGGTGACTATCTTAGAAGTTTTAGGGTTAGAAATGCCTCGTGCAGAAACACTTAGGAGTAATTACAGTGCTACTCAAAGAAAATCTGTCATGTTGATGATGTCTATTGGAAAATTCTGTGAACTTTTCGGTTTACGTGACCGAGAAGAAAGCACCGTTGTTTTATTTGATGAAAGTTGGATTTTTAATTCTTCTAAAAACGGTCGTGCCATTATCAAATCCATGCGCAGAGTTGGTAGAAGCTTTAACAATACCCTAATTATAGTCACTCAATCAGTTAAAAATACAGCCGAAGAAGATGATACAGGAAACTTTGGACGAATCTTTGCTTACGATGACAAAGATGAACGAGAAGATATTCTTCGTCATTTAGGATTAGAAATCACTAACGAGAATATTGAGTGGCTAAAAAATCTACCAAATTATCATTGCCTTTATTTAGATTTACGAGGACGTGTTGGCAAAATGCTTGTCTACTGTCCTTATGAAGAAATCCATCAAATGCTGCAAACGGTCAAAAAAAATACAAGTGCAGATGTGGAAACGATCTTTAGCGCTTAGAAAGGAGCTGCTATGTTAATAAAAGATTTGTTTGATATCGATAGTTTCCAATCATTTTTTGAAAAAGGTAGTTGGTTTAGCATCAACTAAAACTTACAAAGTGTGCAAAATGCGTTGCTCAATATTGCTTTTGGATTAATCAAATACCTTGTTCTGGCATTAGATTATGTGATAGACAAACTCTTTAGTTTAAATTTATTATAAGGAGTATTACCAGATCTATTCTCCACTACCGAGGCTATTGACAACAAATTATTCAGTGTTGTAGGGACTATCCTTTTTACATTTGTGATTGCCATTTCAGTAAAGAATTTTTTTGAAAAAGGAATCAGCAAGGCATTAATCCATTTTGGTATTTTCACCTTAATCTATGTAGGTAGTATGACATTTTTCGCTGATGGTGCCAACAAAGTTCAAGAAGTGAATACCCTCTCTCAAAATGTTCAAGGACAGTTAGTTGATTTAACAAGTGGTAGTCTAACCAAAAACACTGGCAATATCTCAGAAAGTTTACTTGTATCAAATCAACAACTAGACGGAACAAGTAATATCCGAAATCTCATTTCATCGAAACAGAAAAAGATTTGTTCTAAAAAATGCCCATTGGTGCTACTTTTATTTTTGAGTATTACAAAAAGCTAGGAATGCCTATATAACAGCGTTTCTAGCTTCTATTTTGTTATTACCTCACTGACCCTTCCATATTGGAAACGACTTCTCAACCATCATCATTCGTTGTCAATCTAAACAATTAAGGTAATTCACAGTAGTTCAATTAGTCAATATTTATCAATGATTATCAAATTAGGATGGTCAAAATCTGGTCAATTTTGATGTGTTATCGGGAGCAATAAAGAAAAAGAATTTTGGAATTATTGTATCCGAAATTCTTTTTTTATAAATTTTAATTCCAATTATTTTTATTAAGTTCACTATTATTTATCGAGTCAATAATTTTATAAATTTCTTTCTTATAAGTTTTGAACTCTTTATCTGAACTATTTACCTGTAAGACGAAATTCACTTTACCAATAATAGTTTTTAAATACATTGATTTCTCATCATAGTTTTTCAATTTTTTATACTCAAAATGTTGTTGTGTTCGAAATAAAAGATGATATATCTCCAAACGAAGATTCTTCCTATACTTACGTGAGACCTGCATTTTTTCATTAACAACTATTCCAGTTACTACTTGTCTATCATTTGATTTTAATATCTTTGTTTTTCTATTATTTAACAAAAATCCATTTTTATGCAATTCTTTATTAACAAATGTTTTCAATTTATAGGTATCAAAATTGCCCGAAAATGTTAGGTCATCCGCATATCTCGTATATCTTATTTTATTGTTGACACAATAATATCCAATATTTTCATCAAATTTCTTTAACACAAGATTGGAAAGCATTGGACTTGAAATAGCTCCTTGAGGAATCCCTTTAACTTTTCCATTCTCTGTATACATCACTAACTTCGTTATAAGGGTACTTACTTCAACACTATAACCTAAATTTTTAAAGATATTATATATCAATCCCCAACTTATATCATCAAAAAAACTCGAAATATCAAGTTTCATTAATATCGGCTGTCTCCTATGGAACTTGGCATTATCCTTTAATGACAAATTTTTTTGATAAGATTTGCAGTACACGCTACATTTCAAATTTGCTAATATATTTTCAAAAATCCATTTTTGTATTATATTTAGTGTAGGTAAAGGCGCCTTAATTTTTCTTTCCCCACCATTTTTCTTTTGTAATAAAAATTCTTTATAAAAAAATCTAGAATTACTATTTGCGATTTTATATACTTCAAAATACTTAACACCTACTAATTCTGCTAAATGCTTTGCATCATATATTACAGTAGCTCTGTTCTCATAAATGTTTTTAGCATATCTTAATTTATTTTCTAATTCTGATTGCGAAAATCGGTTTAATTCCGAATTTTTCTCCCTGAAAGCTATCTCGTATTCTTCCCAATTCAAAATAATCCCCTCCGAAAAGTCTCCTTACTACAAGTCTTTATTATTTTATATTTTCATCACTACTTATTTTTGATTGAACGACGAGGAATCTGGTGAAGCCAGAATTTGAGGAGAGAGAGCAAAAATAAGTAGTGATGCTGCAATCAATTTATTGATTGCTAGTGTAACAAATAAGGTTTTCGAATCCTTGAGAAAAATTATTTGTTACAAAGCTTGAAATCAAATTCTCTTACTACTTGACGAAATCGACAAATAGGATAAAAAACAAGTTTTCTATCAAAATGCTAGTAAGGAGTCTCAAAAATAGTATAAATCATTACTCTCAATAGAGTCAACTAGTACATTAAAATCTGGAACTACAAATCTCTGGATTCCTTTTAAATCGAATACTCTTTCAATCTCTTTTTTCTTATATTTGCCTTTTTCTGTTAACTTATATTTACCTTGCTCATAATCAATTAAATCTATATTAATTAACTTTTGTACAAAACTCGCCAATTCAATATAATCTTCATTAATTATCAAACTACTAAAATTTGTATTTGTTTCCGTGCAATACAACGCCGACCATATTCTTAATTGTTCTATATCTTGATTTTTCATATGCTTCACTCATTTCTGATAAATAACGGTTTTCTTTTATTGACTTTAGAGGACCACAAAAAAGGAACATTATTATTTGGAGTGCGTATCGTAATTACTGTTGATGCACTGTCTTTATATCCTATTTTATTGTTTTTAATTTTAAAGCTATTAGATAAGGTTCTGACAACCCTAATAATATTATCTTTTTTATCAATGTTACCTTTGAATTTTGATGTTAAGCTAAGAAATTCTGTTCCGAAAATCAATGGAATGCCCTCTTCATTAATTTTTTGTAATCCAATATCCAATATAGATAAAGCAATTAGACAAGTCCTTGTTTCTATGAGATCTAATGAATTTTTAAAATAGCTTTTATATACACTTACAACTGTAGTTCCAGTTCCAACAAAATCATCTGCAAAAATAATCATAGAATTTTCTGATTTTTCTATTTTTGTTAGTGTATTATCATCTAAATATTTAATTACCTTTATTTTAGCCCCTTGAAAATTTTCTACTTCGTCGATAAATGAGAAATGATAAGTATTAAATAAATATGAAACAAACATACCGCTCTTAACTTTATTATCTTCATTTGAATTTTTTTTCAAAAGCGGTATTACATAAAAATTTTCGATCTTGGGATACTTTTTTCTAAGCTCAATATAGCATCTATTTAGTAAACGACTATAATCAGACAACACTAAAACATCAATTTCATCTAGTATTTCTTCAAATAGTTCTCTGTCTTCTTGAGTATCAATTTTATTATATATTGCTATAGTTCTATTTATTAAAGCTGCACTGAATTTTTCTTTCTCGCTGTCATCCTGTACTTGATTAAGTAATTTTTTAAACCATATTTTCTCGTTTAAAATTTTTGTAATTCTTGATACTGTAACTAGTATATCTTCCACTATAAATGTTCACCCCAAACCATGAAAAATTAGCTAGTTCAATTATATCTTCTAATACATGGATATTCAATCTATTCTAATATCATAATGTATTGTCTTAAACTCTTGTAGGGCTGTTTCATATTTAATTACTCCAATAAATACCAACCCTTTTATAGTTTTTAATCAAGTTTACTTTACTTATATATGAAACTTAGATATCCTACCATAGATAAGATATCAATTACTAAGTTTACTTATCCTTATCTAAGATACAACAAATAGTAGTCAAAAAAATGTTAATCTAATTATGTATTAGCAATATCTACCTATTCATTATATAATCTGCAATACTATCAGCATCCCCGAACATAGTCGCTCTATTTACACCTATTTTATCAAGTTCTGCTAAAATCTCCTTTTTTGATTCTCCATCAATTATAATTCTATGTGAATAATTTGCTTGGCATTTCATTAATTGCCTAGGCACCTGACAACTCTGCTCCATTGTTGTACCATCAATTATATTTAGCTCATGCTTATCAAATAATGTTTGTAAAAAAAGGAACTTTGTTGACTCACCCCCCTCTTGAAGGTTAACACGGGACTATATAAAAAATTCGGCAAAAAATCCATTGTTAAATTTTCAAATTCAAACATACTTGATAAGTTTAAGACTGAACTTTTATCACTTATAAATGCAAGAATACACTCTAATGATATTAGATATTCCTTCACTTCAATATCAAATTTTTTATATTGCTCATTATAATACGCATATCGTTTTTCTTTATATGGGTGTATAAGATCAATCGCAGGAGTATCTGGTGTATATCCAATTGGAAGTAATTTTGCAGACATATCTGCACTCTTTGAAGAAATATTAATTACCCAACTTTTTATCTCTTCCAATAATGAGATAAGTTTCATCCGTTTTTTAGTAAAAAGACTGTCTTCTTTAGAAATTCCTCTTGCTACAGAATATTTAGAGTTTCCACCTTGCAGATACTTTTCTCTATAATGCTCAATACATTCACCAAAATCTTCAAGTTCCTCATGTTTTACTGAAGTATATTCCAGTTCAGAACTACCACATTTACTTTCAATTAACTGTCCTGTTTGTTCTCTTAATAACTTTAAATGTTTTAATAATTCATTTTCTAAATCAAAATAAGGGTATTTTTCAAGAACATTAGTTATATCTGCATAGTCGTCAAAAACATAAATATACCCATCTGAATTTTCTTCAGTTTGTTGACAAGCAAAATACAATGCAACAAGTGAATTTGAAGTTACATCTAAAAGTTTTGTTGCTAAACCACTATGTTGAGCAAAAGGAATCATTAAATCTGAGTTATCAAGCAAAGCATTCTCACGAATATTTCTATTAAAAAGCTCGACTCTTGTCGAATACATGTCATAATGTAAATTTGGTGTTAGTATCAAATCTTAGACAACTTTTCGTAGAGACAAAAATAAATTAAACTTATCTACGAGAGGATGAATTTTTATGACGCGATACGAAGAAAATTTCAAACAGATGATTGTTGAACTGAATCAAACTGGACGTTCAGTTCGAGGGTTGGCGAAAGAATATGGCTTATCTGAAGCGACGATTTACAAATGGAAGAATTTATATTTACCTAATCAGTCCACAGGACTGACTGGAAAAGAAGTAGCTGAACTAAAAAAAGAAAATGCTCGTTTGAAAGAGGAACTTGAAATCTTAAAAAAAGCCGCAGCCATATTCTCTCGGGGAACCTAAATTCGCTTATTCAGTTTATTGAAAAATGGTGTAAGGACTACACTGTTTCTATGTTATGTCGGTTATTAGAAATCCCTAGAAGTATCTATTATTTTTATAAAAACAAGCCATTGACAGCTACAGAAATCAAGAATAATACACTGAAAAAGATTATTTCGAAAATTTTTTTTACGAATAAACAACGCTATGGTGCCACCAAAATCCATCAAGTTTTATTAAAAGATGGCATTTCAGTATCTCTTAAACATGTCCAAAAGCTAATGAAGCAATTAAACTTAAGATCAATTGTAGTAAAAAAATTTAGACCTCAAAGGTCAAATAAAGTGATTATTTCAAAAGAGAATATATTAAATCAGGACTTTTCTACTCAAACTATCTGTGAGAAATGGGCGGCTGATATTACTTACATTCCTACTAAAAAAAAACGGTTGGTGTTACTTGTCTTCCATCATGGATCTACACACGAAAAAAATTATTAGCTATACATTTTCAAAAAGAATGACTGTGGATTGTGTCATTCAAACGTTGAATAAAGCAAAACTACACTATCACATTCCGGAAGGAATGATTCTACATACTGACTTGGGCAGTCAATATACAGCAACAGAAGTCGAAAAATGGATTGAAACTAATAAAATAAGGCATTCCTATAGTAGAAAAGAGACACCTTATGATAACGCAGGAATCGAATCTTTCCATGCCTCATTGAAGAAGGAAGAAGTGTACACGACTAGCTATTCAGATTTTGAAGAAGCAAATCGTGCACTATTTAGCTATATTGAGGGATTTTATAACCGGAATCGAATTCACAGCTCAATTCATTATCTAACTCCTCAGGAGTTTGAAGAGTTGGCAAAAGAAAAAATGACATAACCGTCTCTACTAAAATGTGTCCAAGATATTGACTCAAATCCAGTTTAATAAAGAACTGTATGTTAACAAAACAGTTGCGATTGATGAACATAAGAATATCATAATCCAAACGCCTAAAACCAAAGCCTCAAGAAGAACGATTTCTCTTGATAAAGGGACTTTAGCAATCTTAAATGACTGGAAGATACAACAAAGAACTGAATATCTTAAACTAGGCTATAATACGAGCTCAGAAGATCAATATCTATTTACAACACTTAAAAACACTCTATACATTCCAAATACTGTGAATGATTGGTTAAGATATATTTTGAAAAAGTATAACTTACCTCGTATTACGCCTCATGGGTTCAGACATACCCATGCTAGTTTGCTATTAGAAGCTGGAGAATCTGTTAAGGTAGTTCAACAACGATTAGGGCATGAAAATAGTAAAGTGACATTAGACATCTATGCACACATTACAAACAACGCACCTAAGAAAACGGGGCAAGAGTTTGCTGATATGATGGCTCATCAGTAAAAAAGCTGGTCAAAAGCTGGTCATTTCTAATATCAAGGTAAAAGAAAAAAGCTAGAGCCCTTATATATCAAGAGTTCTAGCTCCTATAACAGGTTTAACCTACACTGCCTTCCATTTCATACGAAATCAATCGATTCAACTCTACCGCATATTCCATCGGCAATTCTTTCGTAAACGGCTCCACAAAGCCCATAACAATCATTTCCGTCGCTTCTTGTTCTGACAAGCCACGGCTCATCAGGTAATAAAGCTGTTCTTCCGATATTTTCGAAACTTTGGCTTCATGTTCCAATGCGACTTGGCTATTATGAATTTCATTAAATGGAATCGTATCTGATTTCGATTTATCATCCATAATAATCGTATCACATTCGATATGAGAGATTGATCCAGCACTATCTTTAGCAAAGGTTACTTGGCCACGATAGTTCACTTCACCACCATCTTTGGCGATTGATTTTGAGACAATCGAACTTGAGGTGTTTGGTGCATTATGAATCATTTTTGCCCCAGTATCTTGTACTTGATTGGCTCCTGCAAAGGCGATGGATAACATCGTGCCACGCGCGCCTTTTCCATCAAGGTAAACACTTGGGTATTTCATCGTTGCTTTTGCGCCAAGGTTGCCATCGATCCATTCAACCGTTGCACCTTCGTAAGCTTTGGCACGTTTCGTTACTAAGTTATAGACATTGTCTGACCAGTTTTGAATCGTTGTATAACGAGTATACGCATCTTTATGGGTAAAGATTTCTACGATTGCGGCATGCAAGCTATTACTTGAATAAGTCGGTGCTGTACAGCCTTCTACATAGTGAACACTTGCGCCTTCATCCACGATGATTAAAGTACGTTCAAATTGTCCTGTATTTTCAGCATTGATTCGGAAATACGTTTGTAGCGGTACATCGACACGAACGCCTTTCGGTACATAGATAAAGGTACCCCCTGACCAAACCGCTGAATTTAAAGCTGCTAATTTATTGTCTGTTGGTGGAACTAATTTTGCAAAATATTTTTTAAAGATATCTGGGTATTCTTTTAACGCTGAATCGGTATCGGTAAAGATAATCCCTAGTTTTTGGAATTCTTCTTTCATGTTGTGGTAAACAACTTCTGACTCATACTGAGCGGAAGCACCAGCTAAGTAAGCACGTTCGGCTTCTGGAATCCCAATTTTTTCAAAGGTTTCTTTGATTTTTTCTGGTACGTCATCCCAGTCGCGTGCAGGTTTATCACTGGCTCTTTGGAAATATTTAATTTTACTGAAATCAATATCTGATAAATCAGCGCCCCATTCTTGCATCGGCATTTTATGGAATTGTTCTAATGATTTTAAACGGAACTCTAACATCCATTCAGGTTCTTCTTTCATACGTGAAATTTCTCTAACGACTTCTTCTGTTAGGCCATCTCCCGTACTGAAAATTGGTTTTACGTCATCATGAAAACCAAATTTATATTCTTCTAACTCTGGTACAGTACTCATCGATTATTTCACCTTCCCTTATCTATCCGTTACGACTAAAAGTAGTGGTATCTAACGCTAAATTATGAAAAATTAGTGTTCAATTTTTTAGGTCGAATTACTGAAATTCTTACTGCTACTTTTAGCCTATTACTTACATTCTAGTTTCACTTATTCTTCACAGTGAAGTTGTCCAGCTTTTCCTTCGCCATCATTTTCGACAGCTTGTTCTAACGCTTTCCAAGCAAGTGTGGCACATTTGATGCGGGCTGGGAATTTGGCTACGCCACTTAGCATCGCTGCATCGCCTAGTTTTTCCTCATCAGCCACGTCTTTTCCTTGAACTAGTTGTGAAAATTCTTCCGCTAGTTCTTCGGCTTCAGTCACGGTTTTTCCGATGACTGCATCTGTCATCATACTGGCACTTGCGGTACTGATGGAGCAACCACTGCCATTAAACGCAATATCTTTAATGATGTTATCTTGAATGTCCACTTGTAGTTCAATCACATCGCCACAAGTTGGATTATTCATTTCGATTTTTTTACTTGATTCAGTCAAACTGCCATGATGATGCGGATGGCTAGAATGATCCAAAATCACTTGACGGTATAAATTATCTAGTTTAGAGAGAGCCATATTGGAAAAACTCCTTTGTCGCTAAAATTGCTGCAACTAATCGATCTGCATCTTCTTTTGTATTATAGAAATAGAAGCTTGCTCTAGCAGCAGCAGGTACGTTTAAATAGTTCAATAATGGTTGCGCACAATGGTGTCCTGCACGAACGGCTACGCCTTCCATATCCAAAGCGGTCGCTGTATCATGCGGGTGCAAGCCATCTAAATTAAAGGCAATCACCCCGGTATGGTCTTTGGGATCTTGTGGACCATAAACAGTTAAACCGTCAATTGCTAACAGTTTTGGTAAAACATAGGCTACTAGCTCTGCTTCATACGCATGAATTTCAGCTAAATCGATTTCTGTTAAGAAATCAATTGCCGCACCTAAGGCAATCGCACCCGCAATATTGGGCGTTCCTGCTTCGAATTTCCATGGTAATTCTTTCCAGGTACTATCGTATAAATTAACAAAATCGATCATTTCACCGCCGAATTCAACGGGTGCCATTTTTTCTAGTAACGCTCGTTTTCCATATAATACACCGATTCCAGTTGGTCCGCACATTTTATGCCCACTAAATGCATAAAAATCGGCATCGATTGCCCGAACATCTACCAGCATATGTGGAACAGCTTGTGCACCATCAACCACCATCACCGCTCCATGTGCATGAGCAAGTTCAGCTAATTCTTTGACTGGATTAATCACACCTAATACATTAGACACATGTGCAATAGACACAATCTTGGTTTTATCTGTAATTTGTGTTTTCGCACTGTTCATATCTAAAAAGCCTTCATCAGTCAATTCGATATATTTTAGTGTTGCGCCTTTACGTTCCGCTAATTGTTGCCAAGGGATGATGTTTGAGTGATGTTCCATGTAAGAAATCACGATTTCATCTCCTGCTTCAACTGCCAAGTCGCCATAGCTTTTAGCAATCCAGTTTAATCCCGTAGTCGTACCACGAGTAAATAGGGTTTCAGCAGTCTCTTTGGCATTAATAAATGCGCGAACTTTTTCACGAGCGGCTTCATAATCTTGCGTTGCTCGTTCCGCTAAGGTGTGGACCCCACGATGAACATTGGCATTGTCATGTTCGTAATAATACTTCAATCGATCTAAAACTACTTTTGGTTTTTGAGTGGTTGCTGCATTATCCAGATAAACAAGCGGCTCGTCATTTACTTCTTGAAACAAGATGGGAAACTGTTGCCGAATCTTATCTGCGTTTATCATGCATTCAACTTCCCTTCAATAACATCTACCAATTCTTTTTGTACCTCTCTAATTGGAATCGCTGTAATCACAGAACCTAAGAAGCCACGGATAACTAAACGTTCTGCCTCTGTTTTTCTTAAGCCACGACTCATCAAGTAGTACATTTCTTCTGGATCGACACGTCCAACACTGGCCGCATGTCCAGCAGTTACTTCATTTTCATCAATTAATAAAATCGGATTGGCATCGCCACGCGCTTTATCAGAAAGCATCAAGACACGGCTTTCTTGTTGCGCATCGGCCCCTTTCGCTCCTTTTAGGATATGACCGATTCCATTAAATGTTAATGTACCACGTTCACGGATGACACCGTGTTGTAAAATATGCCCTACGGAATGAGAGGCTTTATTGGTCACACGTGTATCGATTCCTTGCGTTTGTTTGCCTGCACTGATTGCGACTACTTTTACTTCTGAATGAGATCCTTCACCTACTAAATCAGAATCAAAATCAGCAACAACGTCGCCATCATTCATTGCGCCAATCGCCCAATCAATGGATGCATCACGCATAATGTGTCCACGACGATTTAAATAGGTCGTCACATTTTCTCCTAGTTGATCAATCGCAGAGTATTTCACTTTTGAACCAGCTTTAGCAATCACTTCTACGATAATATTTGCTGAAACTTTTTCATTTCCTGCTTCTGTTGTTTGGAAACGTTCTAAATAGCTGAACTCACTGTGCTCATCTGCAACGATTAACACATGTTTGAAAAACGATTGTTTGGTTGTCGCATCTTGCAAGAAAATCGCTTCGATTGGTTCTTCAATCACTACATTTTTCGGTACGTATAAGAAGACACCACTATTCATAAATGCGGCATGAAAGGCAGTTAATTTGTCTTCATCTACTTGTACCGCTTTTGTCATATAATATTCTTTGACTAATTCAGGATATTCTTCCATCGCTGTTTTTAAATCAGTAAAAATGACCCCTTTTTCAATCAAGTCGGTCGATAATTGTTCAAAAACGGTCACAGTATTTTGTTGAACCAATACTGGGTTATCTTTCATTTGATCAAATTGAGCGGTAAAACCTGCTTCAGGTAAGTAGGCTTCATTATCAACCGTAAATAATGGCCAGCGATGAAATTTTACTCGTTCGATTTTTGGCAACGTTAGTTTTTCAGCTTTTTCTAAAGCCGCTACACGTAACTCGGTCATCCAAGTTGGTTCTTCGTTTTCAGCAGAAAAAGCTTTTACGTCGTCAAGATAATTCTTCGTGGTTACGTCTTTCATTTATCTTGTCCCCCTTACGCTTCTTCTTTGTATTCGATACCTAATTCTTCGCTGATTCCCGCATATCCTTCTGCTTCCAAACGTTTTGCTAAATCAGCTCCGCCTGTTTTCACCACGCGGCCTTCCATCATGATATGTACCACATCAGGTGTAATATAGTTTAATAAACGTTGGTAGTGAGTGATGATCAACGCACCGAAATTATCGCCACGCATTTCATTGACCCCTTTTGAAACAACTTTCAATGCATCGATATCTAAACCAGAGTCAATTTCATCTAAAATAGCAAAAGTTGGTTCTAACATCAATAATTGTAAAATTTCGTTTCGTTTTTTCTCTCCACCAGAGAAGCCTTCATTCAAATAGCGTTCAGCCATTTCTTCTGGCATATTTAAAAGAGCCATTTTTTTATCTAATTTTTTGATAAATTGCATCACAGAAATTTTATCGTCTTCTTCACGTTTGGCATTGATTGCCGCACGCATAAATTCAGCATTCGTAATTCCAGGAATCTCACTTGGGTATTGCATCGCTAAGAATAAACCTAAACGCGCACGTTCATCCACTTCAAGATCTAAGATATTCACGCCATCAAACAAAATTTCGCCTTCAGTGACTTCGTAATTAGGATTTCCCATGATCGCAGCAGATAACGTAGATTTTCCAGTTCCGTTAGGTCCCATGATTGCGTGGATTTCTCCCGTTTTCATCGTCAGGTTTACACCTTTTAAAATCTTTTTATCTTCAATTGATACATGCAAATTTTTAATTTCTAAAACAGACATCTACAATTCCCTCCAACTTTTGAATAATTATTATCGTTCTCATTCATTTTAGCCCAATTGAGAATGAATCGCAATCTCTTTGCAAGAATAATTCTTAATTAGATGATATTTTCTTGAAAAAATCATCAGCTAATTTAGAATATCTCTAAATTAGCAACAAAGAAATAGTATACGCCTTAAAAAAAGTCATTCATTCAAGCCTGATTTTAAGCACTTCTCACCTAATTTTGACTTATGATTTCATTATTGCTACGATTCTTTATTTTTTAGACCCTTGAATGGCACCAAATACAGTTTTAAATTGCCCCTTAAATGTTAGCACTTGGTCAAAAATATCTTCTCCGTCATTTAACATTTTAACTGTTACCCATCCTAAAGTTTCAGTGATGGCACTTGCAACGGTCGCGTTCACTGCTGCACCTGCAACTGTTCCTACTGCTGGAATGAATTTCATGATATTTCCGACGGCACTTCTTCCTAAACCGACAACAACCAATTCTTTAGACAAACTTTTCCCCATGCCTTCAGCCCATGACTGACCAAATAACTTATGTAAACGTGACATCATTGTTAATTGAACTGGTACAAGTAAAAACGCATCTGAAAAAGGAATCGGAGAGCAACCAATAATCGCCGCTGATAACGAAGCCGCATGAATGATACTATGACATTTTTTACGTGTTTCTATATCAACACCCACTAGAAATTCATCGAATACATGATTAAATTGACTGCGACTTTTGGCTAAAACTTTTTCTGCTGTTCCTTTTGTCTTATCATAAGTTCCTAAAATGGCTTGCGCAGTCTTTGCAGGAAATTTAGATAGTACTTCAGAAAAAAAAGAGGTAAATTCTGCATCTTCTTGCATCTGTTTATTTGCTTGTTTTTGTATCTTTTTATTGCGTTTTTTATTTTTTCGCTTCTCCTTTTTTTCTGCTCTATCTGCTTTGTTAAAAAATGCCTGTTTCATTTTTATTTCCTCCTTTTTTTAATTATCGATTCTCAGTATGGTTCACTTATAAAAAATATAAGATACTCAATTTATCTTTATCTATAGGGTACAATAACTCTGCCTGAATGTTAATCAATCAGCTTGCTATCTTTTCGTTTCAAGTTTATTTTAGGGTAAAAAAAAGATTGAGCTTTTCACTCAATCTTTTTTACTATAACTATTTTATTTATCTACTGGTTTTACAGAACCATCCCATTTTTCTAAAATCCAATCTTGGATTTCTTTACTATGCAATGCATCAATCAATTTTTTGATATTTTCATTATCTTTATCTTCTTCACGAACCGCTACAATATTCACATAAGGTGAGTTATCAGATTCTAATAAAACAGAATCGTTGACTGGATTTAACCCCGCACTATAAGCAAAGTTTGCATTGATTGCGATTAAATCAGCTTCGTCATTGTTATATGTTGTTGCTAAAACTTCTGGATTGATATTATGAACAAATTTTAGATTTTTAGGATTTTCTTCAATATCTTCAAATGTTGCTGTTTCTAAATCGACACCATCTTTTACTTTCACTAAATCAGCATCTTGCAAGATGGTAATAATACGACCCCAATCAGACTCTGAATTAGAAGTAATAACTGTTGCGCCATCTTTTAAATCTTTAATATCTTTGATACGTTTAGAATATAGCCCCATTGGCTCAATGTGAATCCCACCAGCATTGGCAAATTTATAATTATTTTCTTTAACTGCTAAATTAAAATAAGGAATATGTTGGAAATAGTTCGCATCAATATCGCCTTGAGCTAAATTTTTGTTTGGCAAAATATAGTCATCAAAGGTCACGATTTCTAAATCAACGCCTTCTTTTTCCAAAATTGGTTTCACTTGTTCCAAAATTTCAGCATGAGGTGTCGCTGATGCGCCAACTTTTAAAACGTTCGATTCCCCACCTTTACTATCTGCACTTTTACTATCATCCGTGTTATTATTACCTGATCCACAAGCAGCGATCCCGAGTGTTACAACTGCTAAAGCAGCTAAACCTAATAATTTCTTTTTCATACGAACCTTCCTCCTAGTTGTTTTTTATAGTCATCGTTTGTCTGAGCGTTTCACTAATTGATCCCCGACAAATTGCACGATAAACACAATAATTAAAATTAAAACAGTTGCAACTAACGTCACGGTATTATTATTACGACTAAATCCTTCTTGGTAAGCTAATCCACCAAGTCCACCACCGCCGATAATCCCAGCCATTGCTGTAAAACCAATCATCGTGATTGTTGTTAGTGTAATACCTGATAATAAAGCGGGCATACTTTCTGGTATCAGAACTTTAAAAATCTTTTGGATTTTAGAAGCACCCATTGCATCTGCCGCTTCTAACACACCGCTGTCTACTTCACGAAAAGCAATTTCTACCAAACGAGCGTAAAAAGGTGAAGCAGAAACAATCAATGATGGAATCGCAGCCTTGGCACCAATTCCTGTTCCGACTAATTTTCTAGAAAAGTCCATCAATAAAATAATCAAAACGATATAGGGAATCGAGCGAAAAACATTACTAACGACCGATAAAATACTATAACAAACTTTTGAAACACTAGATTTATTGCGACTTAAACTATAAAGTAATAATCCTAATAAAAAACCAATAATAATAACAAATACCATTGAAATAACTGTCATATACAAGGTATCAATTGCCGCTTGTTTCATTGTTTCTGGATTTACGCGGCTAAAATCAAAATACTTTTGTGCAAAGGTCTCATTCCCCATCGTGCAACACCTCCATACCGACTTCTTTTTCTTTGAAGAAGGTCATTGCTTTTGCGACTTCGTCATCATCGCCAGTGATCATCACTGTTAATGAACCAAATGCGCCTTCTTTTGCTTGCTGTACTTGTCCTTGAACGACATTGATATCAACCTCAAATAATCGAATAGCTTGAGAAATCACAGGTTCATTAGCATTTTCGCCACTAAATTGAAGGGTTACAACTACTCCCTCTGGATTTTCTTGAATCAACTCATGCAATAATTCTTCTGTATTTTCTTTTGGTTCTAATTCTTTTTGGACAAAACGTTTCGTTACTGCTTGTTGCGGATCTTTAAAGACGTCTAAAACATTTCCCTCTTCAACGATTTTCCCTAATTCCATCACAGCCACTTTGTTACAAATCTTTCGAATCACATGCATTTCATGCGTAATCAAAACAATTGTCAGTTTAAGTGTCTTATTGATTTCAAGTAACAAATCCAATACTTCATCCGTTGTTTGCGGATCAAGCGCACTCGTTGCTTCATCACAAAGTAAAATTTCAGGATTATTCGCTAGTGCACGTGCAATTCCCACACGCTGTTTTTGACCGCCAGATAATTGGCTGGGATAAGCCTGACCACGTCCTTCAAGCCCTACTAAAGTCAATAATTCATTCGCTCTTTCTTCACGTTCTTTTTTCGGTACATTTGCCAATTCTAGTGGAAGCATAATATTTTCCAAGATTGTTCTTGACCAAAGTAAGTTAAAGTGTTGAAAAATCATCCCGATTTTTTTTCGGAAATTTCGTAAACCACTACTATTCAATTTTGAAATATCTTGACCTTGAATAATAACTTCGCCTTGTGTTGGCAATTCTAAGCCATTTAATAAACGAACCAAGGTACTTTTTCCTGCACCAGAGTAGCCAACAATTCCGTAGATATCTCCTTGATTAACAGCCAAAGAAACATCATTAACAGCCAAAACCTGACCATTTTTCCCTGAAAATTCTTTTTTTACATTTTTTAGTTCAATTAGAGGCATTATTTTCCCTCAGCTTTCTTTTGTTTTACGTTATGTTCATTATACAACAAGATAGTAACCTTTAGAAACTAACGTTGAAATCGTTCAATCATTCTGAATAGTCAGAACATTTTTTTATGTATTTCACGATAGTTATCCAGATTGTTTGTCGGAGCCAATCTCTGCGATTCGGGACAACGGTTACTTCGCTCGCTCTGCTCGCCAAGTACTGTTCATCATCTACTCTGGCATAGCCAGTCGTAGTGATTCACAGCAAAAAGCTTCCGCCCTTTTGCTTTTATATAGAGTCAAAAGGACGAAAGCTTGTCTTTCGTGTTACCACCTTGGTTCGTTATTATCTCACAATAATAACCTTATACAGTACTTGTTTGTTGTATACTGTTGCGCTATAACAGGCGCTCCTGTAATAAGTTCACAAATAATTGCTCGCTTATTCTGCTCAAAGACCATCTTCTATTCCATGTTTGTTGCCCGTTTCCAGCAATCCGGGTTCTCTTTAAACAATAATGAAATATACTCTTCTTTTCAAAGCTTTCTTTCAATAGATTGATGAAATTATAACAACTTCCATTTCGATTGTCAATTGATTTTATTTGTCTAATTCGGCTTCATTTGTCGCATCAATAACAGCAATCCACGCATTGGTTTGTTCTTGATTATCCAAAACGCTCGCATCTTTTTCTGCCGCTTCATTTATTGCGACAATTTTACCGCTTAATGGCGTACTGAAATCACTGACTGATTTTTCGGCTTCTACTTCGATCAATGAATCTCCTTTGGCTAGAACTTGTCCTACTTTAGGCAAATTAGCAAAGGTAATATTTCCCAAATCCTCTTGTACTTGATTAGTAAAACCGATTTTATACCCAGCTTCTGTTTTCAAGACCCATAAACTATCGATTACTTTGATTTCTTCTGCCATTACTTAACAGCCCCTTCATAATCGGCTTCCTTGAATCCATTAGCGATAAATTGATCACCTTTAACAAAAATAGGTCGTTTAATCAACATCCCATCAGTAGCTAATAATTCGCTTGCTTCTTTAATTGAAAAATCATTCACCTTATCTTTCAAGCCTTGTTCTCTATAACGAATTCCACTTGTGTTAAAAAAACGACGAACAGGTAAATCGCTTTGTTCCATCCAGTTTGCTAATTGTTGTGCAGTAGGAGGTGTTTCAATCATATCAATGGTTTCGTATTTCACATTATTTTGATCTAACCAAGCTTTCGCTTTTTTACAAGTTGAACATTTTGGATACCAATAAAATGTATACATTTTTTTCCCACTCTCTCTTCCTTTATTCTTGCGCAAATTCATTCTTTTGATATGTCATCGACATAATCAACCCAACGCCCAGCATATTTCCTAAAATGGAAGAACCACCTTGGCTAATAAAAGGCAAAGGAATTCCTGTCAATGGCAATAAACCAATGTTGGCGCCAATATTTTCAAATACATGAAATAAAATCATCATAATGATCCCTGTTGCAATGTACGTATAAAATTCATTATTTGTTTCTAGACAAACACGAATCATTCGGTAAATCAATATAAAGTATAACAGAATAATAAAGCAGCTACCAATAAAACCAAAATTCTCGCCTATAACACTAAAAATCATATCTGATTCTCTGACTGGCACATAAACTGTACTCACATTAAACCCTTTCCCAAAAAGTCCGCCTGAACCAATAGCAGTCAACGCTAATGCTGGTTGAAATGAACGGTTTGGATCACTGTGAAATGGATTTAACCATAAATCAATTCGTTCAAATTGATATGGTTTAAATCCTAATGTATACAAAAACTCACGGCCTGAATCAGTCGTTACTAAATAAATCGTTCCAATTCCAATTAGACCTGCCACAATAAAACTTGGTAAAACAATTTTCCAAGAAATTCCTGAAACTAAAAAAATTCCTGCAAAAATTGCTAAAAAGACGAGCATCGTTCCAAAATCATCTTGCAATAAAATTAAGATAACGACTGGTAAAGTAACTAAACACAATTTAGCGATTAGCCATAAATCTGATTTTAATGTCCGTATTTGATGATTGACATTATGCATGATTACCACGTATGAAAGCATCAAAATAAACGCAATTTTCATTAATTCTGATGGTTGGAAAGTCGTTCCGCCAAAACGAATCCAGTTTTTCGCTCCTGTTTGTGCTTCCAAATAAGGATCGTAAAATTTGAGCAGTAAAGCCATCATAATCAAACCAATCGTATAAAAAAGAGGCGTTAAGCGCCAGAGTAATTTCGAATTAAAGTGCATAACAATCACAATACTCAATCCACCAACTAAATACCACAAACCTTGTTTTAATAGTATTGAACTAATACTCGGTCGATTTGGGTCATTATACAATGCTACATACAATGATAATATTCCTATAATAGATAGAAGAAAAACAGGTAATAAAACACCGTAATCGATTCTGCTATCAATATTCCTTCGTTTCTTATTCATGCCCCATCCCTTTTCTTTAAATCCTACGCCATCTATTATAACTGTCACTCTGAAGAAAAGAAAGTCTGTGACTCTTAAATTATATTATTCATACTAATTAAGGGGGTGAATTGTTCAACTAAGGATGTAAACCTAACTAAACACAAATTATACTCCTAATCATAGCTAATAATTGAAAATTTCAATTAAAGGATTTTTTCTAAAGAGACAACTAATTCATCTATAAAATAATTACTTCTAACTGTAATTGTGATACGTTTTATACAGAATTCACACTATTTTTTTAGGAATTGGACGTCTCTTGTCAATCGTTTCTCTTAAATCCATCAAGTTTTCGAGAGATGGAATATCATCTACAATAAATACTCGATCATCACAAACATTTTTCAATGTATAATTCGATATATATAAATCGTATTTTGACATATGCTCTAAATTTAATTCATGCAATGATTCTTTACTCAGAACAAAAACATTTATTTTATTATAAAAATTTTTTTTCAGTATAGAAGCTAATAAGTTCCCGTGACTGTTCCCCAAATCACTTAAAATCGCTACACTTAATTTTATACGTATTTTCTCTAAAGAACTAGGTAAGTCATTCCAACGAATCGTAATTTCATAAAGCATCTCTTCAGAGTATAAAGTAGCCCAAGGAAATTTACATTTTTTTTCTAAGTTTACTAATGTGGCTCGAAAGATTGTTTCAAACTCAACAATATGTTCTTTGATCGCTTTACTTGAGTATAAATAACGATTGTAAATCATATATTTTTTGTACGGATATATTTTATTTTTTATGTAGATGTATTCCATTAAATCCATAATTTCTTTTGTACTTTTTTCTGAAATAGGAATATTTAAACTATTTTGAATAGCGCAAATTAACTCTAACGACTGTAAATTCACATTTTTTCTCTCTTGTTCATTATCAAAACCAAATTTCCACCAAAAGATGGAACACGAAAAATCCTTAAACCAGTTGTTTGGAATAATACTTTGTAAAGGTTGTACAATATCATAAATGTAACTTTCATAATTTTTTATATAGTCTATTTTTTCAGTAGACATTTTTTTTAAGTCATCATGAGAATTCAATAAAAAGCCTTGGCTTTCTCTGATAATTGTAACAGCCATCAAATACGCTAATTGATTCAATTGAATATCATTAAACGCCAATTGAAAATCATCACTTATTTTTTTTGCTAAAATAATAATTTTTTCTCGATCAATTGGAAAAGGCCAATTGTACATGCCGTAAATTTCTAGAAAATAGGAGGTGAAAAAATAGCGAATACCTCGCTCATCCTTACTATAAAAAAAATATGGATTATGATTCAATAAAATATTTTTTGATTTTAACAACTTTTCTAATTGATTAAATAAACGATACATACTAGAATAGCTTAAAAATAGGGTGGATTCCCAATATTCTATTGTCTTTTTAGAATTAAAAAAAACATGTTCTATCAAAATAAACCCATTTGTTTCGCGAATAATATCCAAATAGACATCATGAACCGATCGATGTGGTGAAAGTTCTAAATGTATCCCCTTTTTTTTGGATAATTCAAAAGTTAAATATTCTGGCCAACGTTCTTCAATATAATGACAATCACTTAGAATTGTTTTTGACGAGCACTTGAGTATTTGAGATAAGCGTTCTGCACTTGTCCATTTAGATGAACTAGTTAAAATATTAATGATTGAAATTCTACGATGCATAGTTGCAGATAGCAAATGTTCCATAAATTCTCCCCCCCTTATTTTTATATAGCTCTACGAACCAAAAGAGTAAACGTTCTCATTTTTTTATCAAAAATTCCCGGAATAACCCTCTTTATTTTTCGATGATTGCTAAAACTCACATAAACTATCCTATTTATAGAAAGCGATTACAAATGTTCTAAAACATACTATTAATATTTTGATAAAAAAACAAAAAATATTATAAAATAATATTTTTATATTTTCTATCTTCATTCATTATTTTAATACAATATTATTAAAATTAAAAATAAAACACTTTTTTAATGATAAAAAAATCAAATAAAATGTGACTTTATTCATTTCACTCATAAATAATTCAATTTAGTTTAATATAAAAATAAATAAATCATTTTTTAGAAATTATTTTTTTAATAACATAATTTCATATTTTATAAAGAAGTTCAATTTTAGTTCTGTAAAATAGTTATAAGACTATATTAGATAATCAGTAGGTTTTCTTTTAGTGAACTATCTTATTCTACTAGAATGTATAATTTAAGTGCAACACTATAAATTGAAGGTGAAAAATCCTGTTATAATGGTGTTGACGAATTATATCAACTAGGAGGTATTTAGCTATGACTTCATACACACACCTTACGATACG